>JBQTIV010000177.1:0-23815 GCA_052387775.1 Betaproteobacteria bacterium
CCCCGCCTTCTCCCCAGAGCGGAGAAGGTGCGCTGCGCGGACGGGGATTGATTTTGACTTTCATGCTCCCTCTCCACCCTGAGGGGAAGAGGGCCGGGGTGAGGTGGGTGGGGACGAGGTGGTCGCCTTCATTACTTGCGAATATGCTCCAGCGGACAGATCGTTGAAACGGCGTAGTTGGGTACGTCCACGACATTGCCAATTCGAAGGTCGCAAGCCACGCTGGCATACACGTAGGCCTGAACGGGCGCCCAGCCGTAGGTCTTGGCCAACCAGTCGATCATCTCGTTGAGCGAGCCCCGCGCGGCTACGGTCAGATCCTCGGAAAGATTGATCAGCGGCCCGATCTTGTCGCCATTAAGGTACTTGAGCTGCGGCGGAACCTCCCCGGCTTTCTTGATCGGATAGGCCACCGTTGCATAGAAGCGATCTGGTTCCAGCTTCTTCAACTGCGAGCCGCCTTCGAAATGCGGACCCGCCTTCATCAGCGACGCCATGCCCCTGCGGATCTCGGTGCGGACCGTGACCTTGGCGCCCATTTCGATCGCGGTGCCGGCCACTTCGCCGTCACCCTGGGCATAGTGCACGTCACCGACAAACAAGCCGCAACCGTCCACAAAGCAAGGCAACAGCAGCGTGGTGCCGACCACCATCTGCTTGATGTCCATGTTGCCGCCGTTCTCGCGCGGAGGGATGGTGCGCAGGCACTTGTCCTTGTGGCTGCCGTTGGGGCCGCACACGGCCGTCGGCAGCGCACCAGTAGGCTGCGGCGGCAGCGCGACACCCCCGGCTTTGCCAAGTTGCGTCTCGCGCGCCTCCCAGGCGTCCACTTCCGGGAAACCCGGCAGCACGCCTACGGTACCCATGAATCCGTTGAACGGGACGCGCACCCCGGGGAGCTGGTCGGATACCGCTTCCATGCGGTTCAACTTCCAGTTGGCGATGTAGGCGTCGGTGAAGCGATCGCGCAGGAAGCCGAATCCCGGCACCACGGTGGTGTAACCATATTCGTCCGGTTCGATGTCGATCAGCGTCACGGCGAGCACATCGCCACGCCTGGCGCCCTCGATTTGCACCGGGCCGGTCAACGGATGAACCAGGTTCAGGTCGACGGCGCCGAGATCCTTCGGCAGCGAGTTGACATTGAGATCGGAGTCCAGCGCATCGCGCGTCTCGAAGGTTATCAACTGGCCGGTCTTGGCGGTCAGCACGGACTTGATCGCCGGGTGGAAGCGGTTGAAGCAGTTAGCGTCGTCCACGCAATGGACGCCCATCTTTTTCACGAGCATCCGGGACTGCGTTTTGACGTCGGTGGTATCGGCGATTGCGGCGCCCGCAAACAGCCAGGCGACCGCCATCGATAGAAACAGTAATTTCCGGTTCATGGTGTTTCCCCCCTGTTATCGAATTCTTATGATCAATGCACCGCGTGAAGCAACGACTACTATGAAACGCCGCTTGTCCGCTGTCAACCGCCACGCCGAACGCTAGCGGGAAATGCCCTGCACACCGAGAACAAAGGCGTACGTGAAAGCAATTTCCCTGAGGAACTCGTACCTGCCCGAGGCTCCGCCGTGGCCGGCGTCCATGTTGATGCGCAGCAGCAACGGATTGTGGTCGGTCTTGAGCCGACGCAGCCGGGCCACGTACTTGGCCGGTTCCCAGTACATCACCTGGCTGTCGTTGAGCGAGGTCTCGACCAGCATCGCCGGATAATCCTTCGCTGCGAGGTTGTCGTAGGGTGAGTACGACTTCATATAGTTGTAGTAAACCTTGTCCTGCGGATTGCCCCACTCCTCGAATTCGCCGGTGGTAAGCGGCAACCGATCGTCGAGCATGGTGTTGATGACATCGACGAACGGCACGTCGGCCACCACCGCACGAAATAGTTCAGGGCGCAGGTTAGTCACGGCACCCATCAGCAAGCCGCCGGCGCTGCCTCCCTGGATCACCAGCTTGCGCGGATCGGTGTAGTGCTCGCGACTCAGGTGCTCGGCGCAGGCGATGAAATCGCTGAAGGTGTTCTTCTTGTTGAGCATCCGCCCCTGGTCGTGCCAGCGCTTGCCCATTTCCCCTCCGCCGCGCACGTGCGCGACCGCATAAATCACGCCGCGATCGAGCAGCGACAGGCGCGCCGAACTGAAGTCTACGTCCAGTGCATAGCCGTAGGCGCCGTACCCGTGGAGCAGCAGCGGCTGTGCGGCGTTGGCGCGCCGGTCGATGCGATACACCAGGGAAAGCGGCACTTGCTCGCCGTCAGGGGCGAACGCGTAATGCAACTCTGAGCGATATTTCGCCGGCTCATAGCCGCGCACTTCGCGTTGCTTGAGCATTTTGCGCTCGCGGCGGTCGAGGTGGTAGTCGTACTCCGTATCGGGCGTGACGTAAGAACTGTAATGAAGACGGAATACATCGGTGTCGAACTCGAAATTGGCCCCGGCGCCGACCGAGTAAACCGGCTCGGGCATGGCGATCTCATGGGTCTCGCCGTCCGCGAGGCGTATCACGCGCAGCCTGGGGAAGCCGCCGGCGCGTTCGTGCGCGACCAGATGCCGGGCGAATACATCCACGCCTTCGAGCATGACACCCGCGCGGTGCGGGACTTTCTCCTTCCAGTTGCCGGGAGAGGGATCCTCCACGGGTGCGGTGACCAGGCGGAAGTTGCGCCCCTTGTCGTTGGTGACGATGTAAAACAATCCCTGGCCATGGTCCAAATAGTATTCGTGCTCCGGCCGCCGGGCCGCCACCAGTTTCCAGGTGGCCGCGGGCGCATCGGCCGGGAGAAAGCGCACTTCGGAGGTGGTGGCGCTGTGGGAAGTCAAAAACAGGAACGCGCGGCTGCGCGAGCGCGCCACCGAAATCGAGAAACGCGCGTCGGCCTCCTCGTAAATGAGCTGGTCATCCTTGCTCCCCACTAGGTGGCGGCAAAGGCGGTAGGCGCGCTTGGTGTGGTCTTCGCGTACGTAGAACAGCGTGCGGTCGTCACTGGCCCAGGCGACCGAGCGCACTTTCTCGATGCGGTCGGAAAGAATCTTGCCGTTGCGCAGGTTTTTCAGATGCAGCGTGTACTCGCGAAAGCCGCTGGTATCCGACGAATAGGCAAGCAGGTTGCCGTCGGGGCTGATTTCGACCGCTCCCACGGCGTAGAACTTATGGCCCTTCGCCAGCTGGTTGATATCGAGGATTACGTTCTCGCACGCGTCCGGACTGCCGTGCCTGCGGCATAAGATACGGTACTGCTTGCCCTTCTCGGTGCGTGAGTAATAGTAAAAGCTGCCCTCCCGGTAGGGGACCTCGGCATCGGTTTCCTTGATCCGCGCCACCATCTCCTTGTAGAGCTTCGTCTGCAGGCCCTTCGAGGGCTTCATCATCGCCGCGGTGTAGGCGTTCTCGGCACGCAGGCAGGCGCGTACCCCAGGGCTGGCTTTATTGCGCAGCCAGTGATAGTCGTCCACGCGGCGCTCGCCGTGCACGACCGTGACCTGGGGTACGCGCCGGGCTACGGGTGGCACGCGAATAGGGCTTCGGGACATTTGAACGCTCCTGCGATGAACCGGCCGAAGAACAGCCGCCGGCCGAAATCCGTGGGATCTGTGTCCGGCAGACATTACAATTGCGGCTCGATCAACGAAACGGAAAGCAGTATGAGGGGCTACGAATCGGACGTCACCCGCTTCATCCGCGAATTTCTTGCCAGGAACCCCGAGGTGGTCGCTAAACAGGAGAAGGCCCGCGCCACTTGGTGGGACCGGCCGCAGGATCACAAGGAAAACGCGGCGCTGGAAGCCGCCGCGGTTCCCAGGAAACCCTATTCCTACTATTGATGTGCCCGCCCCCGGCAGGTTCCCGGCGCACGCTGCCACGGATCGCGCGATTTGCCGCCTTGAGAGCCTACGGGTTCCAAAGGGCCGATGTCCGGACCGGGTAGCCACACTTTGCGCATGGACACAAGCAGGAAAAACGTGATCGCACTGGCGGCGTGCCAGGCGTTGCTGATCACTAACAACATCATGATGATCTCCATCGGCACGCTGGCCGCGGACACGCTTGCCCGCAACAAGCTGTGGGTCACGGCGCCTGCTACCGCTTACATCATCGGCGGCGGGTTGGCGACTCTGCCGGTGTCACTGCTGATGAAGCGCTACGGGCGCCGCGCCGGGTTCATCCTGGGCGGCATGTTCGGAATGGCGGGCGGGGCGCTGGCCACCGCAGCCATGGCCCTGCACAGTTTCGGGCTGTTGTGCGCGGCGGCGCTGGTTTCGGGCGTGTATACCGGCTCCGGCGGCTTCTACCGCTTCGCCGCGGCGGACGCCACGAGCCCGCATTTCCGCAGCAAGGCGATTTCACTGGTGCTCGCCGGGGGCATCGTTGGCGGCGTTCTCGGTCCCGAGAGCAGTAAACTCACCAGGAATCTGCTGGATGTCGCCTTTCTCGGATCGTTCCTGTCGCTGATCGTGCTGGCCCTTGTGGCGATCCTGATCCTGCTGCGGCTGGATTTGCCGATGCCGTCGCACGAGGAGCGGCACGGTTCCACGCGCCCCCTTGCCTCGATCATGCGCCAGCCGGCATTCATCGTCGCGCTGCTCGGCAGCCTCGCCGCCTATGGCGTGATGAACCTGCTGATGGCCGCGGCGCCGCTGGCAATGCAGATGTGCGCGCATCCCTACAATGCCGCTGTGCTGGTGATTGAGTGGCACATCATCGCCATGTTCGCACCGGCATTCGTGACCGGCCGGCTGATCGCGCGCGCTGGCGTGTTGCCGATCATGTTCCTCGGCGTCATGCTCATGTTCGGCGCGGTCGCGGTGGCAGTGTCGAACATATCGGTTGCCGCCTTCTGGACCTCGATGGTGCTGGTGGGTATTGCATGGAACTTCCTGTTCGTCGGCGGCACCACGCTGCTGACCGAGTGCTACGCGCCGGCCGAGAAAGCCAAGACCCAGGGCATCAACGACCTGTTGATCTACGCCACCATGGGCACAACTTCGCTGAGTTCCGGGGCCATCCTCTACAGGCACGGCTGGAGCACGCTCAATTACAGCGCGCTGCCCCTGTTGGTCCTCACCGCCGCAGCCATCCTCTGGCTCGCCGCCCTGCGCCGCCTGAAAGGCGACCAGCCTCACTCCCGCCCTCCGCCAGCGCAGCCGGGCGTAGACGGGGTCAAAAACCAAGTTTCATAGCATGTCGTCATCATTGCGGCGCTTTTTCACCCTCTCCGCCTCTGGGGGAGAGGGTCAGGGTGAGGTGGCGCTGCTGGTCGTTCTTGCGGCCGTGCAGTTCACCCACATACTGGACTTCATGGTGCTGATGCCGCTCGGACCGCAACTGATGCGGTTGTGGGGGATCGACGCGAGCCGCTTCGGCCTTCTGTTGTCTGCCTATACCTTCGCGGCCGCCGCGGCAGCGCTGCTATGCGCGTTCTACATGGACCGCTTCGACCGCCGAAGAATACTGCTGTTCCTGTATGGCGGATTCGTGTTGTGCGCGCTGTTGTGCGCGCTGGCGCCGAGCTATGGCTGGCTGCTGGCCGCGCGCGCGATTACCGGCGCATTCGGAGGCGTGGCTGGAGCGGCCGTGTTTTCGATTATTGGCGACACCATTCCCGATTCCCGGCGCGGCGCGGCAATGGGCGTGCTGATGATCGCGTTCCCGATTGCGGCGGTGGCCGGCGTGCCGCTGGGCCTGATCCTGGCAAACGAGTTCAGCTGGCGCGCGCCGTTCTTGTTTCTCGCCGCCGTTTCCGCGCTGGTGCTGGTAGCGGCATGGAAATTCATCCCGCCGCTGAGCGGCCACGTTTCCGCGGCGCGCCTCAACCCGCTCGCGCAGGTGCGTGCGGTTTTCGGCGATGCCAATCACCGGCGCGCGCTTGCGCTCGTCGCGATCCTGCTCTTCGGCGGGTTCTCGGTGGTTCCCTTCATCGCCCCGTACATGGTGGCCAACGTAGGCCTGAGGGAAACCGATCTGCCTTATTTGTATTTTTCCGGGGGGCTTGCCACGGTGTTTACCTCACGCCTCATCGGCAAATTGGCGGACAAGCATGGAAAGCGCGAAGTCTTCACCTTGATCGCCACAATTTCCATCGTGCCGCTGCTGATCACCACCAATCTGCCGCCGGTACCGGTGTGGGTTGCAATCGCGGCGTCGGTCATTTTCATGGTGTTCGTGTCCGGACGGTTTGTGCCGGCGATGGCACTGGTCACAGGCGCGGCGCAGCCACAACTGCGCGGCAGCTTCATGAGCTTCAATTCGGCGATCCAACAGTTTGCTCTGGGTGCAGCGTCGCTGACCTCGGGGCTGCTGCTCGGACATGCTGCCAACGGCGCGTTGACGCGTTACTGGCTGGCGGGATTGATTGCGGTGACCTGCACGCTGGTCTGCCTGCGACTGGCGTGGCGAGTCAAGTCTGTTGGCTGACCCCTTTCATCAGCCTGCTATCGGAGAGAGAGTCTCGCTGGATACCCCGCGGTGGCGGGCATAGGTATCCAGCACCCAGCGAAATCCTCGTCGAGCGGCGATGCTTCCTTTCAGTTGCACGAGTTCCGGCGGCCACGGCTCGGGCAACGGGTAGGGAAATTGCGGAGGGCGGACGATCGCCGTCATCACCGCCGCAGCCGCCAGGTCGGCAACGCTGAAGCGCTCACCGACGAGATAGCCGCTTGGGCCGATTTCGGACTCGAGCCGGTCGAAATGCGAATTCAATCGCCGCTCCGCCTCGCTCAGCCGTCGCGCATCCATGCCCATGTTGCGGCGGAACAGTGGACGCATCAACGGAAACAGTGCACGCCAGGCGAGACGGGTGCCGGCGGAAGATCCGTCCGTCGCCATGCGCGCGCACGCTGCGGCGTGGTTGATGTACGCCGCCCAAAAAAGGCGGCGCACATCGGGTGCAACTTGCTCGTCGAAAAAGGCCTGGATCGCCAATGCGCGCTGGCGGTCAGCCGAGCGCGCCGGGTAAAGCGGTGGATCGGGGCGCAAACGCTCGATTTCCGCCAGGATGTAACTAGAGCCCGCCAGCACTCGGCGATCGATTTCAAGAACGGGGAGCTGATTCTGCCCGCTCAACCAACGGACCAGGGGCACGTGAAAGCCCGGAACAAGGGCCGTTCGTCGGTGGGGCCAGCGCTTGAAATCGAGCGCCCACCGCACCTTCTCGTTGTAATGCGAGACACGGAAATGCAGCAGACGCGGCGGTTTATCTGCCGGACTCACGGATCGGGCATCAGCCACTTGCCAGTCTCGCGAAGACGGTCTTCAGATCCACCACTTCACCATAGGCGGACGCCAGTGCGGCCATGAAGGCGCCATGTACCAGCGAAGAGGAAATGATATTGCCGCCGAAGGCGAGTTCGCCGGCCGCGCAGGCGTCCTCCACTACCGTGCAGCGGTAGTTCATGTCAAATGCCGCCCTGACCGTGGCATCCACGCACAGATTGCTCATTGCCCCGCAGAAGAAGAGTTCCCTGGCGCCGAGCACGTGAAGGATGCGGGCGAGGGTCGTTTCGCGGAACGCATTCGGGAAGTTCTTGGTGATCAGCATGTCGTCGCCTTCCGGCGCGACACGGGGATCGATTTCTATGCCCGGCGTGTCCTCGAGGAGGAAGCCCGCCGCCGAATCTCTTGCCACGTGCCGGACGTGAATCACCGGCATCGCCTGGCTGCGGAACAGACCGATCATTTGCGAGGCCCGCTCGACCGCTCGCTCGATACCCGCCAGCGGACATTTCCCGTCCGCCAGGTAGTCGCGCTGCAGACCGATGACGATCAGTGCCGTGTCGAACATTGCATCACGTTTGTCTTTGGCTGATGGATTATAGAGACTTGGCAGTAGCGGGCAAATACTGCGGGCCGGTTCAGCTTTCGCTGCGCGGCTCATCGCACGCGAAGTCGGGAAATTTGGTTCAATACTCAATTCTTGGCGGCCAATCCCGGACGCCATATGGAAGATGCAAACATCAAGATGGACCGCCGCCGATTTATCAAGCACTCGACGCTGATTGCCGGGGGGCTCGTCACCGCCACCACGCTGCAAACGCTCGCCGCGCACAGCGTTTATGCAAGGGAGTGCAATCCCGACGATCGCGGCAGGGGCAAGGGGCCAATGGGCAAAGGCTATGGTGAACTCAAGCCGGTGTCCGACCAGAACGGCGGCCGGATCCTGGCGCTGCCCGATGGCTTCCACTACACGACTTTCAGCAAGACCGGGGATGCCATGAGCGATGGCTTCGCGACGCCGGCGATCCACGATGGCATGAGCGCGTTCAAGGGTCCCGATGGCACGACACGCCTGATCCGCAATCACGAGCTGCGCAACGCCGCCGGCAACTTCGCTTTCGGCGTGGCAGGACCGGCATCAACGCGTTACGACCCACTGGCCAGCGGCGGCTGCACAACCGTGGACTACGATCCCACGCAAAGACGCATCGTTCGCGACTTCATCAGCATCAACGGCACGCTGGTGAATTGCTCCGGCGGGCGCGCCTATGACGATGCCGGCTGGATTACCTCGGAAGAGACGACCAGCGGCCCCGGCAACGGTTATGGGAAAAAGCACGGCTACAATTTCCTGGTACGCGCGCACATTAACACACCCGAACCGGCGGTGGCGTTGAGCGCGATGGGCCGGTTTGTGCATGAGGCAGCCGTTGCCGATCTCCAGAGCGGCCTCGTTTACCAGACCGAAGATTCCGGCGGCGACAGCGGTTTCTACCGCTTCCTGCCAAACGATCCGCAGAATCTGTCAGCCGGCGGCGTGCTGCAAATGGTCCGGATTCGCGGTGTTTTCGGCTACGACACCAGCACCAACCAGACTGTGGGTGCCGAACTGCCGGTTGAGTGGGTCACCATCGACAATCCCGATCCGGATCCCGTTACCGGCACCACCAGTTGCTTCGCGCAGGGCTTCGCCAAGGGCGGCGCGCGCTGGAACCGCCTTGAAGGCATTTTTCGCGGCGACGGCGGCACCATGTATTTCGTCTCCACCAGCGGTGGCAACGCGGCACGCGGCCAACTGTGGCAATTCGTTCCCGGCTTCGCCGGTGCTGGCACGCTTGTGCTGGTGTTCGAGTCTCCGAACAGCAGCGTTCTGGATTCACCGGACAACCTGTGTGTGACGCCTGGCGGCGGCATCCTGTTCTGCGAGGACGACGCCAGCGGCGACAGCGACGCTCATCCGCTCGCCCCGGGGATCACCAACATCAATCGCCTGGTCGGCATGGGCCGCAGTGGTGAGCCGTTCGAATTCGCGGTCAATATTTTCAGCGACAGCGAGTTTGCCGGCCCCTGTTACAGCCCGGACGGGGAAATTCTGTTCGTCAACATCCAGGGCGGTTACAGCATCGGCAGCGGCATGACCTGTGCAATCACCGGTCCGTGGCGCCGCGGGGCGCTGTAACGCAAGCGGAGCTTCCATGTACCGATTCAGACCGCCGCGCAGACGGGGCTTTTCCTGTTTTCGACCGCCGGTTCGCGTTATATTGTCGCCATGAACCTCGAGCGCATCACCGTCGAATTCCACGCCGAGGAAGACCGCCTGATGCTGCGGGTATTCTTCGACAAGACAGCGGAAATCCGGTTCTGGCTGACGCGCCGACTGGTCAAGCGCGTCTGGCCGGTGCTGCTGCAGATGGCGCAGTCAAGGCCGGACATCCAGCTGCAGCCCAGTCCCGAGGCGCGCGAGGCGTTGTTGGGATTCCAGCATGAGAAGGCATTGCACGAGGTCCGATTTTCGCAGGCGACCGCGGAACCTGGCCGCGAACACCCGCTGGGCAATGCGCCCATGGTGGTGAGCAAGGTGCGCGCGTGCCGCAACCAGAAGGGTCAGACCGTGCTGTCGCTGCTGCCGCGCGAAGGAACCGGCGTGGATCTCACGCTTGGCGATACGTTGCTGCATGGCGTCCTGAAGCTCATGCAGGACACGGCATCGAAGGCGGAATGGGGCCTCGCGCTCGCGGTCCCGGCGCTGGCACACATCGCCGAGGAAGAAGCGAACCGCACCGTCAACTGAGATGCGGTTGCGGCGTTCTCGCTGGCACGAACCCCGTTGATCGCGCCTTTGCCCTTCCTTCCCGCCACCACCCGCATTACGGCAGCTTTGCTGTTGGCCGCGACGCTGTGCGGGTGCGCCACCTTTCGCAGCTACGATACGGAGTTGAACCAGACCATCAATCTCGCGGCGAGCGGCAACGTGGACGGCGCGATCAACCAGCTCGAGCGCGCCAACAAGCACGGCAAGAAGGATTTGCTCTATTTCTTCGAGCTGGGCGAACTGGAACGACTGAGGAACCGCTACGAGGAAAGCCGGAAAGCCTGGATGGCGGCGGACGCGCGGGTGCAGGCCTGGGAACGCACGGCGGTCACGAATCCGGAAAAGCTGGTCGGCAATGTGGCGAGCGTGCTGCTCAACGACAAGGCCCGCCCCTATGAGGGCCGCGATTACGAGAAGGTGATGCTGACCACGCGGCTGGCGCTCGATCAGCTGTCCCGCGACGATTTTGACAGCGCCCGCGTGGACATCAAGAGGACCCACGAGCGCGAGGTGGTAATCGCCGCGCTGCGCGAGAAGGAATTGCGCAAGACCGAGGAAGAAGCGAACAAACACGGCGTGAAGACGAGCTTCAAGGAATTGAACGGCTATCCTGTGCAGACCATCGACAACCCGGAAGTAAACGCCCTCAGGAACAGCTACCAGAGCGCGTTCAGCCATTACCTCGCCGGATTCGTGTACGAGGCGCTTGGCGAACCCAGTCTGGCCGCGGCCGGCTACCGGCAGGCAATCGAACTGCAGCCGAACCAGCCGTTGCTGGAACAGGCACTCGCCGGGCTGGACGCGCGCGCCGGCGCCAGGGGCAAGGGCGGTACCGACGTGCTGTTCGTGGTCGAGTCGGGCACGGCCCCGGCGCGCAAGTCGCAGCATTTCAATCTGCCCATCCCCTACAAGGACATGATGCTGATCGCGCCGGTGTCCTTCCCGGTAATCGCACCGGCGCAGCCCGCTTACCTGCCCGGCCAGTTGCAGATCAAGGGCGAAACCCCGATCGACATCGTCGCCATCACCAGCATCGACTTGATGGCGCGCAAGGCGCTGCAGGAAGAGATGCCGGGAATCCTGCTCAGAGGTATCATTCGCTCGACGGCCAAATCGGTGGCGCAATACCAGGCAGGAAAGAACGATGAATCCGGTTTGGCTGCATTCGCGATCGCGATGGGTTCGATGATTACCGAGTCGGCCGACGAACGCGGGTGGCGTTCCCTGCCGGCACAGATTGCAGTGGCGCGGGCACGCATACCGTCCGGCGAACATACGATCACATTGCAGACCCCGGAAGGCGTACGCAGCGTGCAAATGAACCTGGCTGGCCGCTATGCCGTGGTAGGCTTACGTCTGCTGCACAATGAGCTTTTTGTGCAGCGTCCGGAAGCGGTGGCCCCAGGGCCCGGCCAGCAGTCGGCTGATGCCCGAGCCGCACCGGCGCCGTCAACCGCTGGCAGGCCGGAATCGTTGGAATGGCAGCTGGACACGATGGAGACCTCAAAATGAACCGTACATGGACGATCGTCGTACTGCTGGTGGCTGCGTTAGGCGCCGGCTGCGCCGCCAAGAAGGGCTTCGAGAAGCCCGGCTTTGCCTTCGGTTGCCCGCTCGGCGACGCAAAAGTGAGCTCGATGGAGGAGCTCGTCAAGCTCAAGAGCACGCGCGAAGGCAAGCGCACGACAATTGAGGCGACCGAGATACGCTGCACTATGGCCGGCGATCTGCTGAAGGTCGACGCCAACCTCAACAATGACAGCTCCCACGTCAAGCGCGTCAGCTACAAGTTCCGCTGGATCGACCGCGAGGGGATGCGGGCCTGGGAAGAAGAAGTCTGGAAGCCGCTGCTTATGTACGAGAACAGCAACATGCCGGTCAGCGCGGTGGCGCCGGTCAATAAAGCCGTCGACTTCCGCCTTATCCTGCGGAGCCAGGAATAGCTCCAAGCGCGCGCGAGTCGACAGACGCAACGACGGTCCTCGCGCACCGCAGGCCAATTTTCGAAACGGAGAGTATCCAATGATCGATTTGTGGCGCCCCCGTCGCCTTTTTGTGCTACCGCTTCTCGCCGCCATGATGATTGCTGCCGGCTGCGCCACCGAGAAAACCCGTTACGGCGATGCACGCGCAGTCGAGACCGTGACTAACGAATTCGGCTCCACTGACTTGCAGATGATCGCCGAATCCATGACCCGCTCGATGCTCGGCGCGCCGGCGGTGGCCGGTGGAGACCTGCCAATCGTCACGGTGCAGGAAGTGAAGAACAAGACCAGCGAATATATCGATACCCGCGCCATCACCGACAGCATCCGCGCGGAACTGCAGAAGAGCGGCCGCGTGCGCTTTGCGGTGGATGCGGCGGCGATGCAGCAACAGATAGAGGAGCTGGAACGCCAGCAGAGCCAGTATTACGATCCGCAGCGGTCCACCGAAGTCGGCAAGATGGTCGGCGCGGCCTTTCGCATGGAGGGCAACATCACCTCGATCGTCAAACAGGTCAAAGACACAAAGGACGTGTACTACAAGTTCAATCTCCAACTCTGGAACGTCCGCAACGGTCTTCTGGAATGGAGCGACGAAAAGGAAATCCGCAAAACCACGACCAAGGGTTGAACAGCAGCGAGGCCATAGTCGATGGCATCAGCGCGCAGTTTCGCCGTGGATTCTCGTCGGGTATTCAGCCGCGAAGCAGCGCAACAGGACGCCAGGAGGGGATGATGGGAAGTGGTGACGCACGCACGCGCCGCGGCAAGCTGTTTCGCGGCAGCCATGGCAAGACCCGCCCGAAGGGTAAAAAGAAAAGAAAACCGTTGAAAGTCACGGCGGCAAGAGCGGGCCGCGGCAAGCCGCACTGAATGCATTTCGGCGCAAGCCGGGATTGAATAGCGCACACCTCTATGCGAGCGGGCCCAGCGCCGCGGCATAGCGTTCGACGCATTGCAGCCCGAACGCATCTGCGGCGAGTGCGGGCACGCGGTCATGCACTGCACCCAATCCGAGCCGCCGGGCAGCCAGCCGCTTGCCGTAACAATGTAGCGTCTCCAACGACTGCATGACGAACACGATCGCCGGCAGCACTTCGCGGTAGTTCGATTCGGCCTCGGCCTGCCTTCCGGCCTGGAACAAATCGTAAATGCGCGCCTGCCGGTCGAAGGTATCGGCGGCCGGAATCATTCCGGCACAGCCCGCGCGCAGGTTATCGGTGAGTTCCAGTCCGCCGCGGCCGTTGAACACCGTTAGCCGCCCCCCGGTTTCCTCGATCACCCGGCGAATCGCGAACGCCGGGCCCTCGCCCTTGAGGATGCGGAAATTGGCGTGATTGCGCGCAAGCGTGTCGATGCCCGCAACGCTTAGGCCAACGCCGAGATAATCAGGCGCGTTCTGGATGGCAACCGGAATGTCGAGACGCTCGGCCACGGCCCCGAAAAAGCGCACGAAGAACTGCTCCGGCATGCCACGATCGGGAGGCGGCTGCAGAATTACCCATGATGCGCCATGTGCCTGCGCGAATGTCGCGAACTCGACTTGTAAGTCGACCGTAGGCGCGTTCACCGTAACCGCCAGCGGCAGGCGCCCCTTGAGCTCCTCTGCCACCCATTCCACCAGTTGCCGTCGCTCCGCACCCGCGAGCTTGTTTACTTCGGTGCCAAGCCCCAGCATAGCCATGCCGTGGGCACCGTTATCCACGAACGCCTGCACTTGGCGCCGTGTCGCGTTGCGGTCCAACTTGTCCTGCGCCGTGAAAAAGGCGTAGAGCATCGGATAGATGCCGCGCGGTGTCTCACTGCTTTCCATCGCTGCCAGGCTCCCTGAAAAATTACCCATGATAGGCGCTGCAGTGGCCCAGTGAAGCTGAAATCGAATCCCCCGATTCGGTGTACCATTTTTTCCGGTTGAGCCGTACGAAAAGAGGAGAGACGAATGAACATCACGCGTATCCGCAACGCCGTGCTCGGTGCAGTCATTTTCCTTTCGACCACATGCGCCGGGGCGATGACCCCGGAGGAAATCGTCGCCGCGCTCAAGCGTACCGAAAACAGCACCGGCAATATTGCCGATGCGGTGGAGGAGGCAACGGGCGCGCGCGGCTGGATGTCGTCGGACATGAAACCCATCTACGACACCAAGATCGCCGGTCGCGCCGCCACTGCTCTGATGCGCCCGGTGCTGCGTACCGACACCCGCAAGTATCGGAACCATCTGCTCGAGATCCTGGACGAGGCCGAGCCGGGCAGCGTGCTCGTATACGTGATGGAGGATGGACTGGAAATCGCGGCGATGGGTAATCTGATGGCCACCACGGCAAAGGTGCGCGGCCTTGCGGGCGCGGTGATTGATGGTGCCGTTCGCGACATTGCCGAACTGCGGCGCATGGGTTTCCCGGCGTGGTCGCGGCGCGTGAGCCCGGCCACCTCGGTTGGACGCATGGTCGGCGTCGACAAGCAGATTGCGGTGAAATGCGGCGGCATCGTGGTGCGGCCGGGCGACTACATCGTCGGCGATCCGGACGGCGTGGTGGTGGTACCGGCGGAGGCGGCGGAGAAGGTGGTCGCGCTGCTCAAGCAGTACGACGACAAGGAATCGAAAATGATTCCGGTCATCGAACGCGAGAAGTCCATGCTGAAGGCCCTGGAAATCTACAACAGGTACTGAGAACCTCGCTGCCAGGCCGGGGTTGATCTATAGTTGCGAAATGAAAGGCCGTTGCAGATGGGGACGATGATGGAGCTCACGGACGAAGAGGCCAGGCTCATCCGCAGCAAAATCGAGGCCCTGAAGGTCGAGCATCGCGATCTCGACGACATCATCGAGCGACTGTCCCGGGATCCCAACCTGGACGAATTACAGATGCGGCGCCTGAAACGGCGCAAGCTGCTGCTGAAGGACCAGATCGCTCTGCTGGAGGGACAGTTAGTCCCGGACATACCCGCCTAGTCTCGATCCAGGGTCAACATGCCTCGGGGCACGTAAGCCAGTAGAACTTCGAGGCAATGTAGTTGGTGACCCGTTCGATGTCGGCATCGTCCCATTGGAGGCCGATGTTTTGCTGCCATCTCCAGACCTGCGCGCGAATCTCGGGGAAGTCGCGGGCGAGGCGTTCTTCGCGCGTGTAGACGCGGCTGTCGTGGCAGACGACGCAATAAGTGTCGTGAAGGATTTTTCCCGACGGTAGTTCCTGCGCGCGGGCATCAATTGTGGCCGCGACCAGTACCACGAACGCGATAACGCAATATTTCATTCGTCCCTCCCTCAACCAGGGTAGCTTCCAATTTAACCGCAACAGCGGATAAGCGTTTGATGCCGATCAAGGATGTGGAACCTGCCGGCGGCCCCGCAGGTCTATCAGGCAGGAAACAACCGATGAATCCCACGATACTTGCCCCGCCCGGCTGGATTTGCGGAACTTTAGCGGCTCTGCTTTGCCTCGCCTTGCTCGCCGGCTGTGCCTTCCCGCAGCGCCGCCCGCCGCCCAGCCTTGCGCAGGTCGTGGAGATGAGCCAGGCCGGCAAGCCCGCGGAGGAAATCATTCAGGAGCTGCACGAAACACGCGCGGTTTATCCTCTGAGCGGATCGCAGATTGCCAGATTGCATGATCAGGGCGTAGCCGACGCGGTGCTGGACTACCTGCAGAGCGCCTACGCGGAAAGCATCCGCTGGGATGCCCGGCTGCGCTATGAAAGCTCGTTCCTGTGGCACGATTGTTTCTACTGCTATCACAGTCCTGTCATCGTCGTGCCCAGGTGAGCGTTATTGTGGCCAGCGGGCGCCGCACGCGAGCCTGCATCTGCCAAGGAGGGAGAACGAAAATGCTGCCCAGTAATTTCACAGCTGTTACGAAAATCCCGGCCCTGCTGCTGGCCCTTTCCGCGGCCCTTGCGCTGGGCGCATGCACGGTACTTTCGCCCCGTCCGGTCACGCCCATCTCGGAGGTCGTGAAGCTGAGCAAGGGCGCGCCGCCCGAGCAGGTCGTCAGCCGCATCCGCTCGTGGCGAACGACTTACGCGCTGCGCGGCTCCGACTTTGGCAGACTCGCCGCTGTCGATGTGCCGCCCGAAGTGCTCGACTACCTGCAGCAATCGTTCTACAACGACGTCGATTTACTGACCCGCTACTGGGCGACGGGGGAATCGCTAGGCGGTTGCACTTCGTGTTACCCGCAGCCCGTGGACCTTGCGACCCTGGGCCGGAACGGCAACGGCATGGCGGACCCGGGCAACACGTTCCGCGACACGACGTTCTCGCGCCCGCAGGGATTGCCCAACTGGATCACCGCTGTCCCCGGAAGAATTGGCGCGCCGGCAATCACCATCGACCAGGTAGCGCAGATGGTCAGGGACGGGAGACCCGCCAACGAGGTCGTTGCGCAAATCGACAACTCGCGCATACACGGCTTCATCGACACGAGCGGCGGGATTTCAAATATCACCACGCATTACACCGTGGGTTTGAGCGGATCGGAACTCGCGCAACTTCATGTGAATGGCGTGCCAGATCCGGTGCTCGACGCGTTGCAGCGGAAAACCCTTGCGGAATTCATCGAGTTCCACCGCATTCGTTACCAGAGCTTGGGCAAGGGCAGCATCCAGCCGTGAGTGCCCGCGCCGCGAGGAGACCTTCAACTAAACGCTCACCGCAGAACGAAACGCTCACCGCAGAGGACGCGGAGGACGCAGAGGAAAACCAAAATCGAGGAAGAACATGCGGGAGTTAAAAGCAAGTCCGGTGCCGAAATGACCACCGATACCGGGTTTCAACTTTCGAATGCTTTTTTTGCTCTTGCCTTTCCGCTGCGTCCTCCGCGTCCTCTGCGGTGAGTGTTCTGCGGTGAGTGTTTTGAAAAAAGGGCACCCACACGAAAGTCGGATTTAGCTATTTTTTTCCTCGAACAGCCCCAGATCCGTTACAGCGCCAATCGATGCGGTAGACACCAGGTGCGTGTACTTCGCCAGCAGGCCGCGGCTGAAGCGAGGTTTCGGCTGTTTCCAGGACGTGCGACGCTTGGCCACTTCGTCGTCGGGCACGTTGAGCTGGATGAGTTGCTTGTGCGCATCGATGGTGATCGAGTCGCCCTCCTTCACCAACGCGATGACGCCGCCGACGAACGCCTCCGGCGCGACGTGGCCGACCACCATGCCCCAGGTTCCGCCGGAGAAACGGCCGTCGGTGAGTAATCCGACCGAATCGCCGAGACCCTGGCCGATCAGCGCCGAAGTTGGCGACAGCATTTCCTGCATGCCCGGCCCGCCCTTCGGGCCCTCGTAGCGGATCACCACCACATCGCCCGCCTTGATCTTCTTGGCCATTATTGCGTCCATCGTCTGTTTCTCGGAATCGAACACCCGCGCCGGCCCGGTGATAACCGGGTTCTTCAGACCGGTGATCTTGGCTACACAACCCTCGGGGGCCAGATTGCCCCGGAGAATGGCGAGGTGACCCTGCTTGTACAGCGGCGCGCCGAACGGTCGGATCACGTCCTGGTCGCGCCGCGGCTCAGTGGGGATGTTTTCCAGCTCCTCGCCGATGGTGCGGCCGGTGATGGTCATGCACTCGCCGTGCAGGAGTCCGTTGACCAGCAGCATCTTCAGCACTTGCGGCACGCCCCCGGCCTTGTGGAAGTCCACCGCGACGTATTTTCCAGAAGGCTTGAGATCACATAACACCGGCACTTTGCGGCGGATGCGCTCGAAATCATCGATGGTCCACTCGACTTCCGCAGCCGATGCAATGGCCAGGTAGTGCAACACCGCATTGGTCGAACCGCCGGTGGCCATCACCAGGCTGACGACGTTCTCGATGGACCTGCGGGTAATGATGTCACGCGGGCGGATGTTCTTCCTGATCGCGTTCACCAGCACGCGCGCCGATTCGGCGGCGGAGTCGGCCTTCTCCGGGTCGACTGCCGCAAGCTGTGAGGAGCCCAGCAGGCTCAGCCCGAGGGCCTCGAACGAGGACGACATGGTGTTCGCGGTGAACATGCCGCCGCACGCGCCCACCGTGGGACAGGCGTTCCTTTCGATGCCGTCGAAGTCCTCCTGGCTCAACTTACCGGCGGTAAACGCGCCCACCGCCTCGAAGGCGCTGACGATGGTCAGAGCCTGACCCTTCCAATTGCCCGGCTTGATGGAGCCGCCGTAGACGTAAATTGCCGGTACGTTCATGCGCGCCATTGCCATCATTCCGCCGGGCATGTTCTTGTCGCAGGCGCCGATCACCAGCGCTCCGTCCATCATCTGTCCATTGACCGCGGTTTCAATGGCGTCGGCAATCACCTCGCGCGACACCAGCGAGTATTTCATGCCGTCGGTGCCCATGCCGATGCCGTCGGTGATGGTGGGCGTGCCGAACACTTGCGGCATCGCCCCGGCCTCGCGCAGCGCTCGCATGGCGCGATCCACGAGCGGCTGGATGCCGGCATTGCACGGGTTCATGTTGGAGTGCCCGTTGGCCACGCCGACGATCGGTTTTTCAAAATCACCGTTCTTGAAATCGACGGCGCGAAGCATCGCGCGGTTGGGCGAGCGGGCCACGCCCGCGGTGATCAATTTGCTGCGCCAGTTATCTGCCATTTTCTCCCCTCGGTACTGTGTGGTAAGCGGCTTGCGGACCGTCATGCCCGGGGCCAGTGCTACGGCACTGGCACGGATGCAGGGCGCAAGTTTGGACGCGCCGCCCACCGCTGTCTAATATATTATCTGAGGCCTTTTGATACCAATCCGGAATCAAGTTGAACTGCGCCAGTTGCACCAGTTCGTCGTGCTCGCCGACGAACTGCGGGCGACGCGCGTATTCGTCGATCGGGCTGCGCACGCCGCCCGATCCAGGACGCCGGCTTGGGCGAAGAGGTCGGCCGCGTGAATCGCGCCGGCATTGAGCTTTCGGCATTCCTGCCCGACGAAGCGGCCACGCTTGGTTTCGGAGAAAAACTGGCGCAGGTAATGCAGCGCGGATTGTTCGTCGCGCTCTCCGGCGAACTAGGCAGCGGGAAAACTACCTTGGCCCGCGGCATCCTGCGCGGATTGGGAGACCAAGGAAA
The DNA here is from genome assembly GCA_052387775.1 of Betaproteobacteria bacterium. Lineage (GTDB taxonomy): Bacteria > Pseudomonadota > Gammaproteobacteria > Burkholderiales > JACQAP01 > JACQAP01. The sequence goes on from JBQTIV010000177.1 coordinate 19,062, forward strand.
AGTGAAAAGTCCGACCTACACACTGGTTGAACATTACAAACTTTCTAGGTTAGACTTATATCACTTTGATTTTTATCGGTTCAAGGATTCCCGGGAATTACTGGAGGCGGGCTTCAGGGATGACTTCGATTCCCGCAACGTCTGCCTGATCGAATGGCCCGAACGGGCGCAGGACCTGCTGCCCATCGCAGACCTGAGCGTTTCGCTTATGGAAGAGCGCGGCGGACGGCGTATCCGGGTCGCCGCGCAAACGGAGCTGGGGAAAAATTGTCTGGCGCGGATCGCAACTTAGAGCAGTGGGTCGCTTGTCCGGGTGAGAGCCGCGGGCGCGAGCGAACATGCCGGTCCACTGTCTTGCACGCCACCACACTGGCCGCTCTTCTGGCGGTGCTGTCGGCTGCACACGCCGCCACGCAGGTGGTTTCCGCGCGTATATGGCCGGCGCAGGAATATACGCGCATCACGCTGGAATCGGGGGCGCCGATCGCCCACAACGTCTTCACCATCACCAATCCCAACCGGCTGGTGCTCGACCTTGAAGACGTGGAACCGAGCACGGCTCTCGATGTGCTGTCCACCAAGATTTCTCCGGACGATCCCTACGTGAGCGGCGTGCGCATCGGCCGCTTCAAGCCGGGCGTCATTCGTTTGGTGCTGGACCTGAAGGCTCAGGTCAAGCCGCAGGTGTTCACGCTCAAGCCGATCGGAGATTACGGTCATCGGCTGGTGCTGGACGTCTATCCGGTCGAACCGGTGGACCCTATCCTCGCCCTGCTCGAGAAGAACTTCGTTCCGGCGCCGGCCGGCGCCAACGCAACACCGCCGGACCAGCCAACAGGCGGCGCAGCGCGGTTACCGGCGGCTACGGGCGCCAAGAAGCCGGCGGCGGAAGTGCTCCGCCTGGTCACCGTCGCCATTGACGCTGGCCACGGTGGCGAAGATCCAGGTGCAAAGGGCCGTGGTGGCACCTACGAGAAGCACGTGACGCTGGAAATCGCGAAGAGACTGAAAGCGCTTATCGACGAAGAGCCCAACATGCGCAGCGTGTTGATCCGTGACGGGGACTATTACATCCCGCTCGCCAATCGCGTGATCAAAGCACGCAGGGTCCAGGCCGATCTGTTCGTCTCCATCCACGCCGATGCCTTTATCAAGCCCCACGCCCGCGGCTCTTCCGTGTTCGCACTGTCGGAACGCGGCGCAACCTCGGCCGCTGCCGGCTGGCTGGCGAAGAAGGAAAACGAGGCCGACCTGATTGGCGGGGTCAACATCGACGTCGACGACCCGACCTTGAAGCAGGTGCTGCTCGATCTTTCGCAAACCGCCACCATCAACGACAGCCTCAAACTCGCCAAGGCGGTGCTGGGCGAGATCGGCGGGGTCAACGAACTGCACCGGGAGCGCGTCGAGCAGGCCGGCTTCGCAGTGCTCAAGGCCCCGGACATCCCTTCCATCCTGGTCGAGACAGCCTTCCTCACCAACCCCGACGAGGAAAGGAAACTCAAGGACGAAAAGTACCAGGACACGATGGCACAGGCGATTCTGCTGGGCATCCGCAAATACTTTGCCGCGAATCCGCCTTTGGCCCGCTCGAAGTTAGCGCAGAAATAAGCAAGGATGAAGGCGGAAGGATGAAGGCGGAAGAGCAAGGGTAAATGTTGAAGGCGGAAGGAGGGGTTAGAGCAAAAAGGGAAGAGGACGGGGTGCGTTCCGCGCATCACTTCATCCTTCATCCCTCATCCCTCATCCTTTATCCTTCATCCTTCATCCCTCATCCTTCATCCTTGGGGCCGGCGCCTCTAACCTCATGCCGACCGTTGGCATTCTCCTGGCCGCGGGCAGCGGCAGCCGTTTTGGCGGGGGCAAGCTGCTGCACCGGCTCCGCGACGGCACGCCGATCGGTGTGGCTGCGCTGCGTAATCTCAAGAAAGCGTTGCCCGACGTCATCGCGGTGACGCGCGCCGGGGATGAGGAGCTGTCAAAACTTCTGGAGGGCGAGGACATCGTCGTGATTGCTTGCCACGACGCACACCTTGGCATGGCGCGCAGCCTCGCCTGCGCGATCCGCGCCAGCATGAACGCCCTAGGCTGGGTGATCGCGCTGGGTGACATGCCGTTCGTCGCGCCGGAATCGATAAGCACGGTCGCCGGGCGACTCGCGCAGTCGGGCCGGATCGTGGTGCCGGCGTACCGGGGTAAACACGGCCACCCGGTCGGTTTCGGCGGCCGCTACCGTACCGAGTTGCTCGGCCTGGAAGGCGACGAAGGCGCGCGCTCGGTGGTCAAGCGTCACGCGCACGACGTCCAGATCATCGACTGCGAAGATCCCGGCATCGTGCGCGACATCGATACGCCGGGCGACGCAGTCTGATACCGATCAGTTCGGTTTGAGGACGACGGCCTTGAGATTGCCGTCGATGACGAAATTGCCGCGGATCTGCGCGGCCTGCGACCTCAGCTCAATGAAGACGCGCCCGTCGACGTCCTTGTTCGGAGATACTTCGAAGCCGCCCGCTGCCGACAGCAGCCCGGAGGCGAGCTTGACACTGCGATACTGATAGCGGCCACCGGCAACGCTGACCGCGCCGGAGATTTCCTCGAACCGGGTCGCCCCACCCTGCACGTTCTGCCGTCCCCCCATCTGCAGCGCGCGCACCAGGTCCACGCCATCCAGGTCTCCCTTCCTGATGACGAATGTGCCGTCAACCCGGGGCGCGTCAAATAGGGCAACAAGATCGGTGGCAACCAACGAGAAGCGCAGCGCGGCTTCCAGTTGCCCGCTTGACTTCGCGTCCCGTGTGAACACCGGCATCAATTCCTGCAGCGCAACGCGCTCAGAGGTCAATTCGCCAGCGATCGACCACGGCCCGCCCCAATTTATCAATGCCGAACCCTTCGCGGCACCGCCGTAAAGAAGCGCCCGGAACTCCTCGACCCGGATCTGACTTCGCGATGCCACCGCATTGGCCGAGAAATCGGTGAACTCGATTTGTGGGCCGACCGGCGGAACCCAGCCCTTGCCGGCCGTCACCGCGATGTCGAATTCCTCGCCGCGCGGGGTAATTTGCGCGGAAAGTTTGCCGTCGACGGTCTGTATTGCCGCCTTGCGGACGGCGCCTTCCGGGGAAAGATCCAAATCCGCATCGAAGTTCGGTAACTTCAATGTCGTGGATTCCAGCTTTGCGCCTTTTAATTCGACGTGCTTGACCAGTACGTTCTTGTCGGTAACCGCCGCCGCCATCCATTTCGGCAGACGCGCGAGCGCCTCCTGAGCCACGCTCATCGACTCGACCCGGACGTTGCTGATGCTCTTGACCTCGCCGAACACCGAGCCCAGATCCAGCGACAGTTCGACCTTGTCTATCTTGACGTCCTGCGTGGTCCCGACTTTCACGTCATCGAGTTTCACCGTGAAATCACCGAGCACCGAGACGCGTATGGAACCGATCGTGACAGCTTCCCCAATGTGGCCGGACGCCAGTTTCTCGATCGAGGGAATGTAGGCATTCATCGGTATCACCTGGATACCGCCGACTACTAATGCAACGACGACGACCACACCTATGATGAGCGGCTGGAAGCGCTCGAGGGGCGTGCGAATCCCCTTTTGCCTCTTCAGGGCATCGACCTCGGCGCGCTTGCGGTCGCGCTCCTCCTGGTCCTTGCGCCGGCGCGACAAACTCTCTTCACGCGCCTTGCGCTCGGAGTCGATCTTCATCTCCTCTTGGCGCTGGCGCTCCTGGTCGGCTTTGACCCTGCGCTGTTCCTGCTCCTTGATCCGCAGCTCTTTTTCTTCCTGGCGCTTGCGCTCGCGTTCTTCCCTGTCCTGGCGTTCGCGTTCCATGCGCTCGCGCCGCTCACGGTCTTCTGCTTCACGCCGCTGCGCTTCCAGACGCGCCTCTTCCTCGCGCTCGGCACGCTCCATTACACGACGCGACTCCTCCTGCTCGCGGTCGCGGCGCTCTTCTTCCTCCTCGCGGCGGCGCAGTTCCTCCTGCTGCTTCTCGAACTCCGAAGCAATCTGGCTTTCCATCGACCTCAGGCCCGAGAGGTCGAATTCCGGCAAATCGCTTTTCGCGGCCGCTTCGCTGCGTGCACGCTCCTCTTCCTCGCGCCGACGCCGGTCCGCATCTTCGCGCTGGCGACGCGCATCCTCTTCCTGGCGGCGGCGCACTTGCTCGTCTTCACGTTGCCGGCGCTCCTCATTGTCGCGCTCGCCCGGACCTTGTTCCCCGCGTCGGCGCGCGTCCTCGTCCTCGCGTTGGCGCCGCGCGTCTTCCTCGGCGCGACGGCGATCTTCCTCTTCACGGCGCCGGCGCCGCTCCTCCTCCTCGCGCCTGCGCTCCTCTTCTTCCTTGCGCCTGCGTTCCTCCTCCTCCCTGCGTTTGCGTTCCTCCTCCTCCCTGCGTTTGCGTTCCTCCTCTTCCCTGCGCTTGCGATCCTCTTCCTCCTTGCGCTTGCGCTCCTCTTCTTCCTTGCGCTTGCGCGCCTCCTCCTCCTCGCGGCGGCGCCGTTCCTCGTCTTCCCGGCGCCGGCGTTCCTCCTCTTCGTCGCGGCGGCGGCGTTCTTCCACCTCGCGCTTCTTGCGTTCCTCATCTTCCCGGCGCCGGCGTTCCTCGTCTTCGCGATTGCGCCGCTCGGCGTTTTCCCCTGCCTCGCGTTCCGTCTCCTGCTGTCTCTTTCGATCGGCCTGTTCCAGTGCCTTGCGCTCGGCTTAGAGTATTTTCGCCAGGTCCCGTTGCGTCTGCGCCATC
>JBQTIV010000178.1:0-2283 GCA_052387775.1 Betaproteobacteria bacterium
TTCATCCGAACGGTCACCACATGCTCCCCCCCGAGGTTAAGTTCGCACGGATGTTGCCGTGGTTCGATCGGCACCTCGGCACGCCGACGCCGCGCGTGCGGCGATGACAGATCAGTCAAATTGAAACCCGCGGGTTGCAAGCCCTGGGCTCGGGGCAACCCTGTCATTCCGAGATGGGATGAAAGCTCGTTGCTCCTGCGGGTGTACAACACCCGCCAGGTTCGATGGTCGCCCATCTGGGAGCAACGAGCATGGATACTGTAGCGGTCTATGTGGGTTTGGACTATCACGACGAGTCGGTGCAGGTGTGCGTGATGAACCGGGACGGTCAGGTGTTGGCGAACACGGGCTGCCACAATGACCGGCGAGCGATCGTCGATTGCGTTCACCGGTATGGACGGTGCGTGCAGGCGGCGGTGGAGAGTTGCACGGGCGCCGCTAACTTGGCGGACGAATTGGTGGCGATTGGCTGGCAGGTCAGCTTATCGCATCCGGGCTTTGTGCGACGGATGAAGCAGAGCCCGGATAAGACCGACTGGCACGACGCGCAGGTATTGGCCGACCTGGTGCGCATTGGTTATTTGCCGAAGGTGTGGCTGGCGCCCGAGTTCGTGCGGGAGTTGCGACAACTGGTCCGCTACCGTCAGCAATTGGCCGACCAACGGCGGGCCACGAAGTTACGGATTCGCGCGGTGTTGCGGCAGCAGCGCGTGCGCGCACCAGGCGGCATCAATGCCTGGACCAAACGCTGGCAGAACTGGTTGCGCGACGAGGCGGCGCTGAGCGTGCAAGGCCGATGGGTCATCGAGCAGCATGTGCGCGAACTCGATTCCCTCGTCCGGCGACTGGTCGACGTGGCGGTGCACTTGCAGTCGGTGTGCGCGACCGATCCGGAGTACCTCAAGTTGAGAAGTCAAGTGGGCATTGGTCCGGTGACCGCCTGGACCTTGCGTGCGGAGGTCGGCCGCTTCGATCGCTTCCGCACCGGCAAACAGTTGGCGCGGTTTTGCGGGCTGAGTCCGCGGAACGCATCGAGTGGACAAAAACAAGCCGACGCCGGCTTGATCCGGGCCGCGAATCCGCAATTGCGGACAGTGCTGATCGAAGCGGGACATCGGTTGTGCCGTTCGAAGTCGCCCTGGCGGCAATTGGCGCTGCGCCTGCGCAACGCCGGCAAACCCGGCAGCGTGGTGGCGGCCGCGGTGGCCAATCGCTATGTTCGCGCGTTGTATCATCAGATGCTGGCTGCGTAAATGAAGGAGATCAATCGACGGCGCGATCCCGTGGTGTGAAGATGCGCTCGAGCTGCGCGTGGGCCAAACGGCTCGTTCCGAGATGGGGCAATCTTCACGCTCTCGAACCAACCATAATGGGCTAGCCTTCCGGCCACGCTCGGATAGAAGACTGGGTTATTTCGCCGACGATTGACAAGCGATGGGCTTTCATAGAAGCGCAGCGAGAAATCTGACGGCGCCATTACGGAGGCGAGTAGATTACTCGCGGCGCTCGGAATGACAAACCGTCGCTCACGCGTCCACCTCGGATCTTAGCGCTTCTCCCACTTCCGATACTTCGCCGCCATTTCCTGGCGGATGCGGTCGCGGACGGCGCCGCCGATCGTGCCGTGATCCCGGCCAGGGAACATCTCGACGACGGCGTCGCTGCCGAGATCGCGCAGCGATTGCTGCAACAGGCGGGCGGCCCCGTCGAGATAGAACGTGTCGATGTCGCCGGTGTAGACGTGCAGTTTTCCGGCGAGTTTCGGGCTGAGGGTGGCCCAATTGCGTTCGAGCTTGAGGCGGATATCGTACGGTTCCCAATTCTTGGCTACGTCGAAATCGATCGCGCCGGTTGATCGGTCCCACAAGCGGCGCGGATTACCGTCGGCGCCGCGCGGGCTGAACACAGCTTCGAATGATTCGAGTTGCCCGCCGTGACCCATGATCGATTCCATGTCGGAGAAATTCTTAAAGTACATCGCCGGTCCGCGGCCTTCGCGCGACAGCGGGCGGAGCTTGTCCTCGGCTTCAAAGAAGAGGTTGGCACCTGGCTTTGTCAGATCGACGCGCTGGAAGTCGCGGAAATCGACCGGGTCGGGGGCGATCGACCAGACGCCGCCGAAGAAATCGGGGTACGTCACTTGCAGCCACAAGCTGCTCCAACCCCCGGACGATCCGCCGGTGACGAAGCGTGTGCTGGGTTCGCCGTGAGCGCGGAATGTCTTCTCGATGTCCGGGATGAGTTCCTGGACGAGCGCTTCGCCAACGGGGCCGTTGTTGGCGG
>JBQTIV010000179.1:0-9631 GCA_052387775.1 Betaproteobacteria bacterium
CGCGCGCCCTCAGGAAAGTCCAGTTGTTGCTGCCGTCAACGCGTCTTTGCAGGCGCACGCGCACGTCGCTTCCGGTGACTGCCTCGATCTTCAGGCGTTTTTGCAGCAGCGGCCAGAGGTCGAGGGCAAGACGCGCTTCGCCGAGGCTGGCAAATTCGCCGCCGTCACAACCCGGCGCGTTGGCGATATGCAATCCGCCCACCCGCAACTTCGGCCGCGCCGAGATCTCCAGTTCCATCGGGCCATCGAAGCGCACGGTGCGCCCGAGCGCATCGGTAAAGACAGCGGCGACTCGCCCACGCAATAACGAGGCATCAACGGTTATGCCGATGAAGGTGATGTAGGCAAATCCCAGTGCCCCTATCACGAACAGCCAGCCCGCCGTCCACAGCATCAAGCGCAGCAGCCGGCGAAACGCAGCCATCAGGATGTGGGTCGGCATGACGAGATTATCCAATAGGCCGATGGGCTTGCTACTGGGTAGTGCTGGTTCTGGAGGGGGGACACGTTCGCCCCAGCGTCGCCACTCGATCAGCGCAGCACGTCGCCGGCTTCGGCCTCCTGAATCAACAAGTCGACGTCTTCGGGCAGCATCAGCCGCCGCTGCTGCAGTTTTCTTGCCGCTTCGGCGACCTTGAGCACATAGCTTTCATGGGTGCCGTAGAGCTCTTCAAGAGAAGGACGCGAATCGCCTTTGCCCTGCGCCTCGGCGCGGGTCTTTGCCAAAGGAATCATCGAGCCGAGCAGATCGCAAAGGTCGGGGCCGCCGAAGTCCGCGGTGCGGGTGTTCCAGCCCAGCAGCGTCGCGGCCGGTGCCTCGACGAATGGATGGCGGATTCCGGCAACGTCGTTGCCGATCGCATCCACTTGCGGCACCAGGATTTTGTGAGCAGTTATTGTCGCGGGAAACAACAGGTCGATCACGCCGGAATTACCCCGCACCCGCGGGCCGAAATCGCGGTCGCCCGAGCCGTTGAACAGACCCTCGTACGTGAGTCTTGGAATCTTCGGTAGCTTCAAGTTGGCCGGAGCCACAAGGGTGCCGTCAGCCACCCTGGGTACGCTACTGTCCGGCGGCGCCGTGTTCTTCTTCACCCAGTCGTCCAGCGCCACCACCAGTGCGCGCAGCAGCGCGCCGGGGTGCACCGGATTGCTGAGCTGCTCGCATTGGCGGTTGCCGATGCCGCGGTGAGCCGCGTCGGGCTTGAAGCTGCCATGCTGCAGGCTGGAAATCAGATATCGGCGTACCAGCGGCGACTCGTTAAAATCCTTGGTCCCGATTTCGTTCGTACCGGTGAGTGAGGCACGGAACTGCCAGTACTCATTCGACGTGTCGGTGTGAATGATCTTGGGGTCGGTCAGCGGGCGCTTGAGAATGCCGTCCGGGGTGCCGGTGACAGGGTCGAAGCGTACGCCGTACTGGCGCGGAAAGTTGGTGTCCGGAACATAACGCTCGCGGTGCTGCTGGGTGAACGGATTGGGCTGCGCAAACCGGTAGTTGAGGAACAGCTTTTGCACCCCGGCGACATGGATGTGCATGCCGTCGCACACCCGCCGTTCTTTCTCGTCGACGTTGAAACCATGGTAGAGATAGTCGCGCAGGTACATTCCCGACGATGAAATGCCCTGGCACAGGGCGGTTTTGATGCCGAAAACAGGGTTCGGCTTGCCGGCGGCGTCCTTCTCGTCGTTCTTCAGGAAGGAAACGAAGTCCCGGCTGGTGAGATAGCCCAGACCCATCACCGGAGAGCCGGTGGCGCGATACAGCAAATGGTAATTGCGGTCGTTGCGGAACCCGCCCTTCAGACAGATGTGTTCGACGCTGGGTTTACCAGGCCAGCCGTCCGGGCAATCGGCAAATGCCCATTCGTCCTCACTCACCGGTTCTCCGTGCGGAATGCCGGGGCCGCTGGGCTGCGGCGAATCGCTAGCGATCACGGACAGTACCGCCTGCGCCTGTTGCTTGATTGTGGACACGGCCCGGTACGACTTGAACGCCGGGCCGCCGGACAGCGGCAGCGAAGTTGGCTTGCCGCCGTTGAAATTGCGATCCGAGAATTCGGTCAGAATGCGCTCGGCTATGGGTTTGCTGTTTTCCTGAGCAATCGGGAAGTCGACCGTCAGGCGGTTGTCGCCGGGCGCGATGTCCGCGCCCCAGCCAACCCAGGCCAGCACGTAGCCGCGTTTCATCAGGAAGCCGTTGCCGAAATCCCGCGCCGCCATCGCATCGTTCATGTTGGCGTCGGATGCTGTGTCGTGCATGCGCCCAAATGAAATCTTGCGACCGCGGTTGTTCACTTCGAAGAACAGCGTGGCCGCGCTTTTCGCCATGTCCACAGGCTTGAGGATTACCATGTCGGCGGAGAATTCAACGGCGCCCGCACTGTTACGCGGCGCGCGGTCGATGTCGAATACCGCTGCGTTGCGTTCCAGAGCAGGATCGGCCTCGAACCAGGCGCGGCCGCTGAGTTTCTCGTAGGCGCCGGTGTTTCCGAAGGCCATGCCGCCGGCGACGATTTCGCGCTTGGTGATTTCCAGCCGGGTGAGCTTGGCTTCTGCAGTCGGGGTGAGGACGAGACAAGCGGCGAAAGCGAGCGCGAGGGGTGTGCGGAAGTGCTGCATGATTTCCTTTGATTTCTTCTGTTATGGCTGGCGCCGCGCGGCGGGGCCGGGCGGGGAGGTACAATATCGCACAATCCGGATTCGAGCGAGGTGCCCATGGGTGTGGTCAGGGAAGCGCTAGAAAACAGCGTGCGCGTGGCGCGGGTGGCCTGCCCGCACGACTGCCCGGATGCATGCCTGATGCGAGTCACCGTGGACACTGCGTCGGGCCGCGCGGTCAAGGTCGAAGGCGACCCGACGCATCCTGTCACGCGTGGTTATCTCTGCAACAAGGTCAATCACTACCTCGACCTGGTTTACAACGACAACCGGGTGCTTTTCCCGCAGCGCAGGCGCGGACCCAAGGGGCCTGGAGCGAAATTCGAGCGCATCACCTGGAATGAAGCGCTCAGCGAGATCGCCGGCAGGCTGAAGGCGGTCATCGCCGAGTATGGCGCGGAAGCTGTCCAGCCTTTCTCGTACTCGGGCACATTGGGCATTCTCGGATTCCTCGGCATGGGGGAACGCTTCTTCAACAAGATGGGCGCGGCGCGGCTGGAGCGCACCATCTGCACCGCTGCCGGCGCTGCGGCCGAAGTGCACACCTTTGGGCGGGTGGGCGATGCCAACATCGAAGACCTGCCAGAGATGGACGTGGTGATCCTGTGGGGCACCAACCTGGTGTCCACCGGTGTGCACGCGATGCCCTTCGTCAATGCGGCGCGCGACAACGGCGCGAAAATCATCGCCATCGATCCGCGCGTAACGCGCACCACCGCGTTCGCGGACTGGCATATCCAGCCGCGGCCCGGCACCGATGCGGCTCTGGCGCTGGGCATGATGAAAATCATCGTCGATCGTGGGTTGCACGATCTGGATTTCCTGCGCAGGCACACCGTGGGTTGGGAAAAACTGCTGGAGGAGCGCCTGCCCGAGTATCCGCTCGAACGCGTCGAAGCGATCACCGGGATAGCGGCGGCCGAGGTGGAAAAGCTGGCGTTGCTCTATGGCGGCACGAAACAGTCGTTCATCCGCCTGAATTGGGGGATTCAGCGTCACGACAACGGTGGCATGATGACCAAGGCGATCAAGCTGCTGCCGGTTATCTCCGGCGCGGTGCGCGGCAAGGGCGGCGTGTGCATGTCCACCGGAGGCGAGATGCGCCGGGTGGATCTGCGAAAACTGCAGCGCACCGACCTGCTGGCCGGGCGCACGCCGCGTACCATCAACATGATCCAGTTGGGCAACGCGCTTAACGATGAAAACCTGAGCCCGCCGATCAAGGCGCTGTTCTGCTGGAATTCCGATCCGGCCAACTGCGTGCCGGATACGGTCGCGGCGCGCAAAGGCCTGGCGCGCGCGGACCTGTTCACTGTGGTGCATGACACCTTCTGGAGCGACACCACCTCCTACGCCGATATCGTGTTGCCCGCCGACACCGCGCTCGAGCACGTGGACCTGCTTGCCGCCTACGGCAGCTACTACTTCAGCCTTTCCGAGCAGGCGATCGAGAAACAGGGCGAGAGCCTGGACAACCAGGAGATGTTCCGTCGGCTGGCGCGCGCGATGGGTTACGACGAAGCGTGTTTCGCGCAATCGGACGAGGACATGATCCGCGAGCTGATCGATCCCGAAGCGAATGCATTGTTCGAGGGCATGAGTTTCGAGCAACTGCAGCGTAACGGCTGGGCGCGCGCCAACACGGATTCTCCGCGCAGATGGGGTGTGAACAGCGGCAAGTGGCCGACCCCATCGGGCAAGATCGAGATCTATTCCGAAGCCCTCAGGGACCTCGGCGTCGATCCGCTGCCCGCTCACGTCGATGAAATTGAAGGGCTGAGCAACGCCGCGGCGAGCAAGCGGCATCCGCTGCAGGTAATCAGCGCGGCGACGCACTATTTCATCGGCGCCAGTTTCCAGCATGTGCCACGGCTCCAGGAAATGATGGCGCGACCGACCTTCGAGATCAGTGCCGTGGACGCCAGGTCGCGGGGAATCGAGAACGGCGACTACTGCCGCCTGTACAACGACCGCGGCGAAGTTTTCGGCCATGCGCTCATCATTGACGGACTGCTCCCCGGCGTGATTGGCACGCAAAAGCAATTACAGGGGTCGAGGCAAAGTGGCGGGGTCAACGTAAACGCATTGGTGAGCCAGCGCGAAGCGGACATGGGTCGCGGTCCGGTGTTCTTCTCGACTCTCGCAGAAATAGAAAAAGTGAAGGGTGAGGGGTGAGGCGAGAGGCGAGAGGCGTAAAGCAGTGCTGGGGACTCGGGAACGAATGAAGGAACCTTGGGCCAGGAGCGGAATGTTTGAATCGAACTGTTTTTTCCCCCCTCACCCCTCACTCCTCACCCCTGCGCACGGAGTGCGCCGATGACCGCCACCCTCATTGATGGTGTCGTGGTAGCGAAGGTGATCCGCGCGCAGTGGCAGCAACGCGCCGCGGCGCTAAAGGCACGCGGCGTGACACCGGGGCTGGCGGTGATCCTGGTCGGCGAAAATCCCGCTTCGCAGATCTACGTGCGCCACAAGGTCAAGGCCTGCGGCGAAGTGGGGCTCTATTCCGAGGTGCACCAGTTTCCTGCGAGCGTTCCGCAGGAGACGGTGCTGGCCAAGATCGAGGAACTGAATCGCGATCCGAAGATCCACGGCATGCTGGTGCAGCTTCCGCTGCCTCCGCATTTCGACAATAACAGGGTGCTGGAGGTCATCTCGGCGGAAAAAGACGCCGACGGATTCCATCCCTACAACCTTGGCGGCCTGGTTTCCGGAGGCGCGGTATTCCCTCCGTGCACCCCTTATGGCGTGATGGCGCTGCTGGATTACTACAGGATTCCGATCGAAGGCAGTAACGCAGTGGTGGTCGGCCGCAGCAACATCGTCGGCAAGCCGATGGCGCTGATGCTCCTGGCGCGCAGTGCGACGGTGAGCATCTGCACGTCCAAGACCCGCGATCTCAAACAGTTCACGTCGCTTGCGGACATCCTGGTGGTGGCCATCGGAAAACCACGAATGATTACCGGCGACATGATCAAGCCGGGTTCGACCGTCATCGACGTTGGAACCAACCGCTCGCCCGACGGCAAACTCGTCGGCGACGTCGACTTCGAAGCGGCGAGGCAAAGAGCCGCATTCATCACGCCGGTGCCGGGTGGTGTCGGTCCGATGACCGTCACCATGCTGATCGCCAACACCGTGCAGGCGGCCGAGCGCTTCGCGTCCAGGCAGGTCAGAGCGCATGCCGGCGTTGCCGCTTTGAAAGCCTAGACCTTTAGCGCATATTCCTTTCACCGCAAAGACGCAAAGAACGCAAAGAAAAGCAGAAAAATAGCCGGCAAAAACCTGCGTTGCACAGAAGCTGCTTTCGTCGCGACTATTGGCTATCCAGGAATCGAACGACATGAACCGCTTTTTTTGTTATCCGGGTTTCCTTTGTGTTCTTTGCGTCTTTGCGGTGAAAGTTTGGTGTGCCCTTGTGGTGAGGTACTAAACTTTAGGCAGCGCGGATGGTGATGGGGATGCGGCGGGAGCCGAAGGCCTTGGTGAATTTCTCGAAGCGTCCCGCAGCCGCGGTCCCGCAGGCCACGCATTTGCCCTGTGGATCGAGGCGGTAAGTCAGGATGCGATGCCAGTCGCGGATGATCAGCGCGGTGCCGCAGCCGGTACAGTATGTGGTGCCGCCTTCCACGTCGTGCACATTGCCGGTGTAGACGTACTTCAGCCCTTCGCCGATGGCGATGTGGCGCGCGCGCGCCAGCGTCGCGGGCGGGGTCGGTGACAGATCATTCATCTTGTAGTCCGGGTGGAATGCGGTGAAGTGCAGCGGCACGTTGGTGCCCAGCTCGTTCGCGACCCATTTCGAAAGCCGGTAGAGTTCCTCGTCCGAGTCGTTCTTGGTCGGAATCAGCAGCGTGGTGATCTCGAACCAGACATCGGTTTCGTGGCGCAGGTACTTGAGCGTGTCCAGCACCGGTTGCAGTTTCGACCCCGTCAGCCGGACGTAAAACTCGTCGGTGAATCCCTTCAAATCCACATTCGCCGCGTCCATCTTGGCGTAGAACTCCCTGCGCGGCTGATCGTGCATGTAGCCCGCGGTCACCGCCACGGTCTGGATGCCGCGCGCGTGGCACGCGTCGGCCACGTCCATGGCGTATTCGGCGAAGATCACCGGGTCATTGTAGGTAAACGCAACGCTGCGGCTGCCAGAGCGCTCCGCCGCGGCCGCGATGTCCTCGGCGCCGGCTTGATCCATCAGGCTATCCATGTCGCGGGACTTGGAAATGTCCCAGTTCTGGCAGAACTTGCACGCCAGATTGCAACCCGCGGTGCCGAATGAGAGCACGGACGAACCGGGATAGAAGTGGTTCAGCGGTTTCTTTTCGATCGGATCGATGCAGAATCCGGAGGAACGGCCATAGGTGGTGAGCACCATGCGGTCGTTCAGTCGCTGGCGCACGAAGCAGGCGCCGCGCTGGCCCTCGTGCAGCCGGCAATCGCGCGGGCACAGGTCGCACTGCAGGCGACCATCGTCGAGCGTGTGCCACCAACGCCCGGGGTAAGGCCGCGGCTCCGGCGCGTTCAAAGTAGTTCCTCCGACTCGGCCCACTTCGACACGGTATAGCGAAACAGCTGGATGCCGTCGTCCCAGAAGTCGCGCGGCAGGCCGGCTTTGCGTTTGAGTTCGCCGAGGAATGAAGCAGGCGAGGGCAGGTTTTCCCACACCTGGGGAAGAAAGGTGCCGCGATGTGGCCCGAATTCCAGCACCAGTCCGTCTTCGCCGGGGCGCAATTGCGCGAGCGCATGTTCCTGGTTGCGAAAGTCGAGCGGCGCGAACGCCGAGAGCACCGACACTTCGATTCTTGTTGTGGACAATTCCTCAAAGGACAGTGGCGCAAAGCGAGGGTCGTGGAATGCCGCCGCGCGGGCGTTTGCCTTCACGTCCTCGACCAGCGTGCGGTGCGCTTTCAGGCTGCCGATGCAGCCTCTCAGCCCGTTGTCGTTTTTCAGGGTTACGAAAGAGGCTCCGGGGCGGTGCAGGAATGGTGCGTCTTCCTGCACGGAAGAGTCGATGCCGAAACGGCCGGCGATCGAGGAGCGCGCGATCGAAACGAGTACCCGGCCGTGCGTACCTTTCAGATCGTCGTCCAGCTTTTCCCGCGCCAAGGCATCGTCATAAAACGCGAACGAGCCGTATCCCACCACCCGGCTCTTGTCACCGGCAGTGTCGCCGGAGTTGCGCAGGTCCCGCAGCTCCGGGCGCAACCCGCGGCGGCGCGCTTCCAGCAACAGGCCATTGACCGGCGTGGCGCCGCAGGCCTGCTGGTGGTTTAGCTGTGGCGCCAATCCGAGAACCATGCGCGCGGTTTGCTCGTCGACCGTTTTGGCCTGTGCGTAGGGCAGGTAATGGGAAAGGTCGGAGCTGATGACGATCAACGTGCGCTCGTCGCCCCACAGCAGGCCGAGAACCTCGGCAACCTGTTCGGCGGAAGCCTCGCCAACAGCCAGGGGCACCAGCGTGAATTCGGCGAGCACCTGTTGCAGGAACGGCAGATGCACCTCGAGCGAATGCTCGAGTGCGTGAGCCTCGTCGCTGACGCTGACCTGGGGCAAATGCCGAATCGCAGCGATCGCCGCAAGGTCCAGCGTGATTTCGCCCAGCGGCGTAGCAAAGACATCGGCCGCGGGCAGTGCCAGTCCACGCACATAGACGCGGTGTGCCGGGCCGAGCAGCACCACTCGGGAGAATTCGCCGCGAAACGGCGCCAGCAGCGCGTAGGCGTTTGCAGCGACCGGGCCCGAATAAACGTAACCGGCGTGAGGCACGATCAGGGCCTTGGGTCGCTGTTGCGTCGGCGCAGCCGTGTCCGCCAGCAAGGCCTCGACCTGCACTTGCAGCACTGACGCCGCAGCCGGATAGAAGGCGCCGGCAACTGCCGGTGCCCTGACTGAACTCATGATTGCGTTCCCAAAACGATCGCTTGTATCTATGGGCTCGCCCACCGGATTACAACTGGAAAATTATAGGCGCCGGACCGGCACTACGGGGATGTGAACAGCGAAATGGCCAATCAGCCGCGATATAGAGGTTGAACATTTGACTGGCGCGTGTATATTACTGACCGCTCAGTCACTTACATTCAAATATTGATCCCTCTGCAAAAACACGATCGCCGCTGGACCCGCCGCAAGGAAGCGCGACCGGCTGAACTGATGGCCGCCGCGCTCGACCTGTTCGTCGAACGCGGCTATGCGGCGACGCGGCTGGATGACGTGGCGGCTCGGGCCGGTGTCAGCAAAGGCACGCTCTATCTGTATTTTCCGAGCAAGGAGGAGTTGTTCAAGGCGGTCATCCGCTCCGGGATCGTGCCGTTGATCGAACGCGGTGAGCGCCTGCTGGAAGAACATCAGGGCCCGGCTCATGAATTGATGCGACAGATCGTGTTCGCCTGGTGGGACTCGGTGGGCAACAGCAAACTCGGCGGCATTCCGAAACTGATGTTCTCGGAGTGCCGGAACTTTCCCGAGATCGGGAAATTCTATTACGACGAGGTCATCAGCCGCGGCCACCGGTTGATGCAGAGCGTGCTGGAAACCGGAATGAAAAGCGGCGAGTTCAGGTCGATGGATGCCAATTACGCCATGCGACTGATACTGGCGCCCATGGTGTACCTGCTGCTGTGGCGGCACTCGTTCGATTTCTGCGACAGCACGCGCATCGTTGCGGAAAGCTACCTGGAACAGCATCTGGAGATGATCACCAACGGACTCGTACCCCGCGGCCGTGAGCAGAACATCAGCGCACAGCCGGCGAAAGTAATCAGCATGGAAAAAAAAGAGAGGATTCGATGAAACGCATTTCGATTCTGTGCACGGCATTGCTGGCGGCCGGCCCGGCGTTATCCGCCGACCTGCTGGCGGTGTACCGCGAGGCGGCGGTGCAAGACGCGGTGTATGCGGCGGCCAAGGCCCAGTACATTGCCGCCCAGGAGCGGCTCCCCCAGGGGCGGGCACTGCTGCTGCCCAATGT
>JBQTIV010000180.1:0-6880 GCA_052387775.1 Betaproteobacteria bacterium
GGTGAGGTCGGTGACGCGCGCCTTCAATGCGGGCACGGCCACTTCGGCGTGTGCAGGCACAGTTACGGCGAACCCAAGCACACATGCCACGATCATGAAAATCTTGCCCAGAACCCCCACCGCCGCGTGCCTGGACCCCTCTCCCCCCGGGAGAGGATGGCGCGAAGCGCCGGGTGAGGGCTCGGTATCCTGTACGCCGTTGCATGGGTTTCGCACCCTCACCCCTACCCCTCTCCCGGAGGGAGAGCGGAAAAGCCGCGGATGGACGCTCCGGCGATCCGGCATCAGCGCGCACTCGACGCCGGTGCGGGCGCCGGCGGTGGCGTGGGCGCAGCGGGCGGCGTTGGCGCCGTGCCGAAATCCACCTTCGGTGCGGTTGAAATCGCCGCCTCGTTCTGCACCGTGAAGTTGGGCTTCACCGCGTAGCCGAACATCTTCGCGGTCAGGTTCACGGGAAAGCGACGGACATAGCTGTTGTAATCCTGCACCGCCTTGACGTAACGGTTGCGCGCCACGGTGATGCGGTTCTCGGTGCCTTCGAGTTGCGCCTGCAGGTCGCGGAAATTAGCATCGGATTTCAGTTGCGGATAGTTCTCCGCGACCACTAACAGCCGCGACAGCGCAGAGGTCATTTCCCCCTGCGCGGCGATGAACTTGGAGAAAGCCTGTGGATCATTGACCAACTCCCGCGTAGCCTGGAAGCTGCCGACGCGCGCACGCGCGTTGGTCACGCCCAGCAGCACGTCCTTCTCCTGCGACGCAAAACCTTTCACGGTATTCACCAGATTCGGCACCAGATCGGCGCGGCGCTGGTACTGGTTAAGCACTTCCGCCCACGCCGCCTTGATCTGCTCATCAGTGCTTTGCAGCGTGTTGTAGCCGCAGCCGGCGAGGCTGAGCGAAATGACCAGCAGGAACATCAAAGCAAAGATGCGCTTCATCGAATTCTCCCGGTTAGAGACAACGGCAATCAATTGGGGGTGCTGGCGCCCTGTTTCAACGCCTTCATGGTGTTTACCGCGAAGCACAGGTCTTCCCAAGCCTTGGCCTTGTCGGTGAGATTGCGCAACAGGTAGGCGGGATGGTAGGTCACGATCAAGGGCGTGCCATGATAGGCGTGCGCACGGCCGCGCAGGCTGGCAATCGTCGCTTCGGTACCCAGAAGGTTCTGTGCCGCGACCCTGCCGAGCGCGATGATCAGCCGCGGCCTGCTGAGCGCGATCTGGCGCGAGAGGTAGGGCTCGCAGGCGTTGGCTTCGGCGGGCTCGGGATTGCGATTGCCCGGAGGCCGGCACTTGACGGTGTTGGCGATGTAGACGTTTTCGCCGCGCTTCAATCCGATGGCGGCAAGCATGTTGTCCAGAAGTTTCCCGGCCTGGCCGACGAAGGGCTCCCCGCGCGCATCCTCTTCAGCACCGGGACCTTCGCCGACGAACAGCCATTCGGCACGCTCGTCGCCCACTCCGAATACTGCCTGGCGCCGCTGTTTGTGCAGAACGCACGAGGTGCAGGCGGCAACGGCGGACTTGAGCTGTTGCCAGTCCATGGCCCCGATCCGCGCAGCGCGGTCATCCACGGGAAGCGGTAGCGCCGCCGGCTGCGGCGGCACATCCTGGAACACGGCGCTTTGAAGTGCGTCTGTTTCCTCCGCGGCAAGCGGCCGGCGCCTGCGCACCCACAAGGGCGTGAGCCCGAGTTCAGTGAGGACCAGCGCCCGGCGGTTCACAGCATGAGTCCCATCAGAATCGCATCCTCGCGCCCGCCAGCTGCCGGGTAATAGCCGCGGCGAACGTTGATGTCGCGAAAGCCGAAGTCCGCGTACAGCCGGCGGGCCGCCGCATTGGATGGCCGTACTTCCAGGAACATCTGTTGCGCGTCGCTTTCGCGCCCGATGCGCACGAAATGCTCCAGCAGCGCGCGGCCCAGCCCGCGTCCCTGCCACTCCGGCGCCATGCTCAGGTTGAGCAGATGCGCTTCCCGGACGCCTATCATGAGCACCCCATAGCCAGCCACCACCCCGCCGCAATCGATCACCCAGCAGCTGTAGCCGACCCGCATCGAGTCGTCGAAATTGCCCCGTGTCCACGGATGCGTATAGATGACCGGCTCGATCTTCATGACGCGATCGAGATCGGTGGCGCGCATCGGACGCAGTTTCGGCAGGCTGTCGAGCTGGGCGCTCATGGTTGTTCGTGCATTTTACGGGCGACCTTGTCGCGCAAATAGAGCGGCAGCGCCTGCTCTGCCGGTACACCCTGTCCGGCAGCGAGCACCGGCAACGCCAGCTGCGCGACCTCACGGGCATGAGGATAGACTTGGGATCGAACCTGCGAAAGCTGGCCGCGATAGCGCGCCGCCAGGGCATCGCCGTACACCGCGAAACCGTTTCCGCAACCGACCCAGTCCCCGCCCTCGAGTCGCGCCGCCGCGTCGGCCTTGCATACGTTGGGCGTCACCGTTTCGCTCCATCCTGTGCCATCGCGTTGGTAAGCGGCATGGTAAATCTCGCCCATGCGCGCATCGAGACAGGTCACCACCCTCGGCGCACCAGCAGCCTGCGCCAGCGCCAGTAGCGTTCCAACCGGCACGACCGGAAGCCCGGCACCGAACGCCAGGCCCTGCGCGACTCCGCAGGCAATTCGCAGGCCGGTGAACGATCCGGGTCCGGCACCGAACGCGACACCGTTTAGTAGCGCCAACTCAAGATTCGATGCGCTCAACAGCGCGTCGATCATCGGCAAAATCAGTTCGGAATGCTGCGCTCCGGCGAGTTTTTCTCGAAAAGTAAGCTTTCCGTCATGCAGCAGCGCGACCGAGCAGTATTCCGTCGAAGTGTCGAGGGCGAGGATGTTCAAGGAGCGTCCATCAATGCTTGAGAAACATCAAACCGGCCCGCGGATTCTAGCCGAACCGAATCGCCATAAGTTAGTTGTTATAATCGCAGCCGGTAAACCGCGGCAGGCATTTGCGAACGTTAGAGGCGCTCGCGAGTGTAAGAGGCGGCGGGCAGCGGGCGCGCCGTCAAGAAACATAAAGACCCATCCGGAGGATCAACCATGAATCGCTTCCTGCGCATCGTCGGCGCAACATCCACGCTTTTCGCACTCGGGCTCCTTTGCAGTCCATTCGCGTCGGCGCAGGCTCCGCTCAGAATCGGCATCATCACCTTTCTGTCCGGACCGGCTGCCGGTCCCTTCGGCGTACCGGCCAAGAATGGCTCGGATCTGCTAGTGGACGCGCTGAACAAGGGCGGGCAGATTCCCGGCTATGAAAAGAAAGGCTTCGGCGGACGCCCGATTGAAGTGGCCTACGTGGACGAAGCCGGAGGCCCGACCAAGGTTGTGACCGAGTATCGCAATCTGGTGGCGCGACAGGACGTCGACCTGGTGATCGGTGTCATTTCCAGCGGCGACTGCCTGGCGGTCGCGCCGGTGGCGGAGGAGTTGAAGAAGTTCACCGTACTGTTCGATTGCGCCACCAACCGCATTTTTGAGGAAGCGAGCTACAAGTACGTCTTCCGCACCACCACCATGGCGACCCAGGAAAACGTCGCGGCGGCCCGCTACATTGCGGAGAACTTTCCCGATCTCAAGACGTTCTCCGGCATCAACCCGAATTACGCCTGGGGCCAGGACGCCTGGTCGGACTTCACCGAGTCGATGAAAATCCTGAAACCCGAAGCGCAGATCGGCACCATCGTCTGGCCCAAACTCGGCGCGGGCCAGTACGGCACCGAGATCTCTGCAGTGCTGGGCAGCGGCGGCGAGATCGTGCACAACGGGCTATGGGGCGGCGACCTCGAGGCGTACATCCTGCAGTCGGCGCCGCGCGGCCTGCTGGCAAAAATGCCCAATATCATCATGACCGGGGAGACGGTGATCGAGCGCATGGGTGCGCAACTGGCCGACGGCACCATCCTCGGCGCGCGCGGCCCGAACGGCCCGTTCGCCCCGCCCACCTCGCTCAACAAGTGGTTCCAGAAGGCGTTCAAGGACCGCTTCGGCGTTGCGCCGGTTTACGCCTCCTATCACATGGCCACCGCATTCCTGGGTGTGAAGGCCGCATTTGAAAAAGCGCAGGCCGCCAACAAGGTGCAGGACCCCACGATCGACCAGGTTATCGGCGCGTTCGAATATCTGAAATTCGAGTCGGTCGCCGGTACCGTGGATATGTCGCTCGGCAACGGACATCAGGCAGTGCAGCACGTGCCCTACGGCACCGTGAAGAAGGTCGACGGAAAAGTCACGCTTACCAACATCAAGTACTACCCGCCGGATCAGATCAGCCCGCCGGATGGGATGAAAAGCATCGACTGGATCCGCTCCGGTTTCAAACGGTAGATGAAAGAATTCAACATCGCGCTGATTCCGGGTGACGGCATCGGCAAGGAAGTCGTCCCCGAGGGCACGCGCGTCCTCGACGCCGCGGCGAAAGCGCACGGCGGGCTGCGTTTCAGGTACCGCGGCTTCCCGTGGAGTTGCGAGTATTACCAGAAGCACGGACGCATGATGCCCGCGGACGGACTGGACCAGTTGCGCCCCTTCGATGCCATTTTTCTCGGTGCGGTCGGGTTTCCCGGCGTGCCGGACCACGTCTCGCTGTGGGAACTTATCGCGCCGATACGCCGTGGTTTCCAACAGTACGCCTGTGTGCGGCCGGTAAAGTTGCTGCCGGGAGTGAAATCGCCGCTTGCCGACCGCGGCCCGCAGGACATCGACTTTGTGGTGGTTCGCGAGAACAATGAAGGCGAGTACTCGAACATGGGCGGACGCATTTACTCCGGCACGCCCAATGAAGTGGTCAGCCAGGTCAACATCTTCACCCGCATGGGCACCGAGCGCATCATCCGCTATGCGTTCGAACTCGCCCGCAGGATCGGCAAGAAGAAAGTCACCTCGGCCACCAAGTCCAATGGCATCAGTTTCAGCATGCCGTTCTGGGACGAGGTGTTCTGGCAAATCGCCGAAGCCTACCCCGAGATCGAAAGCGACCAGATGCACATCGATGCGCTTTCAGCGCGCTTCGTTACTCATCCGCAACGCTTCGGCGTGGTGGTCGGCAGCAACCTGTTCGGCGACATACTCACCGATCTGGGTGCGGCCATTGCCGGCAGCATCGGCATCGCCGCTTCCGCCAATATCAATCCGGAAAGGCAGTACCCTTCCATGTTCGAACCGGTGCATGGCTCGGCTCCGGATATTGCCGGCAAGGGCATTGCCAACCCGCTCGGGCAAATCTGGAGCGGGGCGATGATGCTGGAGCATCTGGGCCAGCCGGAGCTCGCGACTCGAATCGTGTCCACAATGTCCGCGGTGATGCAGTCCGGGCTGCGCACACCGGATCTTGGCGGCAACGCCAATACCAGGCAGGTGACCGACGCCGTGGTCGCGGGCATTCTCAAAGCGGGCTGAACCGGTTCGGACTCGAACCAGCAGCCTGCAAGAACGGGCTGCCACAGAACTCGGGGGAGAAACCATGAGCAAGAAAACAGAAAGATCGGTCGCGCCGGGCCGCCGCAAGCTGATCAAGCAGACTGCCACGCTGACTGCCGCTGCCGCTGCGGCGCAGTTCGGTTTCCCGGCAATCCTGCGGGCGCAATCCGAAACGATCCGAATCGGGCACCTCACGCCGCGTACCGGCTTTCTTGGCCAGGTGGGCGAGTACGGCTACAAGGGTGCCATGCTGGCGGTTGAAGAAGCCAATACGGCGGGCGGCGTACTCGGACGCAAGATCGAGATGATCGCCGAAGACAGCGTCAATCCCGCCACCGCCGTGACCAAGGCGAACAAGTTGGTCGAGCGCGACCAGGTGATCTGCCTGATCGGGGAGATCAGTTCGGCTTCGGGGCTCGCCATAGGCGAACAGGCACAGCGCTACAAAATCCCGTTTTTCAACACCGGCTGTAATTCCGATGCGCTGCGCGGCTCCAACTGCAAACGCTACATGTTCCACATCGAGGGCTGCAATACCATGTACACCAAGACCATCGGCACATGGCAACTGCAGCAGAACCTGATCAAGGGCGCGCGCTGGTATTTTCTGACCGCGGACTACGCCTTTGGGCACGATCTGTTCAGGGTTTCCTCGCGCTTCCTGGAGCAGAACGGAGGCATCATTCTCAACAACGATTTCGTGCCGACGAACACCGCGGACTACAGCGCCTACATTCTCAAGATCCGCCAGCTCAAGCCGGATTTCGTCTACCTCAATCTGGCCGGCGTGGACCAGACGACGTTCCTGAAGCAGTACAAGGAATACGGCCTGCCTTATCAGCTTGCCGGCGGCGTGATGGACACTGCGCCGTTCTGGGCCACCGGGCTGGATGCGCTCTCCGGTCACTGGCAAAGCCTGTGGTATCACGGCCTGAACATCGCCTCGGCACGGGCCTTTAGCGAACGCTTCGTGAAGAAGTACGGACAGCCGCCGGAGAATCAGGCCTGGGGCGATTACGTCGGCGTGCGTATCGTCCTGCAGACCATTGCGGAAACCAAAGGCACCGACGCATCCAGAATCATTCAGCATCTGGAGAAAGGCGCGGAGTTCGATCTGCTCAAGGCGCGCAAGGGCAAGGTCCGCGACTGGGACCACCAGTTGTTGCAGGAAATGTATGTCGTCAAAGTCAAGGACAAGACCCGGTCGAAGGACACGTGGGACATCTTCGACGTGGTTGAAGCCGTACCCGGCGCGAAGGAGTCGCTGGAGCTGATCCAGCCAACCC
This sequence comes from Betaproteobacteria bacterium, assembly GCA_052387775.1. Taxonomy (GTDB): domain Bacteria; phylum Pseudomonadota; class Gammaproteobacteria; order Burkholderiales; family JACQAP01; genus JACQAP01. The sequence continues at coordinate 6,719 of JBQTIV010000180.1, forward strand.
AGCAGGAGAACCCCTGCTCAATGCCGGCCGCGTGACGCGGCCGATTGCCCGCTGACGTGCTACTGCTAGAGCAGATCGTCAACGGCCTGCTGGTCGGGTCGTACTACATCCTGCTGTCTCTTGGCCTGTCGCTGATCTTCAGCCTGGGCGGTGTCGTCAACC
>JBQTIV010000181.1:0-5057 GCA_052387775.1 Betaproteobacteria bacterium
TGGGCCTGCACGAGTCCACCGTGTCACGGGTGACCACGCAGAAGTTCATGCTTACCGCGCGCGGCATTTTCGAACTCAAGTATTTCTTCGGCAGTCACGTCACCACGGAAACGGGGGGCGCCTGCTCGGCCACCGCCATCCGCGCGCTGATCAAGCAGATGGTCGGCGAGGAAGACCGGCGAAAGCCGCTTAGCGACAGCCAGATATCCGAGATTCTTGGCAAGCAGGGAATCGTGGTGGCTCGCCGCACCATCGCCAAGTACCGCGAAGCTTTGCAGATCCTGCCTGTCAATCTTCGCAAGAGCATCTGATCAACCAAGTCAGGAAGGGAAGCCAATGAATCTTCAGTTGTCCGGTCACCATCTCGACATCACCCCCGCCATCCGCTCTTACGTCACCGACAAGCTCTCCCGGGTAACCCGCCATTTCGACCACGTCATCGACGTCAACGTCATTCTCTCCGTGAACAAACTCGACCAGAAAATCGAGGCCAAGGTTCACGTGCGCGGCAAGGAAATCTACGTCGAGTGCGTGGACGCCAATATGTACGCGGCCATCGATGGCCTGGTGGACAAGCTGGATCGGCAGATTCTCAAGCACAAGGAAAAGTCCGTCGACCATCACCAGGGCGAAGTCGTGCGCAACCGGCCGGTTGCATCGTAAGCTTCCAACGCATTTCCAGGACGCCCGGCATGAGTCTGCTAACGAAGCTGTTACCCGTTGCCAACGTCATCCTCGATCTCGATGTCACCAGCAAGAAGCGGGTGTTCGAGCACGTTGGACTGTTGTTCGAAAATGCGCTGGGTGTGGGCCGCGTCCAGGTGTATGACGCGCTGTTCGCGCGCGAGCGGCTGGGTTCGACCGGGCTGGGCCACGGAATTGCCATTCCGCATGGCCGCATCAAGGGCCTGCGGGAGGCGGCAGGCGCGTTCGTTCGCACCAGGACGCCGATACCCTTCGAGGCGCCCGACGGCAATCCAGTGCAATTGATCTTCGTGCTGCTGGTTCCCGAAAAAGCGACCGACCTGCACTTGCAGATACTCTCGGAACTGGCGCAGATGTTCAGCGACAAGGAGATGCGCGCGCAACTGGCGGCATTGCCCGATGCACGGGACGTACAACGTCTCATCAGCCAATGGGAGCCCCATGCCCCAAGTCAGCGTCGCGCAGCTGTTTGAGGAAAACGCCGACGCACTCAAGTTGACCTGGGTATCCGGGCCGCGCGATCCCTCGCCCTTTCTCGACAGCAGCGAGATCAATCACGCTTCTCAAGGCCTGATCGGCCACCTGAATCTGGTTCATCCCAACTGGATTCAGATCTACAGCCGCACCGAGGCGGCGTACTTTTCCTCGCTCAGCGAGCAATCCCAGCGCGAGGCGTTGGCCCGTCTCGCCGGCAGCGGGCTGGCCTGCATCATTCTGAGCGACCAGCAGACCGCACCGCCGACGCTGGCCGAGTTCGCCACATCCCGCAATGTTCCGCTGCTAGCCTCTCCCTTGCACAGCCTGCAGATCATCTGGGTGGTGCGCACCTATCTCGGACGGGCGCTGGCCGAATTTGTCACCCGCCACGGCGTTTTCCTGGACGTGCTTGGGATGGGGGTACTCATCACCGGTGAAAGCGGCGTGGGAAAAAGCGAACTGGCGCTGGAACTCATCTCCCGCGGCAGCGGCCTGGTCGCCGACGACGTGGTCGAGCTCTATCACATCGCGCCGCAAACGCTCGAAGGACGCAGTCCCGAATTGCTGAAGGATTTCCTCGAAGTTCGGGGGCTGGGGATGCTCAACATCCGCACCATCTTCGGCGAGACCGCGGTGCGCATCAGGAAGAATCTGAAACTGATCGTGCAGCTGGAAAAACCGGTCGGTGGCGTGATTCCCAGCCTGGAGCGCCTGCCGCTCAACGCCAGCTCGGAAGAGATCATGGGCATCAACGTGCGCAAGGTAGTGCTGCCGGTTGCAGCCGGCCGCAACCTCGCCGTGCTGGCGGAAGCGGCAGTTCGCAATTATGTTCTGCAACTGCGCGGAATCGACAGTACGCAGGAGTTCATACAGCGCCAGGAAAAGCAGTTAAGCAAGCGGCGCTAGTGCTTATACCATGCGGCTCATCGTCATCAGCGGGCTGTCGGGGTCCGGAAAGAGCATCGCGCTGAACGTCCTGGAAGACAGCGGCTACTACTGCGTGGACAACCTGCCGGCGAAGCTGTTGATCGGGCTCACGCAGTTCCTCGACCAGGAAGGCCAGCAGCGCGTAGCCGTCAGCATCGATGTGCGCAGCGGCGCAACGTTGTCCGAACTGCCCGGTTACCTGCGGCAACTGCGCAGCCGCGATGTCGACCTGCACCTGGTTTTCCTCGATGCCAAGACCGACACCCTCGTCAAGCGCTTCTCCGAAACCCGCCGCCGCCATCCGCTCGCGCGCGAGGCGCGCACGCTGCCGGAATGCATCGAGCGCGAGCGCGAACTGCTCGCCGACATCGGCGACCTCGGCCATCGCATCGACACCAGCGATCTCAATCCAAACGCATTGCGGGCCTGGGTAAAGGATCTGCTCGACCTGGGCGAATCCGGGCTGACGCTGCTGTTCCAGTCCTTCGGCTTCAAACACGGCATTCCCCTGGATGCCGACATGGTGTTCGACGTGCGTTGCCTGCCCAATCCCAACTACGACCCGGAGCTGCGTCCCCTGACCGGTAAAGATGCGCCGGTGATCGCCTTCCTGGAGGCGGACACCAACGCGCGCAGCATGCTTGAGGACATCCGCAACTACATCGACAAATGGCTGCCGTGCTTCGTGCGCGACAATCGCAGTTACCTGACCGTGGCGATCGGCTGCACCGGCGGCCGGCACCGCTCGGTTTACTTCGCCGAGAACCTGGCGGCGCACTTCCGCACCAGCCGCGGCGTGCTGATCCGGCACCGGGAGTTGTCCGAGTGAATACTTCCGCGTGCGCCATTGCGGTGCCAGCGCGATGAGCATGCAGACCATCGCACTGGCTTTTACCGGCGCCTCCGGCATGCCCTACGGCGTGCGCCTGCTCGAATGTTTGCTCAAAGCAGACCTGCGCGTATTCCTGCTGTACTCGCAGGTGGCACAGGTCGTCGCTCGCCAGGAGATGGATCTGGCATTACCCGCCCGCGCCAAAGAAGCTGCCGAGTTCTTTACTGCACGATTCGCTGCGCGCCCCGGGCAACTGCAGGCGTTCGGCCGCGAGGAGTGGGTCGCGCCAGTTGCCTCAGGCTCGAATCCGCCCGACGCGATGGTGGTCTGTCCCTGCACCATGGGCACGCTTGGGGCCATCGCCGCTGGGCTCGCGGACAATCTCATTGAACGCGCCGCCGACGTCACCCTGAAGGAAGCGCGCAAACTGATCCTTGTGCCGCGGGAAACGCCGTTCTCGGCGATCCATCTGGAGAATATGCTCAAGCTGGCGCGCGCGGGTGCCGTGATCCTGCCGGCCAACCCGGGCTTCTACCACCACCCGAAGACGCCGCAGGATCTGGTGGATTTCGTGGTTGCGCGCATTCTCGACCATCTCGGTGTCCCGCACTCGCTGACGCCCCGCTGGGGAGAACCCGGCGATGCCACTGCCTGACTCATTTGCAATTCAAGAACACGTGAGAAGAATCCAAAGGCTCATTTTCTTTATTGGCTTCGGTAAGGCCGAGTGGCTGGAACGGAGAAAAAAATTAACTAGCGCGTCGTTTTTCTTCGTGTGTCTTCGCGTTCTTCGCGTCTTCGCGGTGAGATTTTGATTTTCGCTGTCCTGTAACCGTCGTCGCGAAGCTGGCGCAGGATCGCGCGCACCGGCGCCGGCACCGCCGCACCGATCGCATCTTCAACCGTCAACCACACATGGCCCGGCGAGCGTGCATGCGGCTCCATCTGCGTCACGCGCAACAGCGCCGGCGTGATGGAGAGCGCGAAGTGGGTGAAGCCATGGCGAATCACCGGCAAGTCGCCTTCGGCCTCGACGGCGGCACCGAAGCGGCCGCGGGACAGCGTTGCCGCCTGCGATGCATCGCCGACTTCGGGAAAACTCCACAGGCCGCCCCAGATGCCGGGCTCCGGGCGCTTCTCAAGTAAGACTTCGCCGTTGCGCTGCAGGATCAGCATGACCGTGGACTTTTCCGGTACGCGCTTCCTTGGCCGCGGCGACGGCAGTTCGGCGATGCGGTTCTCGCGCCTGGCCGCGCACATTTCTGCAAGCGGACAAGCTTCGCAATGCGGGCGCCGGCGAGCGCAGATGCCGGCGCCAAGATCCATCAGCCCTTGCGTGTACGCCTCAACGTCGCGCTCCGGCAACAGCCGCGCAGCGAGTTCCCACAAGTGCTTCTCGATCTTTTTCTCGCCCGGGAAGCCCGAGACGAGAAAGCAGCGCACCAGCACGCGCTTGACGTTGCCGTCCAGGATCGGCTGGCGGGTGCCGGACACGAACACAGCGATCGCAGCCGCGGTCGAGCGTCCGATGCCTGGCAAGGCGGCAATCGCGTCGAAGTGACCCGGGAATACGCCGCCATGTTGCTCGACGACGATGCGCGCGGCGCGGTGGAGATTGCGGGCACGAGCGTAGTAGCCGAGCCCGCTCCACAGCGCCAACACCGTGTCCTGGTCGGCGCAGGCCAGGCTGGCAAGGTTGGGGAAGCGGGTGATGAAGCGCTGGAAATACGGGATGACCGCGGTGAACTGGGTCTGCTGCAGCATGATTTCGGAGAGCCACACCGGGTACGGATCGCGCGGGCCCTGCCACGGCAGATCGTGGCGTCCATGCTGGCGCTGCCAGGCAATCACGCGCTCGGCGAATTCGCTCATGCGGCTATCGTCGCTCAGAAAAGCTTCTTCAGCTTTTCCTTGAGTTTGTCTTCGGGCCGCGGCGGCGCTGGTTGCTCGCCGGTGGCGGGCGCTGCCTCCCCAGCCGGCTTCGCCGTTCCCGACAGCCGGGACTTGAGCTGGTCTTCGAGCTTGCCCTTGAGTTCTTTCTCCAGCTGCTGCTTGGCATTGTCCGAGAACGCGGCGCCGAACTCGAGTTTGTATTTGAGTGCGGTGAACGGACCCG
>JBQTIV010000182.1:0-4776 GCA_052387775.1 Betaproteobacteria bacterium
CCTGCTGCCGGCGCTGGCGCTGCTGGTGCCAATCACCAAGATCATTCCGCCGGTGTACCGCTGGCGGGTGCGCTCGCGAATTTATCGCTGGTACGCAAGGCTCAAGGAAGTCGAACTCGAACTCGAATATGATAACGATGCGGAGGAACTGAGGGCACTGCTGAAGCGGCTGGACCAGATAGAGCGCTCGGTCAACAGCATCAACACGCCGATCGCCTATTCGGACAATCTCTATGCGTTCCGCCAGAACGTGAACCTGGTGCGCCAGCGGGTGCAGGCAAGATTGGCGTGAAGGCCGCAAATGCCGTGACGAACGTGACGAAAACCAGACCCTGGTCATGACCAAACGGCGTTTGCCTTGCGCGCATACCGGCGGCAGCATTCTTTTTGTTGATCCAAGTCAAGGGTTTTCGCTGTTCCAGGGTGCATTTTTGCGCTTGTATCAAGTCGAGGCACGGGTGGGTATTTCTGCTAGCGAATCACATCGGAAGACTTGGGGAGGCTGGTGATGGACGTGAAGACGGGGTGTACAGGTTTTTTCCTGGCGTTCCTGGTTGCGGCAGGCGCGAGCGCGCAGGATGACAATTCGACTGAGGGCAAGAAGTTGTTCGACAAGCAATGCGCGGTGTGCCACGGTAACCTCGCAAAATCGGCAAAGGGTGAGCCTGCGCCGGTCCGGGCGCAGTTGCGACTGGCGCATGCGGAAATCCCGCAATCGATCGGAACAACCCTGGCGGATGTTCCGATGACACCCCGCTGGAGCGCGGAAACGGCGACCCGAGCCTTGCCCGGCGAGCGTGCGTACACGCCTGAGCGTGTCGCCGTTGTGCCGATGTATGGACCGCAATTGCGTGGAGTGCTCGGGCGGCCCGCCGGTAGCGTGAAGGGCTATCAGTATTCGGCAACATTCCTGACGCAGATGAACGGGATCACGTGGGACGAGGCATCTCTCGACAAATGGATCACCAGTTCGCAGACCATGGTGCCTGGAACGTACATGTTCTACACGCAGAAGGATCCGCAAATCCGGCGCCAGATCGTCGAGTACTTGAAGGCAAATCCGTAGTAGGGCGGTGAAGGCCGTGTAGGAGGTAACGACGTGACGACGTGACGGCGTAAGACCGAGGATTCGGACTCCGATCCGCTGGGTTCTCGAACCTCGGCCCCGAGTTTCGACCGACCTCACCAGGCCGCGGTCGCACGCCGGACCAAGGCCACTGATTTCCGCCAGATATTTCCCTGAAAACCACACGACTTGATTCCCGCCTGATCGCCGCCATCTAGGGTTCATTACAGAGACCACTGGATGACCGCGCGAGACCTTTCCCGTTTGATGTGGAGCGAGGCCCTTTCGCTCTTGGAGCAGGCCGACCGGCTGCACCGGCAGTTCATTCGCCCGGCTGGGGCCGAGGCACCTGCCTGGGAGCCGCCGGTGGACATCGTCGAGTCTGCCGACGCGGTCTGGGTGCACGCGGCGCTGCCGGGTGTGGCGGCGGATTCGGTCGCCGTGAAGCTCGAGCCCGGTGCCATAACCATATCGGCACACAGGCCGTTCGCGCTCGGCTCATCCGAAAACGAATGCGCTGTGCGCATCCACGCGCTGGAAATTCCATACGGGCGCTTCGAGCGCCGAATCGGCCTTCCAACGCGGGCACTTGCCCTTACCGGCAAGAAGTTGCAGGACGGATGTCTCACGCTCATGTTCAGCAAGAAGGAGTCGTCATGAATGCCTCGCCCACGATGCAGGAATTGCTTTCGCCGGACGACGCCGGCAAGGCCGCGCCGGCGCCCGACGCTGGGCGCGTCGCCACGCCATTGAAACCGCTGCCAGAGGACGCGCTGATCATCATTCCGCTGCGCAACGCGGTCTTATTTCCCGGCATCATGTCGCCGGTCACGATCGGCCGCGCGTCCTCGGTCGCCGCGGCTCAGGAAGCGGCCCGCAGCGAGCGGCGCGTCGGGTTTCTGTTGCAGCGCGACCCGGAGAAGAACGAACTCCGCCCGGACGACCTGCACTGGGTTGGCACCGCCGGCCAGGTGGTGCGCTACATTACCGGCGCCGAAGGTGCCCATCATCTGGTAATCCAGGGGCAGTCGCGTTTCCGCGTGCTGGAGTTCCTCGACGGCTGGCCATTCATGGTGGCGCGCGTCGCGCTGGTCGAGACCGCGGAAGAATCCAGCCCGGAGATCGAGGCGCGTTTCCTGCAGCTGAAGGAGCGCGCGATCGAGACCATCCGTTTGCTGCCCAACGTCCCTGACGAACTCGCGGGCGTGGTGCAGGCGATGAACTCGCCCGCGCTGCTTGCCGACATGGTGGCGAACCTCTTGGACGTGAAGAGCGAAGAGAAACAGACGGTGCTCGAAACCTTCGACCTGGAGCGGCGCCTGGACAAGGTGCTGGTGCTGCTCGGCGAGCGCGTGGAGGTGTTGAGGCTATCCAAGGAGATCGGCGACAAGACCCGCAAGGAGTTCGACGAGCGCCAACGCGAGCACGTGCTGCGCGAGCAGATGCGCCAGATCCAGAAAGAGCTTGGCGAGGGCGAGGAAACCGCCGCCGAGATCGAGGAGCTGAAGAGAGCCGTGGACGATGCCGGCATGCCCGAAGATGTGCACAAGCACGCCGTGAAGGAGCTCAAGCGCCTGCGCAGAATGGGCGAAGGCAGCGCCGAAGGCTCGATGCTGCGTACCTATCTGGAGTGGCTGAGCGAACTGCCCTGGAAAGCCGAGCCAGGCAGGCCGGTCGATATCCCACAGGCGAGAAAGGTTCTCGACGAGGACCACTACAGCCTGGAAAAGATAAAGCGCCGCATCCTCGAATACCTGGCGGTGAAGAAGCTCAACCCCGAGGGAAAAAGTCCGATCCTGTGCTTCGTCGGTCCGCCGGGCGTGGGCAAAACCTCGCTCGGGCAGTCCATCGCGCGCGCAACCGGGCGCAAATTCCAGCGCGTGGCGCTGGGCGGCACCCACGATGAGGCGGAGATCCGCGGCCACCGGCGTACCTACATCGGGGCGCTGCCGGGCAATATCATCCAGGCAATCCGGCGCGCGGAAACGCGAACCGGCGTGCTGATGCTGGACGAAATCGACAAGCTCGGCGCCGGTGGCTTCCATGGAGATCCGTCCAGTGCGCTGCTCGAGGTGCTCGATCCGGAACAGAACGCGAAATTCCGTGACAACTACCTTGGCGTGGACTTCGACCTGTCCAGGGTGATGTTCATCGCCACCGCCAACGTGCTCGATACGATTCCAGGGCCGCTGCGTGATCGCATGGAGGTGATCCAGTTGCCGGGATACACCGAGGAAGAGAAGCTCGAAATCGCCAGGCGTTACCTGGTGAAGCGTCAACTCGAAGCCAACGGCCTCAAGCCGGAACAGGCGACACTCACCGACCCCGCGATCAAGGCCATCATCCGCGATTACACGCGGGAGGCCGGCGTGCGCAACCTGGAACGTGAGATCGGGGCGGCGCTGCGTTCCGCGGCGATGAAGATCGCCGAAGGCCAGGCCGAAAGCGTGACCATGGATGCTGCCGACTTGCATGCCATTCTCGGCCCGCGCAAATTCGAAGATGAACTGGCGCTGCGAACGGCGCTACCGGGCGTGGCGACCGGCCTGGCGTGGACGCCGGTGGGCGGGGACATCTTGTTCATCGAGGCTACCCGGGTGCCGGGTTCCGGCAAGCTCATCCTCACCGGGCAACTGGGTGAGGTGATGAAGGAGTCGGCGCAGGCGGCATTGACGCTGGCGAAGATGTATAGCGGCGAATCGCTGGAAAAGACCGACCTGCATGTGCACGTGCCCGCGGGCGCGACGCCGAAGGACGGGCCGAGTGCGGGCGTGGCGATGTTCCTGGCGCTGGTGTCGCTGCTCGCCGGCAAGCCGGTGCGTTCCGAGGTAGCGATGACCGGTGAGGTTTCGCTGCGCGGCCTCGTGATGCCGATCGGCGGTGTGAAAGAGAAGGTGCTGGCGGCGCTTCGCGCGGGCATCAAGACCGTGATGCTGCCCAGGCGCAATCAGAAAGACCTGGAGGACGTACCCGCGAGCGCGCGCGAGCAGCTCGAATTCGTGTGGCTGGAAACCGTGGAGGACGCGGTACGCTGCGCCATCGGCGTCGAGCCGGGGCAGCTTTTCAAGAGCAAGGATGAAGGAGCAAGGATGAAGGCGGAAGGATGAAGGAGCAAGTATGAAGGCAGAAGGATGAAGGATGAAGGAACGTCAGAGGCAAAAATGAAGGCAGAAGGATGAAGGAACGTCAGAGGCAAAGATGAAGGCAGAAGGATGAAGGATGAGGTTAACAGGACAGAGGGACGCGCGTCACGTAAGAGGGGCGACGAATCACAGGTCACGGAAAAGAGCGCAGGGCTCTGGCATGCGCTATGAACTGTATTACTGGCCCTCCATTCAGGGTCGTGGGGAGTTCGTCCGGCTCGCGCTCGAGGAGGCCGGCGCCGATTATGTGGACGTGGCCCGACTGACAGGCCGCGGCAAAGGCGTCCCGGCGCTGATGCGTTTTCTCGAGAGACGCACGGTAGTGCGCCCGCCGTTTGCGCCACCATTCCTCAAGGCGGGCGATCTGGTAATCGGCCAGACCGCAAACATCCTGTCGTACCTCGGACCGCGGCTGGGTCTGGTTCCCATGGCGGAAGCGAGTCGGCTGTGGGCGCACCAGATGCAGCTCACGGTCACGGACTTCCTGGTGGTGATTCACGACACCCATCATCCGATCGCAGGCAGCTTGTACTACCGCCAGCAAAAACCAGAGTCGCGTCGCCGGGC
>JBQTIV010000183.1:0-6908 GCA_052387775.1 Betaproteobacteria bacterium
GCTGGCGCTGCAGCCGACCCACAGCCCCGCGGATCGTCTGAGCATCATCAACGCCCGGCTATTGCTTGAACCCGCCGTGGTGAAGTCGCCAGCGTTGGCCGCGCCTGCAATGCAGCGCAGGCGCATGCCTCCCGCCCTGTCGCCGGTCGAACCCTTGCCCGAACCGATGGAAACAACAGCACCGGCCACGCAATCTCTGCCGGACGGGGATCACAGCTCGGAGACCGAAGCTCCAGCCGTCAGCCTTCACGATCCGGTTCATTACGCGGCAAGGGATCTCGATGTTTATCCGCAACCGCTGAATCGCATCGAGCTCGCCTATCCGCAGGAAGCACTTGCCGGCGAAATCGGCGGTTCGGTTACGCTGCTGCTGTTGATCGCTGAAAGCGGGCGGGTTACCGACGTATCGGTGGTGGACGCGTCTGCGCAGGACGAATTCAACGCCTCGGCGCTGCGGGCGCTGGCGGCGAGCGCATACTCTCCCGCGCAGAAGAACGGCCGCGCCGTGCGCAGCCGTATCCTCGTCAAAGTCGATTACGCCCCCCATTAGGAGTGACTTGTAAGGCGCTTTTCGCGGAGGACGAAAAGAAACGTTAACCACGGAGGACACGGAGGACACGGAGGAAGAGCAAGAACAAAAACAGCCATCGAGGGTAAAAGACTCCAATCGGCGGATGTTCCAAAAAAGTCAAATTTGGCCGCAGTGGGGTTATGAACAGACACCCCGCTCTTAACCCCAAATTGCCTTTCCTCGTCTTTGATTTTTCCTCCGTGTCCTCCGTGGTTAAAGTGTCTTTCCGTCCTCTGCGTTGAGAGTTTGCTTGTCAAGGCAGGCGAGGCTCGAAGCCGCGCGGATAGAGCACCCACATCCGCCCGCTCTGGCGCATGCGCCCGGCAATCTGCCCGGCCTCGTCGCCGAAACCCCAGAAGAAATCCGCGCGCACCGCGCCCTTGATCGCGCTGCCGGAGTCCTGCGCGAGCACCAGGCGGTTCAGCGGCTGCGCTGAAAGCGGCCAGGTGCTGGAAAGATAAACCGGGGCACCGAGCGGCACGATCGAAGAATCGACCGCGATGCTGCGGCCCGGGGTCAGGGCGACACCCAGGGCGCCAACCGGCCCGGGCGAGGAAGACGGCATCTCACGGAAGAATACGTATGCCGGATTCTGCTGCAGCAACAGCGGCAGCAAGTCGGGGTTCTGCTTGCCCCATTGCTTGATTCCCTGCATTGAGGCTTTGTCCTGCGGCAATTCCCCGCGTTCAACCAGCAAACGCCCGATGGATTGGTATGGGTGACCGTTGTGCTCGGCGAAGCCGACGCGCACGACTTCTCCGCCGGGCATTTTGACCCGGCCCGATCCCTGGACTTGCAGGAAGAAGAGTTCGACGGCGTCATCCACCCAGAGAATTTCGCGACCGCGCACTGCCGCTTCGCCGCGCTCGATTTCTGCGCGCGTGTAATAGGGCACAACCTTGTTTCCCTGCAGCCGGCCGCGTAGCCGTACTCCTTTGAGACTCGGCTGGGCGTCCACAAGGTCGATGACCAGCAGATCGTCCGGAACAGCGTATAGCGGATAGCGATAAGTCTTGCTTGGTGTGCGGCTGCCGCGCAGCAACGGCTCAAAGTATCCGGTGACCAGGCCTTCCGCGCTTCCGTCGGCATTGTGGACGGTATAAGGAACGAAGCTCGATTCGAAAAATCGCCGCACTGCCGCCGGATCTTCGCCGGGAATTTGCGCCGCGGCGGCACAAGCCGATTGCCACTCGGCCTGGGATTTCAGGCTGCCGCACGAGAGCTGCAGCGCGGGCCAAGCCTCGGCAAGTTTGTCGGCCCCCCAGTCGGGCAGCGAACTCCACTCGGCGGCTTGGAAGGTTTGCTGGCGTGGAGGCGGTTGCGGGGCCGGGGCGGGAGCCGGCGGGACTTCGGGTGCGGTGACGACCGGTGCCGGCGTTTCGGGAAGCGGCTCGACCGGAGGCGGTGACGCCGGCGCCGGGCTCCCGGTCAGACTTGCACTACCGCTGGCCACAAACCCGAGCATGCACAACGCGACCGCCAGCCATGTTCTTCTCTGCATTCGGTGATGTTTTGCGTCTACTGTTGCGGCGGCGAGTATAACAAAGCAACGCTGCGCAGCGAAAAATCTCACCACGAAGGCACGAAGACCACGAAGAAACACGAAGATACAGGACGGGTCGAAAATCCTGATTCGAAATTCTCACCACGAAGGCACGAAGACACGAAGAAATTCCCTAGCGACAGACAAGTTCTCGGCACGTCTGTCAGAGAACAATCCGCCTGATTCCGTTCTTGATCAGCGAGACGTTGAAGTTGAGTAGCAGACCGAGTTCCATCCCCGTGAGCTTCAGGTAGGTGAGAACCTGTGCATCGAACAATGGGATCAGTCTTTCGACCGCCTTGATTTCTACAACTATGCGATCGGCAACCACGACATCTAGCCGTAGACCCGCATCAAGAGTAATGCCTTCATAGATGATCGGCACGGAAACCTGTTTCTTGAAAGGAACCTTTCTCAGGCAAAGTTCCTGACAAAGACAAGCTTCGTAGACCGTTTCCAACAGGCCAGGTCCAAGAGTACGATGTACTTTGAGCGCAACATCGACAAGCTCAGCGGCAAGCTTCTCTGTTTCCCAGTCCTTTGCGGGATTCCTCATTGAAAACTCGGGCTGAGACGTTCTTCGTGTCTTCGTGGTGAGATTCTCGGTTCCTGATCCTTCACCGCTCATTCGACTTTTTCGGCACATCCGCCAATTGGAGTCTTTTACACACGTTTACTTTTTTTCGCCCTTCTTCGTGTCTTCGTGCCTTCGTGGTGAGACTTGTGGTTTTTGACAAGACTAGTGCAGAACGCGGGGCACGCTCAGGGTGAACTCGGGGATCGGTGCTTCGAAGGCAACGCCATCCTCCGCGACCATCTGGTAACTGCCGCGCATGGTGCCCACCGGTGTGGCGATTGCGGTGCCGCTGCTGTACTCGTGTTTCTCCTGCGGCCGCAGCAGCGGCTGCTGCCCAACCACGCCGAGGCCGCGCACTTCCTGCACCTTGCCATTGGCGTCGGTGATGATCCAATGACGGCTGACAAGCTGGGCAGCGACGGTGCCGGTGTTCACGATGGTGATGGTGTAGGCAAAGACGTAGCGGCCGGCGGCTTCATCGGACTGATCGGGGACATAGGATGTGCGCGCGCTCACGGTGATTTCGGATTTCTTGTGCTCGGCCATGCCCGGCATTGGACAGTAAACGCGACAGGGCGGCAAGGCCGGCAACGCGGCGCAATCCGATGAGCGATGGCCGGCCACCGTTTGCTACAATGCCGCGTCGTTTCGCGTGCCGGCAGCGCCGTCGATCGAATTGCCCATGTATCGAATCGCCCCAAGCATTCTTTCTGCCAACTTCGCCAGGCTCGGCGAGGAAGTCCAGTCGGTGATCGGCGCCGGGGCCGACATCGTGCACTTCGACGTGATGGACAACCATTACGTGCCCAATCTGACTGTGGGCCCTGTGGTTTGCGAAGCGATCCGGCCGCTGACCAGGGCGATCATCGACGTGCACCTGATGGTCAGTCCGGTGGACCGCATCGTTGCGGATTTCGCCAAGGCGGGCGCCAACATCATCAGCTTCCACCCGGAGGCCTCGGAGCACGTCGACCGCACCATCGGACTGATCAAGGAATGTGGCTGCAAGGCCGGGCTGGTGCTCAATCCGGCGACCCAGTTGTCGTGGCTCGATTACACCCTCGACAAACTGGACCTGGTGCTGGTCATGTCCGTCAATCCCGGATACGGCGGACAGAAGTTCATTCCCGCGGCGCTGGCCAAGCTGCGCGCCGTTCGCCAACGCATTGATCAGAGCGGACGCGAGGTCTGGCTCGAAGTGGACGGCGGGGTGAAGGTGGACAACATTGCCGAAATCGCCCGCGCCGGAGCGGACACTTTCGTCGCCGGATCGGCGATCTTCGGCACCAGGGACTACAAGGCCACCATCGCCGCCATGCGCGCCGAACTTGCGAAAGCGTGATTTATTCATGCTTAACCCGACGCTAACCGCAGAGGACGCGGAGGACGCAGAGGAAAATCAAAAACGAAGAAAAGCAAACTGGAGTTAATGGCGGGGTGATGGTTCGCGAACCTGTATTGCCAACTTTCGCTACTATGGATCATCAGTCATCGAAAGGTCTTAACCCCGCGTGTTGTTTTGCTCTCGCCCTTCCTCTGCGCCCTCTGCGTCGTCTGCGTTGAGCGTTGATTCTTGCCTCGTTCCCTGCTTCTACGTCCTCTGCGGTTAGGGCTGCTCTACAGTGAGAGTTTTCTTTCCGGGGAAGCGTGGGGTGCACGAACTGGGCGGCGGTGCTATAGTAGCTTCGCTTCTCGAATCCTTGAGATCGGTCGAAATTCCGCAGTCATGAACTTTTTGGAACTGGAAAAACTGAGGCTGAAAATCGGGACTGGCTGGCGCTGGTGGCGCCCGTCCGTGTTCTGGCGCTGCGTCTGAGCGTCGCCGGTTTGCGTTTCATCGTTTTTCGCAGTTTCAGGAGTTCACCATGACTGAGCAGGAATTCAAGCAGCTTGCCGCGCAGGGTTTCAACCGCATCCCGGTTGTGCTGGAAACCTTCGCCGACCTCGACACCCCGCTTTCGGTTTATCTCAAGCTCGCCAACAAACCCTATTCCTATTTGCTGGAATCGGTACAGGGCGGCGAGCGCTTCGGTCGCTACTCCTTCATCGGCCTGCCCGCGGAGACCCGCTTCGAGGTGCGCGGCTATACCTGTGCCGAGTACCGGCGAGGCACGCTGGTGAGCCAGGCCGAGCACGACAATCCGCTCGATTTCATCTCCGCTTGCCATGCGCGCATCAAGGCGGCCTCCCGGCCCGAGTTGCCGCGCTTTCTCGGCGGCCTGGTCGGCTGTTTCGGCTACGACACGGTTCGCTATGTGGAAAAGAAGCTGGCCGCCACGCACAAGCCCGATAGCCTGCATACCCCGGACATCCTGCTGCTGCTCTCCGAACAACTGGTGGTGCTGGACAATCTTTCCGGCAAGCTGTTTCTGGTGGTCTATGCCGATCCGCATGAGGCCGGCGCGTATTCCCGTGCCCAGCAACGCCTGCAGGAACTGCTGTGGATGCTGCGCCAGCCCGTGGTGGTGCCGCCGGAAGCGCCCACGGCGCCGTCACAGCCGCAGTCCGAGTTCAGCGAAGACGCTTTCGTCAAGGCGGTGGAGCGCGCCAAGCGCTACATTTTCGACGGCGACATCATGCAGGTAGTACTCTCGCAGCGTATCCACCTGCCGTATCAGGCCTCGCCCCTGTCGCTGTACCGCGCACTGCGCGCGCTCAACCCCTCGCCGTACATGTTCTATTTCGATATGGGCGGCTTTCACGTGGTCGGCGCCTCGCCGGAAATCCTGGTGCGGCTGGAAAGCGGCGTGGTGACGCTGCGGCCGATCGCCGGCACGCGCCCGCGCGGCGCCAGCCGTGATGAGGACCTCGCTCTGGAGCGCGAACTGCTCGCCGACCCCAAGGAGCGCGCCGAACACGTGATGCTGATGGACCTGGGGCGTAACGACGTCGGCCGGGTGGCGCAGGTCGGCAGCGTGCACGTGACGGAGAACATGACCATCGAGCGTTATTCGCACGTGATGCACATCGTCTCCAACGTCGAGGGCAAGCTCAAACCCGGGCTGGATGCGATGGCCGTGCTGAAAGCGACTTTTCCGGCGGGAACGGTGAGCGGCGCGCCCAAGGTGCGGGCGATGGAGATCATCGACGAACTGGAACCGGCCAAGCGCGGCATTTACGCCGGCGCCGTGGGTTACCTCGGCTTCAACGGCGACATGGACCTGGCGATCGCGATCCGCACCGCGGTGGTGAAGGACGGCAAGCTGTACGTGCAGGCCGGATCCGGCATCGTTGCCGATTCGGTGCCCAGGAACGAATGGGTCGAGTCGCAGAACAAGGCGCGCGCACTGCTGCGAGCCGCGGAAATGGCCCAGGCTGGCCTGAATAGCAAGCTTGATTGAGCACTAACCACGGAGGACACGGAGGACACGGAGGAAAACCAAAAACGAGGAAAAACGAATTGGGGATAGAAGCGAAGTGACTGTTCGTGATCCTTTACCGCCAATTTCGACATTGTTGGAACAATCGCCAATAGCAGCTTTTTACACTCGTTTGCTTTTTTTGTTCCTGCCTTTCCTCCGTGTCCTCCGTGCCCTCCGTGGTGAAAGGCCTTTTATGCTTTTGATGATCGACAATTACGATTCCTTCACCTACAACCTGGTGCAGTACCTGGGCGAGCTGGGCGAGGAGGTCAGCGTTTTCCGCAATGACGAGATCACGCTGGACAGGATCGAGGCTCTGCAGCCGTCGAGAATCGTCATTTCTCCGGGGCCGTGTACGCCCAACGAGGCCGGCGTTTCGGTGCCGCTGATCAAGCGCTTTGCCGGCAAGTTGCCGATCCTCGGCGTGTGCCTGGGCCACCAGAGCATCGGGCAGGCCTTCGGCGGAAAAATCGTCCATGCCGCGCAACTGATGCATGGCAAGACTTCCGCCATCCGCCACCAGGATGCCGGGGTTTTCCACGGGCTGCCCAATCCGCTCACCGCCACGCGCTATCATTCGCTGGTCATCGAAAGGAGCAGCCTGCCCGCCTGTCTCGAAGTCACCGCGTGGACCGACGATGGCGAGATCATGGGTGTCCGGCACAGAGACCTGGCGGTGGAGGGCGTGCAGTTCCATCCCGAGTCGATCCTGACCGAAAAAGGCCACGACCTGCTCGCCAATTTTCTGCGCGGCTGAATGTGCGAGGGAATGCCGTCACCACCGAGACACAGAGTCACAGAGTAGTTCAAGAGATTTCGGGAAGTTAAGTGCGTGCGGTTGAGCGGTGGCAACGT
>JBQTIV010000184.1:0-19121 GCA_052387775.1 Betaproteobacteria bacterium
CCTGATCGTGCGGCGGCACCTGCATTCCCACCAGCACGCGCCCGTAGTCGGCGCCGTGGTTGCGGTAGTGGAACAGACTGATGTTCCAGTCGTGACTCATACTGTCGAGGAACTTCATCAGCGCCCCGGGGCGCTCCGGGAACTCAAAACGGTACAGCCTCTCGTTCTCGACCGAGGGCGCGCGGCCGCCCACCAGGTGGCGCACGTGCAGCTTGGCCATTTCGTTGTCGCTGAAATCGAGTGTCGGCAGACTTTTTCGACGCAGCCGTGTGATGAGCCTGCGGGTCTCATCGCGGTTGTGCACCTGCACGCCGACGAACACATGGGCCTGCGCGGGATCGGCATAGCGATAGTTGAATTCGGTGACGTTGCGCGCCCCAAGCAGCGAGCAGAACTGCTTGAAGCTTCCTGGACGCTCGGGGATCGTGACCGCGAGGATGGCTTCGCGTTTCTCGCCCAGCTCGGCGCGTTCGGCGACAAAGCGCAGGCGGTCGAAGTTCATGTTGGCCCCACTGGCCACCGCGACAAAAGTCTGGCCTGTTTTGCTCCGGCGCTCGGCATAAGCCTTGGCGCCGGCGATCGCGAGCGCGCCTGCCGGCTCCAGGATCGAGCGGGTGTCCTCGAATACGTCCTTGATCGCGGCGCAGACGGCATCGTTGTCCACCAGAATCATCTCGTCCACCAGCTCCCGGCAAAGACGGAAGGTTTCGGCGCCGACCTGCTTGACTGCAACGCCGTCGGCAAAAAGCCCGACTTGCGCAAGCCGCACCCTGCGGCCGGCTGCAAGGGAGCGGGCCATCGCGTCGGCATCGACCGGCTCCACGCCGATAATCCGAATTTCCGGGCGCAGGCGCTTGACGTACGCTGCGATTCCGGCGATCAGCCCGCCGCCGCCCACGGCGACGAAAATAGCGTCGATCGGGCCGCCGTGCTGGCGCAGGATCTCCATGCCGATGGTGCCCTGCCCGGCGATCACGTCCGCGTCGTCGTAGGGATGCACGAAAGTGAGCTTCTCGCGCCTGGCGATCGTCAGCGAGTGCGCGTAGGCCTCGTCGTAGGAATCGCCGAACAGCACCACCCGCGCGCCGCGCGCCGCCACGGCCGCAATTTTGATTTGCGGCGTGGTGGCGGGCATGACAATGGTGGCGCGGCAGCGCAGATGATTTGCCGCCAGCGCGACTCCCTGAGCGTGGTTGCCCGCCGAGGCGGCGATCACGCCGCGCCGGCGCTGCACCGCGCTCAGGTTCGCCATTTTGTTGTAAGCGCCGCGCAGCTTGAACGAGAACACCGGCTGCATGTCCTCGCGCTTGAGCAGCAGGATATTGCCCAGCCGGCCGGACAGCGCCGGCGCCCGCTCCAGCGGAGTCTCCACCGCCACGTCGTAGACGCGCGCAGTCAGGATTCTTTCCAGGTAATCGGTTTTCATCACTTCTCCCAAGTGTCTTCGAGCGTAACAGCCCGAAGCGAATGGGCGCAACCACGAAGCTTATTTGTGCCGATCCGGCGTTGACGTTATGCTTGCAGGCGGTTGCAGACGCAGCGGGACCATGACTCAGGACGAACTCAAGAAGGCGGTCGCGAAAGCGGCGATTGCCCACGTGCCGCAGGACTGCATCGTCGGTGTCGGCACGGGCTCGACGGCTAACTTCTTCATCGACGAACTGGCCCGGATCAAGGCGCGGCTTGAAGGGGCGGTGGCCAGTTCGGAGGCGAGCTCCGCCCGGCTGAAAGCCGCGGGGATCCGCGTATTCGACCTGAACGCCGTGGGCGAACTGCCGGTCTATGTGGATGGGGCCGACGAGGTCACGCGCAATCTGCACATGATCAAGGGCGGCGGCGGTGCGCTCACCCGGGAGAAGATCGTGGCGGCGGTGGCTGACAAGTTCATCTGCATTGCCGACGAAGCCAAGCTGAAGGACGTGCTGGGCGTGTTTCCGCTGCCGGTGGAGGTGATTCCCATGGCGCGTTCCCATGTCGCCCGCGAGCTGGTCAGGCTGGGCGGGCACCCGGAATTGCGCCAGGGCTTTACCACCGACAACGGCAATATCATCCTGGACGTGCGCGGGCTGGCAATCGTCAATCCAGTGGCGCTGGAGGGTGAAATCAACCAGATCGTCGGGGTGGTGGCGAACGGCCTGTTTGCCCGCCGCGGCGCCGACGTGCTGCTGCTGGGCACCCGGGATGGGGTGAAGACGCTGACCCGCTGAAATTTTGTTGTAACGTAACGGACGTAAACTGCGGCATTAGCCGGCGCGCGGTACCGTAAGGGGGTTCGAGGTGATGACCAATACTGAGCACACATCCAAACAGTTCGATGCCGAACTGGAGGCCGTGCGCGCCCGCGTGCTGCACATGGGCGGACTGGTGGAAGAGCAGATCAAGATGGCGCTGGACGCCCTGATCTCCGGCGACCTCGAGCTCTGTGCCAAGGTCGAGAACAATGACCACAGGGTCAACGGCCTGGAAGTCGGCATCGACGAGGACTGCAGCACCATCATCGCCCGCCGCCAGCCGGCCGCCGGCGATCTGCGCATGCTGATGACGGTGGTGAAGACCATTACCGACCTGGAACGCATCGGCGACGAGGCGGCGAAGATCGCGCGCATGGCCAAGTTGATCTATTCCGCCGACCGGCTTCAGCAGCCGCGCACCGCGGAAATCCGCCGCATGTCGGAGATCGCGCTGGAAATGCTACGCAAATCCCTGGACGCATTCGCCCGGCTGGATCTGGCCGCCTCTGCCGAAGTGGTGCGCCGCGACCAGCACGTCGACGAGGAATTCCGCGGCGTGCTGCGCCAGCTCATCACCTTCATGATGGAAGATCCGCGCACCATTTCGGTGTCCATCGAAATCCTTTTCGTCGCCAAGGCGATCGAGCGCATCGGCGACCACGCCAAGAATATCTCCGAGTACGTGATCTACATGGTCAAGGGCAAGGACGTGCGCCATGTCACGCTCGAAGAAATCGAGCGTGAGGTCATGGGCTGACCGGCCCGATCCTTTAACTCTCACCGCAGAGGACGCGGAGGAAGTTCAAGGTCAAGGAGAGGGAAAGACAAATCCCTTCGAGCCAGTAGTTGCAGGAATTGGACTTCCCGCCGCGTCGTGTCCGCCTCCGATTTTCCTCCGCGTTCTCTGCGTCCTCCGCGTTGAGAGTCTACTTAGCCTCAGGGGTTTTGAGGCAGAATGGTCGTGATGGAAACGCCCCCGACCATTGCGGCGGTTGACCTGGGTTCCAACTCGTTTCGGCTCCAGGTCGCACGCGTCGTCGATGACCAGGTCTATCCCCTCGATTCATTGCGTGAGCCGGTGCGGCTCGCCGCCGGCCTGACCGCCGACAAACACCTTGACGACGCGGCGCAGGCGCGCGCGATCGAATGCCTGAAGCGTTTCGGCGAGCGCCTGCGCGGACTGCCGCCGGGCGCAGTGCGAGCGGTCGGCACCAATACCCTGCGGGTGGCAAAGAACGCCCGCGATTTCATGCCCCGGCTGGAAGCCGCCCTCGGTTTCCCCATCGAAGTCGTGGCCGGACGCGAAGAGGCGCGGCTTATTTACCTGGGTGTTTCGCACAGCCTGCCACCGACGGCGGACAAACGTCTGGTGGTAGACATCGGCGGCGGCTCCACCGAATTCATCATCGGCGCCGGCAACCAGCCGCACAAACTCGAGAGCCTGTACATGGGTTGCGTGGGCTACAGCATCAAGTTCTTCCCCGACGGCAAGATCGGCAAGTCGAACATGAAACATGCCGAGCTGGCGGCGCGCATCGAACTGGAAACCATAAAGAAGCAGTTCTCGCCAAAGCACTGGCAGCAGGCGGTCGGCTCATCCGGAACGGCACGAGCGATGGCGGATATCCTCGAGGCCAACGGCTGGAGCAAGTCGGGAATTACCCGCGACGGCATGCAACGCCTCAGGGCGGCGCTGCTGAAGGCGGGCGACGCGGCCAAGGTGGCGCTTCCGGGATTGCGCGAAGACCGCGTGGTGGTGCTGCCCGGGGGCTTCGCAATCATGAACGCGATCTTCGCCGAGCTCGATGTCGAACACATGGCGTTTGCCAGCGGCGCCATGCGCCAGGGCATCCTCTGGGACATGATCGGTCGGGCGCACCGGCGCGACATGCGCGAACTGACCGTGCGCCAGTTCGTGAAGCGCTATCACGTCGATGCCGTCCACGCGCACCGCGTCGAACGCCTGGCGCTGAAGCTCTTCGAGCAGCTCGTTGGTGGCGAAAGGCAGGCGCGTGAGTATCCGGCGCCGATGCTTTCCTGGGCAGCGCGACTGCACGAGATCGGGCTTACCGTCGCGCACAGCGGCTACCATAAGCACTCCGCCTACATTATCGCCAACGCCGACATGCCCGGCTTTTCCAGGATGGAGCAGTCGCAGCTTTCCACCCTGGTGCTCGCTCACCGCGGCTCGCTCGACAAGCTGCGTGGCATGGTGGCGAAGGACGTCGACTGGACTCTGTTGGTCGCGCTGCGGCTGGCGGCGCTGTTGCACCGCAGCCGCTCGGAAGTACGGCTGCCGGTGATCCACGCGTCGAAGAAGAAGAGCACGTTCACCGTCGAGCTGGATGCGCGCTGGCTCGCCGCCAATTCGCTCACGGCGGCCGAACTGCGCGACGAGATCAAGGACTGGAACAAGCTCGGCATCGAACTCTCGGTGCCGGAATTGGCGGAATTGGAGACCGAGGCTATGGTCGGGGACTGAATTTGCCGCGACTACTGATAGTCTGCTCGTCCGTTAGAATTGGGCATGGAATAGCGAAGAGTGTGGATGTGAGCGCCTGCCAGTGCGATCCGCGCTGGCGTCACCGATCCGCTAAACGACACGAATAATGAACAAATCGGAAACCATTCAGAACATCCTGCTTGGCGTGGGCGCTCTGGCGCTGATCGCCGCGCTGGTGTTTTTGTACGACAAGACGCAGGCGGTGGATTTGCGTGAAGAGAATGAAATTCTGGGTCTGCTGCGCGATCTGAAGGAAATTGACGGCCGCTGGGATTTCGATGTGTTGCGGGCGAGCCTGGAACCGGATGCGGCCGCCCTGCCGCCAATGGATCGCCGTTCCGTTGCCGAAAGGGCATTGCGCGCGCTGGGCGATGCGGCAGGCAAGAATCCCGCATCGGTGTTGAGTACCGGCCTGCCGGATCTGGCGAAATCGATCATGGAGAAGGCCCGGCTCGTGGAGGAATTCAAGATCGAGAATGCGGCTGCAAAAGCGGGCATGAATTCACTGGCGGGAAACGCCATGGAACTAGGCGCACAGGCGGCGCAGCTGAAGGTTAAAGTGACGGGGCTCGAGTCGCTGCTCAACCGTTTGGTGACTGGGGCGCCGCTGTATTACTGGCTCGCGCAGGAGGCGCAGTTGCGCAACATCGAATCCGCCCTCGGCGAGCTGCACAACGCCATGGCCGCGATGCCCGAAGCGCTGCGGGCCAAGGCGGAACAGACCCGCGACGCTGGTCAGGCGCTGCTCAAACACAAGCCCGCCGAACAGAAACTGGTCGCGCAGATCGCGCTTCTGACTTCGGGGCCACGCCTGGACAGTCTCACCAATTCCTTCAGCCGCGAACTCGAGACCACGCTGCAGGGCAAGGAGTTGTTCCGCGTGTACCTGATTGCCTATGCTGGGTCGCTGCTGATCCTGCTCGGATGGCTGGGCGCCAAACTCAGGGCGGCCAATGTCGGCCTGGAACACCGGGTGCAGGAGCGCACCCGCGAGCTCTCGGAGGCACTACGCCACCTCAGGGAGTCCGAGGCGCAATTGATCCAGTCAGAAAAAATGTCCTCTCTTGGGCAGATGGTTGCGGGCGTGGCGCACGAAATCAACACGCCGCTCGCCTACGTCAAGAATAGCCTGGGGACGGTGGCCGAAAAACTGCCTGAACTGGGGTCGGTACTCAGCGAGACCGAGCAACTGCTAGCCCTGCTGCAGGCTGGCGAGGGCGCCAATCCGGACGAGCTGGCGCGCCAGTTCGCGGTAGTCTCGCAGCATGTCTCGACGCTGAAGAGCCGCGATGTGGTGAAGGAACTGTCAGGGCTCGTCAATGACGGTGTGTACGGCACCGGACAGATGGCGGATATAGTCGGCAACCTCAAGGACTTCAGCCGGCTCGATCGAAGCAAAGTGACCCGTTTCAACCTGAACGACGGGCTTACCAGCACCCTGCTGCTTGCCAAGCACTTGCTCAAGTCGGTTACCGTGGAGCGGCAGTTTGGAGAAATTCCCGCAATCCTGTGTTCCCCGTCGCAGATCAACCAGGTATTCCTGAACCTGATTACCAATGCCACGCAGGCAATGGAAAACGCCGGGGGCACCATCACGCTGAAGACGCGCAGCGAGGGCGAGGGCGTCGCGGTCGACATGCTGGACAACGGCAGAGGAATTGCGCCCGAAGTGCTGCCGAAGATTTTCGATCCGTTCTTCAGTACCAAGGAGATCGGCAAGGGAACCGGCCTGGGGCTGTCAATCGCCTACAAGATCATTCAGCAGCACGGCGGCCGCATCGACGTGAAGTCGGAGGTGGGCAAGGGCACCCGTTTCACCGTTTTCCTGCCGCTGAAGCCACCCGCCGATGCGCAGATCGACAAGTGACGAAACACACGTGACGCTTCCCGAAAAAATCGGCAAGTACGATATCCAGGGTGTGCTGGGGCGCGGCGGCATGGGCGTCGTGTACAAGGGTTTTGATGCCGCGATCGTCCGCGGGGTGGCGATCAAGGTGATCACCAAGGCCTCGCTCGATCCGGAAGAACTCAAACACGTCATCGGCCGCTTCCGGCATGAAGCGCGTGCGGTCGGCCGGCTGGTGCATCCGCGCATCGTGCAGATATACGACTATGGCGAGGACGACCAGATCGCCTACATCGTCATGGAGCTGGTCAACGGCAAGACGCTGCGGCAGCATCTGTTGCAGGGCGACAGCTACGAAATCCGCGAAAGCGGGGAAATCATCCGCCAGTTGCTCGACGGCATCGGGCATGCGCATGGCGAAGGCGTCGTGCACCGCGACATCAAGCCTTCGAACATCATGATCAACAACGACGGTCGCATCAAGATCAGCGATTTCGGGGTGGCCCGCACCGAATCCTCCGAGCTCACGCAGGCCGGCGACGTGCTCGGCACCCTGCACTACATGGCGCCGGAGCAGTTTCTCGGCGCCGAAGTCGATGCGCTCGCGGACCTGTATTCCATCGGCGTAATCGCCTTCGAACTACTCACTGGCAAGAAGCCCTTCGGCGGCGGCAGGGCCGAAGTCATGCAGCAGGTGCTGTACCAGGTTCCGGAAAGTCCGTCGCGGATCAATCCCCGGTTGTCGCCTCTGATCGACCGGGTCCTGCAAACTGCGCTGGCAAAGAAAAAAGAGGCGCGCTTTCCGAGCGCGAAGGAGTTTTCGGAAGCGATCCGCGAAGCGATCGACGTTTCGCTAAGTCTCGACGCGGCCGCACCGGCCCCGAAAACCGCTGGTGCGTCCGGAGCTGCATTGCTGAACGCGGCGCGCCTGCTCCATACTGCGCCGGCCGCCCGTGCTGGCGTGGTGCCGGCGGGAGGGGCGGTGCAGCCCGTCGCCGGGGATAGCGCCATCAGCCTTGATGGCAGCGTCAAAAAAGCGCGCCTGCTGCTGGTCGATGACGAGGAACGGATTCTGACCGCGCTCAAGTCCCTGTTTCGTGATCGTTACCACGTGTTCACCACGACCGATGGCAACAAGGCGCTGGATTTCATCCGTAAGCACTTCATGCACGTGATCATCAGCGACCAGCGCATGCCGGCGATGCTGGGAGTCGATCTGCTACGCAAGTCGCGCGAGATCTCGCCGCGCAGCGTGCGCGTGCTGCTCACGGGCTACTCCGACTTGGCGGCCATTGTCGGATCGATCAACGACGGCGAAGTCTATCGCTTTATCAGCAAGCCATGGGACAACGGTGAACTCCAGGCCATCGTGATGGAAGCGGTGACCATCGCACTCGAACTCGCGGACACCAAGACGGTAGCCGCCGAGTTGCCCCGGCACATGGACGCCGGCGTGCTGGTGCTCGACAAGGACGAGGAGATCTTCCGCGTCGTCCGAGAACTGATCGGCGAGCTCTGCCCGGTTACCTATGCCGCTGACGTCGAGGCGGCGTTGGCGGTGATGCAGAAGCGGGAAATCGCCGCGGTCGTGACAGACGTCGATTTCGGCCAGAGCCAGCTCACCGCGATGCTCAAGCTCCTGAAGCAGGAGAATCCGCAGATACTGTCCATCGTCGTCACCAGCGCTTCCGATTCCGAACTGGTGATCGAACTGATCAACCAGGCCCAGATCTTCCGATTCCTGAACAAACCTGTGAACGTGAAGATGATGCGCGGCCACATTCATGCCGCGTTACAGCGTTACCTCGCCTACAAGCAGGCGCCAAAACTGCTGAAGGCGCACAAGGTGGAGGTCGTCGAACAGGTGCGCGAATCCTCGCTCGGGCAGCGCATACTCGAGAGCGCCAGGCATTTGCGCGGACGCTGGTTCGGCTGACGTTTCCAGCACCGGCGCAAACCTGTTGCGTCGAGCTCAACTCTTTAACACTTTCCCGCCTTTTTCCAGGCACTGCTTCTCGGTCATCTTCAGCCATCCCTGGCCCTTGCAGGCGTTCTGCCCCATGCATGCGCTGGTGGCAGTCGCGCAGTCGCTCTTGCCCTTGCAGGCATTGACCCCCGCGCATTGCACCTTGGCTTCCTTTGCGTCCGCTGCTACCGCGCCGGGCGCACCGCTCAGGAACAGCGCCGCAGCGGTGGCAGCCAATGCCGTACCGGAGAGCACTTTCATTGCCCTTCTCTTCCTTACGTCCATTTTTCACTCCTGTCGTAGTTTGGTTGATGACACGACACTGCTGTAACGCACCTCTATCAAGGGAATTACTCGCCGGGGGGCAGAGCGATTGTCGCGCACTTCAAGTCGCCTGTCGCCGGTCGCGTAATAACATCAGAAGCTGGCTGGCTCCCTTACACCTGGCTGCTATCGTAAAGGCAGACAAGCCTCAACGCAGTCGGCGACGATGAATCAGGTAATACGCAGCCGGCAGTACCAGCATCGACAGCAAGGGAGCGGTGATCATCCCGCCCACCATCGGTGCGGCAATGCGTTGCATGACCTCGGAGCCGGTCCCTGTGCCGTACATGATCGGCAGCAGGCCGGCGATGATCACCGCTACGGTCATGGCCTTGGGACGCACGCGCAGTACCGCGCCTTCACGGATGGCGTCGAGCAGATCGGCTTCGCTCGTTCTGTCCCTGGCCAGGCGTGCATCCCACGCATGCTTCAGGTACAGCAACATGATCACGCCGAATTCCGCCGCCACACCGGCGAGCGCAATGAAGCCCACCGCGCTGGCCACGGAGACATTGTGCTCGAGCAACCACAGCAGCCAGACGCCGCCCGCCAGAGCGAATGGCAGTGCGGCCATGATCAGGATAGCCTCGTCAAAGCGCTTGAACGTCAGGTAAAGCAGCACGAAGATGATGAGTAGCGTGGCCGGAACGACGATTTTAAGTTTCGCGGTGGCGCGTTCCAGGAACTCGAACTGACCGGACCAGGAGATGGAATAGCCGGCCGGCAGCCGTACCTCCTTCGTTACCGCCTGCTGCATGTCCCGTACCGCGGAGCTGAGATCGCGCCCCCGGATATCGATGTACACCCAGCCTGATAATCGGGCGTTCTCGCTCTTCAGCATGGGCGGGCCGTCGTTGATTCGGATCGCGGCGACATCACCGAGCCGGATCTGCACTCCGCGTTCCGTGAGTATCGACAACTGACGCAGCTTCTCCACTGAATCGCGCACTTCGCGCGGATAGCGCACGTTGATCGGGAAGCGCTGCAGTCCTTCGACTGTCTCGCCGATGTTGTCGCCGCCAATAGCCGCGGAGACGATGCTCTGCACGTCGGCGATATTCATGCCATAGCGCGCCGCGGCGTCACGATCGATCTGTACGTCTACGTAACGGCCGCCAGTGAGTCGTTCAGCGAGCGCGGAGGAGACGCCCGGCACTCGCTTTACGACGCGCTCGACCTCCGCGGTGACGCGGTCGATTTCCGCCAGGCTTATGCCTGCCACCTTCACGCCCACGGGGCTCTTGATGCCGGTGGCCAGCATGTCGATTCGATTACGGATCGGCGGCACCCAGATGTTCGACAGTCCCGGCACCTTGACAAGGCGATCCAATTCCTCGACCAGCTTGTCGGTCGTCATGCCGGGCCGCCACTGATCGCGAGGCTTGAACTGGATGGTCGTTTCGAGCATTTCCAGCGGCGCCGGATCGGTCGCCGTCTCGGCGCGGCCTGCCTTGCCGAATACGCTCGCCACCTCGGGTACGGACTTGATCAAGCGGTCGGTCTGCTGCAGCAACTCCGCTACCTTGCCCGCGGAAATGCCCGGCAGCGCCGAAGGCATGTAGAGCAGGTCGCCTTCATCCAGCGGCGGCATGAACTCGCCGCCCAGTTTGCCGGCGGGCCAGAGCGTCGCGGCAGCCACCAGCACCGCTATTGCGACGGTGCTCTTCGGGAAACGCAGCACGGTGTCGAGCATGGGCCGGTAGAGCGCAATCAAAAATCGGTTGAGCGGGTTCTTGCGTTCCGCCGGGATGTGCCCGCGGATCAGATAACCCATCAACACCGGGATCAGTGTCACTGCGAGGCCCGCCGCCGCAGCCATGGCGTAGGTCTTGGTAAAGGCGAGCGGCGAGAAGAGACGCCCTTCCTGGGCCTCCAACGTGAACACCGGGATAAACGACAGCACGATGATCAGAAGGGAGAAGAAAAGCGCCGGCCCGACTTCAACCGCGGCATCGCCGATGACCCGCCAATGCGCCTCACCACTCAGGGTGGCGCCGGGATGCTCGTGGTTCCAGGCCTCGAGGTGCTTGTGGGCATTCTCGATCATCACCACGGCCGCATCGACCATGGCACCGACGGCAATCGCGATGCCGCCCAGGGACATGATGTTCGCGTTCACGCCCTGGTAGACCATGACGGTGAAGGCGACCAGGATACCTAGGGGCAGGGTGACGATTGCCACGAAGGCGGAGCGAAAATGAAACAAGAAAACGATGCAAACGAGGGCGACAACGATGAATTCCTCGATCAGCTTCTCGGCGAGGTTCCTCACTGCACGCTTTATCAGGCTCGAACGGTCGTAGGTCGGGATGATCTCGACCCCCGGCGGCAGGCCGGGCTTCAACTGTTCCAGTTTGTTCTTCACAGCGTCAATGGTTTCCAGCGCGTTCTTGCCCGAACGCATCACGATGACGCCGCCGGCCACTTCGCCCTCGCCGTTCAGTTCCGCGATGCCGCGCCGCATCTCCGGGCCTGTCTGGATGCGCGCCACATCACCGAGCCGCACCGATACGCCGGCATCGGTAGATGTCAGCGGGATCTTGCGGAAATCGTCGAGCGATTGGAGATAACCCGACGCGCGCACCATGTATTCGGCTTCACCCAGTTCCAGCACCGAACCGCCGGTCTCCTGGTTGGCCTTGCTTACCGCCTCGACTACCTTGCCGTGCGTGATGCCGTAAGCGCGCAGCTTGTCGGGATCGAGGACGATTTGATACTGCCGCACCATGCCGCCGATGCTCGCCACTTCCGATACGTTCGCAACGGCCTTGAGTTCATACTTGAGAAACCAATCCTGCAGCGCTCGCAGTTGCGACAGGTCCATCTTGCCGCTGCGGTCCACCAGCGCATATTCGTAAATCCAGCCGACGCCGGTCGCGTCCGGCCCCAAGGCGGTTTTTGCTTGCGGCGGCAGACGCGACTGCACCTGGTTCAGGTATTCGAGCACACGCGAGCGCGCCCAGTACGGATCGGTGCCGTCTTCGAACAGAATGTAGACGAAGGAATCGCCGAAAAACGAATACCCGCGCACGGTCTTGGCCCCGGGTACCGAGAGCATGGTCGTGGTGAGTGGATAGGTGATCTGGTTCTCGACGATCTGCGGTGCCTGGCCCGGATAGTTGGTGCGGATGATGACCTGAACGTCCGACAGATCGGGAATGGCGTCAAGTGGCGTCCTGGACAGCGACCAGACGCCCCACAAGCTAAGCATCAGCGTGGAGAGCAACACCAGAAAGCGGTTGGCGATCGACCAGCGGATGAGATTCGCGATCATTTCTATTTACCTCTCATCGCAGAGGACGCGCAGGGCGCTTCAAGGTTGAGGAGTGATGCGGGAGACGACGTAGTCATCGCCGACCTCGCTAAGCTCGAATTCAACATTCTGTCCGGGCAACAAACCCGCAAGTAGCGAAGGATCCTGGACGCGGAAATCCATGGTCATCGGCGCCCATTGCAATGTTGTGATGGCACCGTGCGATATCGTCAACGCGTCCTTGCCGATATGCTCGATCTTCCCTTCCCCGCGATGTGTCTGGCTGCCGGACCCTGGCTCCTCCGCGGCCGGTGCGTCGCTCATTCGCGTCGCGGTTCCCTTGAGGCTTGCTTCCGAATCGATCAGGAACTGGCCGGACGCGACAACTTTCTGGCCGGCCTGGAGCCCATTGCGGATCTCGGTCCGGCCTTCGCTTTCCATGCCGATTTCTACATCCACCGGCGCAAACTTCCCGTCACCCAGTGCGACGATCACGACGCTGCGACTCCCGGTGCGGATTACCGCCTCGGTCGGCACCAGCAGCATCTCCTTGCGCACGGCGGGCGCGAAATTGACCGTCGCGAACATGCCCGGCACGAGTCGAGCGCCGGGGTTCGCCAACTCGATGCGCGCCTTGAGCGTGCGGGTCGCAAGATTGACCTCGGGCAGAATGACGCTCACCCGCCCTTTGAACGTGGTTCCGGGCAGCGCCGGCGTACGCGCCTCCACCATATTGCCGGGGCGCACCTGAGCCGCGATGTTTTCCGGTACTTCAGCGTTCACCCATACCGTGGTGAGCCCGTTGATCCGGAACAGCGTCGCCCCCGCCATCACGGTCATGCCCTCACGCGCGCCGAGTTCTGCGACCACACCTCCGATCGGGGCGCTCACGGTCAGTCGCGCATGCACCTTGCCGGTCGATTCGACCATTCGGATCTGCTCCTCCGTCATGCCCACCAGACGCATGCGTTGGCGGGAGCCATCCACCAGCGCTTCCAGCCGGATGCCGGTCATGCGGCGCACCGAGAGGTACTCTTCCTGCGCGGCCACCCACTCGGGGACATACAGTTCGGCCAGGGCTTGGCCCTTGCGTACCGGGTCGAGCGGCGCGCGAACGTGGAGCTTCTCCACGAAGCCGTTACTGCGAGCCTGCACCACCGCCACGTCACGCTCGTTGTAGGCGACGCTGCCTACCGCCTCGACCGCCGGTGCCAGCGTGCCCTTGGTCACCTCTGTAGTCCGCACGCCCAGGTTTTGCTGTACGCGCGGACTGATCGTCACTGCGCCCGAGTCGCTCTCGTCGCCGGCGTAAACCGGGACCAACTGCATGTCCATGAAGGGCGACTTTCCCGGCTTGTCGAACTTCTGTCCCGGCACCATCGGGTCGTGCCAGTAGAGGACTTTCTTGCCGGTCGCGGGGTCGATGGTGCCCGCTTGTTGCACGCCACCGCCGGCAGGCGTGACTGCGCCGGGACTCGGGCTCACCATCTTCATTCCTTGTTGCATGCCGATCGTGTACAGGCCATATCCGGCTGCACTGAGAAGGCCAATGCCTGCCAGCGCGAGAAGAAGTCTCCTGGTCGTCATTTCGATTCCTTGGAGGGGATTGCGGGCGACCGGGCGGGGACGCTCGCAGGCGCCGTTGCTGCGCTGTCCGGCAATAGAAAATTCAGTTGTGCCCACAAGCGCGCAATTTCCGCTTCGAGCTGAACTTGCTGCATGCGCACTTCGATCTCATTGCGGCGAGCCAGCAGCAGATCGGTCAGGTTCGCCTTGCCGCCCTGGTAGGCGGTGAGCGCCGCCCGTGTGCGCTCCCTGGCGAGCGGGGTAAGTTGGCGCTCGTAACGTGCCAGGCGTTCGCGGCCGCTCTCCCATTCGACCGTCATGGCGCGCACTTCGGCGATGTGCGCGCGCAGCGCCTCCTCCCGCCCGGACTTGGCCTGTTCGACCATCGCCAGCCTGGATGCCAGCTCCCGGTCCTGGCGTTTTTTCTGGTCCCACTGCAAGGGAATCGAAACGCCGACCGACACCATGTCCGAGTACGAAGGGCCGCGCTGGCTGTACAGCACTTCCAGGCTCCAGTCCGCCTTTTTTTCGGCCTGGGCAATCCGGGCCTCGGTCGAAGCGATTTCTTCCTGCTTGGCGAGAACGGTGATTTCCGGGTGTTGGGCGAGTTCGGTATCGAGCGGCACACCGCTATCCAGACGTATGGAGTCGATGGCGGGTTTGTCCGCCAGCGGCGCGTCGGCGGCGTCGCCCACCCAGCGGGCCAGCGCGGTCCGGGCTGCGCGGATGCGGCCCTGGATTCCGGCCGCCTGGTCCTCGAGCCCGACCAGAGCGCCGTGCGCGGCAAAGACGTCGGCCTGATTTCCCCGTCCGGCACGGTAGGCCCCCTCGACGGCCACGATCTCGAGCTTGGCCTCCCTTGTTTGCTGCGTAATAACCGCGGCGGAGGCCTCGGCGTAGTAGCGGTCGAGCCACGCCAGCGCGGTGTTGCGCTGGATCGAGGCGACCATGGCAGTCTTTTCGGCAAGCGATTTTTCAGCCTCGCGCTCGAATCGCTGAGCGCGCAGCTCGCGCTTTTGGGAGCGCGTGAACTCCTGCATGATGCCAATGCGGCTCATGGTCATGAAGTCGTTCGTCAGGCTGTATTGATCGGGACCTTCGATCGGCAGATTCTCGATCCCCAGTTTGAGAACGGGGTCGGGCAACTGTCCTGCCGCAATCGCCATCTCGCGCGAGCCGGAGACGGCCGCATCCTGCGCCGAAATCTGGCGTGAGCGTTCGACTGCACGGCGCTGCGCCTCGGCGAGCGTCAGCGGCGCCTCGGCAGCGGAAACAGCGCCGGAGAACGCGAGCACAGCTGCCAGCGCGGCCATGACGACTCCACTGATAAACCCACGAACCGCTTCGCGTTCTCGACGGAATACGCGAGGCGAACTGATCGACGCAAACTTGGCAATTGCGGCAACTAATGCCGCTACCGGGAAAGGACTGGTTTTCATGATGCCTCCGCAAAGAAAACACGAAAAGCCGCTTGCGCGGCGAATTCAGTGTTGGCGAAGGCTAAAGCTGGAAACTACAAAAACGCAGCGTGCGAGGTGGGCCGTGGGAATGACTGAAACATTTCGTCGCCTGGGTCACGACGATGCTGGCATCGGTCGCGACCGGCACGGTCAGGACCGCCAACACGGGACTTTCGGCAACTGCTACCTGGATTTGCGCGCTCGTCTGATCGCCGGCAGTGTACTGCTGCAGGCAGGCGTTCTTATTGACCGATTTGTGGCAATCGGCTTCGCTATTGGCGTCGGCAAAGGCCATCGTCGCCGATTGCATAGCCTCGATGCACGCCTGTGCAGCGCTGATCGCTTGAGCGAAAAGCATCCCTGCCGCAAGAAGGCGGCAGAGTGCACGACGAAATCGGGGACCGTTAAAAAACACTAATCCCTCCCTTCAACAAGATAGCCACTTCTATTTTAGGGGAAAGATACGACCAATGTCGAGGCCACTTGATGATGTTTTGAGATATATCAATTCTGGTTTCCCGGATGGGGCTGCAGGCGAATTCGAACGCCCGGCCTCCCTGTGCATTTTTCAACGACTCGAAGCGCTCATTGCTCCAAAATACCCAACGGGATCCTGATATCGGCCGGGTCTCGTTCCACCTTGGTTCCGTCGGCGTATTGCCAGTAACTGCGCTGACGCTGGAAAGGCAGCAGCAGCGCATTTCCGAGCCTGTTGTCTACAGCAGCCGCAAAAGCTGGAATGCCGATAACGATGCGGGACTGGGGAACGTTCAAGCGCAACGTTCGATGCAGCCTGTCCCACCAGGAAAAGACGACTGAATAGTTTGAATTGTTCTCGCGCCATATCTCGGAATGGTGGATCCCATGCATCCGCGGGGTCACCAGTATCCTGTTCAACAGTCGCTCGACCGCGACCGGCAAGCGCACGTTGCTGTGCTGAAACAACGTGTTCGCCTGAAAGACCAGTTCGTAGATCGCAAACGTCAAGGGTGAAACGCCGATCAGGGTGATCTGAACGACCCGGAAACCGGCCGACAATGCGACCTCCCCGAAGTGGAACCGGAATGACGTGGAAACATCGAGATCGGGATCGATGTGATGCACGAGGTGAAAGCGCCAAAGAAAAGGGATCTTGTGATTGGCGCGGTGCCAGTAGTAGAACATGAGGTCCATGAGCGCAAAACCGATTACCAGTTGAACCGGCGCGGGAAGGTCCAGCAGATGAATCAGACCGAACCGGCTCTCGGAGACGAACCGCAACGAGGCGCTTACGCTCGGTTGTACCAGCGCTGCGGCGGCACCGACTGCAAGAACAGAAATGCAAAAATTGACCAGCAGCCTGCGCGCCAGCGCGCGTCGCGCTCTGCGCAGCGGAACAAATCGCTCCAGAGCAAAGAAAATCAGGAACAGGCAGGTCAGGACCAGGCCGGTGATTAGCAATCCCGCAGTCATGGTGTCGAGCCTTTAAACCTTATCCATTGACGAGGAGATCCATCAGGGGCTGTCGTGATCTAGTGTTTCAATGATCGGGCATCTGATCCTTCCGCCTCCGGCTCCGCACTGCGCTATCAGATTCTTCAAGGTACGACGCATGCGGTTGAGGTCCGCAATCCGCGCCTCGATGCTCGCCAGTTTCGTCGCAGCCAACCCTTGAGCCTTCATACAATTCTGACCATCTTCGAGAGCAAGAAGATTCTTCACTTCCGCCAGGCTGAATCCGAGCTGCTGTGCGCGCTTGATGAAGCGAACTCGCGTTACGATCTCCGGCGGGTACTCGCGGAAACTTCCAAAGACGCGCTTGGGCACGGGCACCAGCCCCATCCGCTGGTAGTACCTCACAGTTTCGACGTTAACCCCGGCAGCCCGCGCGACACCGCCGATCGTCGACTCTTTGGGTTCCTTCATATTTACCCCTTTTTGCGCTTGAATCCGTACGTATGTACGCGTTTATGATCGCTTCAGAAGGAGAGAAGTTCCGATGCAATCGACACCCTCCGCCGCCACGTCTCTGATTGCAGGCGCGCTCGCCGCGCTCGGCGCCGCCGCCTGCTGTCTCGGTCCGCTACTGCTAGTCTCGCTCGGAATCGGGGGCGTCTGGGTAAGCGGCCTGAGCGCGTTAGAGCCGTTCCGGCCGATCTTTATCGGCGTCGCCGTGCTGTTCTTCTGCGCGGCGTTTTATCGCCTCTACATGGTCCCGCGGCGGTGTGCGCCTGGCGAAAAATGTGCGGTGCCCGCGACTATTGCTCGACAGAAAATCGCGTTCTGGATTCTGCTGATCATTGCCGCCGCGATGCTCCTGTTCCCCCTCTACGCGCACTGGTTCTATTGAAAGGAAACCATCATGCTCCGTTCCTTGATATTTGCGGTGTTCCTGGCGCTGTCTTCTATCGCCGTTGCTGCTGACGTAATCAAAACAGTGACCCTGGAAGTGCAGGGCATGACCTGTGCCGCGTGCCCTATCACGGTCAAAAAGGCACTGAAAAACGTCCCAGGTGTGTCCGACGCAAAAGTAAACTACAAATCCGGGATTGCCGAGGTCAATTACGACCCAAAGAAAACCAGTCCTGATGAACTGGCGAGGGCGATAACAGCGGTCGGATACCCTGCAATCGTTCAAGGGGTGCACTAATGGCGCTTGTTCTCGAAGGCACGATCACCTGTCCAACGTGCGGTTTTTCGAAAAAGGAAACCATGCCGACCGACGCATGTCTGTTCTTTTATGAGTGTACGAATTGCAGGGCGCTTCTCCGCCCGGAAGCGGGGGACTGCTGCGTTTTCTGCAGTTACGGTACGGTGTCGTGTCCACCCAGGCAGCAACAGCAAGCTTGCGGCCCCGCGTCTTCCTGCAAGTAAAACCTTGAAGATAAACGGCTCGATGCGACATCATCCACCATTGCCCGACGCTGGCCCCCCGATCTACCGGCGCACGAACCACAGGACGAGCGGCGGAACCGCAAGCCACTGCAACAGCGGCAACAGCGCGGTCCCCAGGACCGGCAGGCGCGGCATGGCATCGTTGTACGCCCAGCGCTCGGGTACCCCGGTGGCCAGCGTTTCAAAGATAATTGTTGCTACAAGCCCGACACCAATGAAGGTCGCGATATCCGACCCGCTGGGTCGCATGATCCAGCTTCGGGTCCTCGCGAAAATTGCCGTGACCCAGAATGCCGCCAGCGCAATTCCCGCATCGCCGAAGGTTGCCTGCGTGCAGGTCTTTGCGCCCGCCCCGTGCTTTTTGATCGGCCATTCCTTGAAAAAAAGAAACCTGCCACAACTCCCATGGCAGGTTGATCAGGAACGAGAAGACCAGAACGTTGAATTCCGGAGTGCCTGGCAGGATTGCAAACCAGCGTGCGAGTCGCAAGATCTTTACTCTACTCCGGTTCACTGGAAGTGTTTTGCTGCGTCGTTCGCCATGCGACGCGTGCACCAGCGTGCATAGAAATTGCCGAACAAGCCTGAAAACGGTCCATCCGGCAGGGCATAGTCGATGAAAACCCGCAGTAGCGAAGTCCTGCCCTTCGGCGTGATCTCGTAACCCATTCTGTACGAGCCGATCACCAGGAGATTTGGAGTGCCGGTGGTTTCCCAAACCTTGCGCAGGGGAGGATTCCGCTCCGTGACGATTTCCTCGACGGAGAGCGGGATACCCAGCACCCGGCCACGCAGGCGAATTATTGCGCCCACTGCGCGTCCTCCGGAGGCGTCGAGTTCAATTGCCATGCGCGACCCCGCCATCATCCAGGACGATTTGGACATGTGGGATGACAAGCGCCTGTGATCATCCAGATAGGCGAACACGTCCGCCGCTGGAGCGTTCAATTCGACATCGCTTTCGAAATGCGAGGGCAGCATGGCAATGGCCTGACCATGTTCGCTGGGCAACTATGCGTTGTCCCGTGGTTATCAACTTTCCTCGATGTTCGTGGCACCCTTGATCAGGTGGAAAGTCAGCCATAACGCCAGTCCGTA
>JBQTIV010000185.1:0-9068 GCA_052387775.1 Betaproteobacteria bacterium
CTACCAGGAATTCAATTCGGTTTTTGCCAGGCACTGGGCGGAGAAGAAAAAGGAGAAAGTGGAAATCCGGCAATCCCACGGCGGCTCCGGAAAGCAGGCTCGCTCCGTGATCGACGGACTCGAGGCCGATGTGGTGACGCTCGCGCTTGCCAACGACATCAATGCGATCGCCGAACGGGCCAAACTGCTGCCGCTTGACTGGCAGAAGCGTCTGCCGCTGAACAGCACGCCTTACACCTCGACCATCGTGTTCTTGGTACGCAAGGGCCACCCGAAGGGCATCAAGGATTGGGAAGACCTTGCGAAACCCGGCGTTTCGGTGATCACGCCGAACCCGAAAACCTCAGGCGGCGCGCAATGGAACTACCTCGCCGCATGGGAATACGGAAAGCGAAGATACGGGGACGAAGCCAAGGCAAAGGATTTCGTCGCACGGCTATACAAGAACGTTCCGGTACTGGATTCCGGCGCACGCGGCTCGACTACGACTTTCGTCGAACGGGGTGTGGGCGATGTATTCATCTCCTGGGAGAACGAGGCCTTCCTGGCAATCAAGGAATTCGGGCCCGGAAAATTCGAGATCGTGGTGCCGTCCATCAGCATAATGGCCGAGCCGCCGGTTGCAGTCGTGGACAAGGTTGCCAACAAAAAAGGCACGCGCAAGCTCGCCGAAGCCTATCTCCAGTACCTCTATTCGGAGGAAGGCCAGGAAATCGCGGCAAGGAATTTTTACCGGCCCACCGACCCGAAGATCGCCGCAAAGTACGCGAGCCAGTTCCCGGCAATCAACCTGTTCAGGATCGATGAGGCGTTCGGCGGCTGGAAGAACGCGCACAAGACGCACTTTGCCGACGGCGGTTCGTTCGACCAGATCTACCAGAAGTAGGCCATGGCTTCCGGTTTCCGCCAACATACCGTACTGCCGGGATTCAACCTGGCGCTGGGCTTTACGCTGCTCTATCTGAGCCTGATCGTGCTGATTCCGCTGTCGGCGGCGTTCATCAGGACGGCTGCGCTCACCTGGCCGCAGTTCTGGGAAACGGTGACTACTCCCAGGGTGGTCGCTTCTTACCGTTTGACTTTCGGCGCATCGCTGGCGGCGGCCGCCGTGAACGCGGCGTGCGGCCTGCTGGTGGCGTGGGTGCTGGTGCGTTATCGCTTCCCGGGAAAACGCTTTGTCGATGCACTGGTGGATCTGCCGTTCGCGTTGCCAACGGCGGTAGCGGGCATCGCATTGACCGCGCTCTACGCGGGCAACGGCTGGATCGGCCGGTATTTCGAGCCGCTCGGAATCAAGATCGCTTTCACGCCGCTCGGGGTTTTTGTGGCGCTGACTTTCATCGGTCTTCCCTTCGTAGTGCGCACCGTTCAGCCGGTGCTGGAGGATATCGAACCGGAACTGGAGGAAGCAGCGGCCACGCTGGGTGCGAACCGCCTGCAGGTCTTTTCCAGGGTGATCTTCCCCGCGCTGTTGCCGGCGCTGATGACCGGATTTGCGCTGGCATTTGCGCGTGCGGTGGGGGAGTACGGATCGGTGATTTTCATCGCCGGAAACATGCCGATGGTCTCCGTGATCACGCCGCTGCTGATCATCACCAAGCTCGAGCAATACGACTTTGCGGGCGCGACCGCACTGGCGGTGGTAATGCTGGTGATTTCATTTGTGCTGCTTCTCATCATCAACGTGCTGCAATGGTGGAGCCGCCGGCGCAGCGCCATGGCATGAGGAAAGCCGCATGAGCGCGATTGCCCTTGCAATCCCCGCCGGTGCGCGGCGCGCACGCGCCACCCAGGAACCTGGCTGGGTGCGCTGGACCCTCATAGGGTTGGCTCTGGCGTTTCTGACGCTGTTCCTGTTCGTGCCCCTGATTTCGGTGTTCTACGAGGCGCTGAGAAAGGGCGTGAAAGTTTACTTCGCATCCGTCGCCGAAATAGATGCGCTGTCCGCGATCAGGCTGACCCTGATCACGGCAGCAATCGCCGTTCCGCTCAACCTCGTATTCGGTCTGGCGGCGGCCTGGGCAATCGCGAAGTTCGAATTCCGCGGCAAGAACCTGTTGACCACGCTGATCGACCTGCCGTTTTCGGTGTCCCCGGTAATTGCGGGCCTGATCTACGTGCTGATCTTCGGCCTGCAGGGCTGGCTGGGCCCGTGGCTCGCCGAGCACGACATCAAGATCATTTTCGCGGTGCCGGGAATCCTGCTGGCCACGATTTTCATTACGGTGCCCTTCGTCGCCAGGGAACTGATCCCGCTTATGCAGGCGCAGGGGAGCGAGGAGGAGGAGGCCGCGGTTGTGCTCGGCGCGAGCGGCTGGCAGACCTTTTTCCGTGTCACGCTTCCGAATATCAAGTGGGGGCTGCTGTACGGGGCCATCCTCTGCAATGCGCGGGCGATGGGCGAGTTTGGCGCCGTGTCGGTAGTGTCGGGGCACATCCGGGGGCTGACCAACACCATGCCGCTGCACGTGGAAATTCTCTACACCGAATACAACTTCGCCGCGGCCTTTGCCGTGGCGTCGCTGCTGGCGCTGCTGGCGCTGGTGACGCTCGCGTTAAAAACGCTGGTCGAATCGAAGAACACGCAGGACACAAAGGGGCAGGCCGATGAGCATCGAGGTACGTAATCTTTCCAAGCAGTTCGGGACCTTCGCCGCACTGCGTGACGTCAGTCTGGAAGTCCAGTCCGGCGAGCTGCTGGCCTTGCTCGGCCCATCGGGGTCCGGCAAAACCACGTTGCTGCGCGTCATTGCGGGCTTGGAGCTGCCCGACACGGGTCAGGTGCTGTTTCACGGCGAGGATTCCACCGACCAGCATACACGTGACCGGCGTGTTGGCTTCGTTTTCCAGCATTACGCGCTGTTCCGGCACATGACCATCTTCGAGAACGTCGCATTCGGCCTGCGGGTGCGTCCGCGGAACGTCCGTCCGGCCGAAGCGCAGATTCGCGAACGGGTGCTGGAGCTGCTTAAACTGGTGCAGCTCGACTGGCTGGCTGATCGTTATCCGCACCAGCTCTCCGGCGGACAGAGGCAGCGCATTGCGTTGGCGCGTGCCCTGGCGGTGGAGCCCAAGGTGCTCTTGCTTGACGAACCCTTCGGTGCGCTCGACGCCAAGGTGCGAAAGGAACTGCGATCCTGGCTGCGGCGGTTGCATGACGACATGCATATCACCAGCGTGTTTGTCACCCACGACCAGGAGGAAGCGCTGGAAGTGGCGGACCGGGTGGTGGTGATGAACGAAGGCAGGATCGAGCAAATCGGTACACCGGACGAGGTCTACGAACGCCCTGCCAGCCCATTTGTGTATGAGTTTCTGGGACACGTGAATCTGTTCCACGGGCGGCTGCATCGTGGCCGCGCCTGGATCGGCGACATCGAAGTTGAGGCACCCGAGCACGCCGAGGCCGAGGAACAGGAGGCGGTGGCCTATGTGCGTCCCCACGACATCGAGATCGAACGGGTCGCCAGCAGCGATGCCGCGCTGCGTGCCCGCGTCAGCCATGTCCTGAGCATCGGACCGTCGGTCCGTCTCGAACTCATCCTGGAAAGCGGCGCGCAGCGCGACCCGATACAGGCTGAAATCAGCAAGGACCGGTTCCGCGAACTCAAGCTGGTTCAGGGCGACAACGTATTCATCAGGCCGCGGCGCTTCGAGCTGTTTCCGAACCGGATACACTGACCGCTTATTTGTTTAACGCGCAGGTCCGCGGATGGAAACGAGATCGGCCATCATTTTGTTCGCGCACGGCGCCCGCGATCCCGAGTGGGCGGCACCGTTCCACCGGATTACCGCACGGCTGCGTGAGGCGCGCCCGAACTTGCCGGTGCGACTGGCGTTCCTGGAGCTGATGCAACCGGCGCTTGCCGATGCGGTGGCGGGCCTCGTGGCCGACGGCATCTCGCGCATCACTCTGGTACCGTTGTTCCTGGCGCAGGGCGGCCATCTCAGGGAGGATCTGCCGCGTTTGCTAAACGATATCCGTCGCAACCACCCCGGCGTTACGATCGAAGTCACCGAGGCGATCGGCGATTCCGAAGTACTGACCGCTGCCATCGCGGACTGGGCTCTGTCCCAGCATCTGTCGTTCACCACTTGAAACCGCATCACGCTTGAACACCAAGAAAACAGCGTGCCCCGACTGCAAAAGCCGCTAAAATTCAGGCTTTTGAGTGACGGGCATGCGGGTCTTTCGGGGTATTCCGGCGCGGGCGGACACGCCCATCGCGCTCACCATCGGCAATTTCGACGGCGTCCATCTTGGGCATCACGCCATGATCGCGCGGCTCTCCGAGGCGGCGCGTTCGCGCGGCCTGCCGGGCGCGGTGATGACCTTCGAGCCGCAGCCGCAGGAGTTTTTTGCCCCCGACCAGGCGCCCGCGCGCCTGACATCGCTGCGCGAGAAACTCGAACTATTGCGTCAATGTGGAGTGGCGCGCGTGTACGTGTGCCGATTCGGCTACGCATTTGCGCAGTTGACGGCCGATGACTTCGTTACGCGTGTTCTTCGCGACGGGCTGGCGGTGAAGTGGCTGCTGGTCGGCGACGATTTTCGCTTTGGTGCCCGGCGAGCCGGTGACCTGGCCCATTTGAAGTTGATGGCCCCGCAAGCGGGATTCGATGTCGAGGCGATGGCGAGTGTGGTGGTGGCTGGCGCGCGGATTTCCAGCACCGCTATCCGCGCCTGCCTGGAAAAGGGCGAGCTCGACGACGCCCGGCGCCTGCTCGGCAGGCGATATGCGATTTG
This sequence comes from Betaproteobacteria bacterium, assembly GCA_052387775.1. GTDB lineage: Bacteria > Pseudomonadota > Gammaproteobacteria > Burkholderiales > JACQAP01 > JACQAP01. The sequence goes on from JBQTIV010000185.1 coordinate 4,748, forward strand.
CGGAAGAGTAGTGGACGGCGACAAGATCGGGGCGAAGATCGGCTACCCGACTGCGAACGTGCAGTTGAAACGGCTCAGGGCGCCGCTGTCGGGAATTTTTGTCGTGGAAGTCGAAGGCCTGGGCCCTGCGTTGCTTCCCGGCGTCGCCAGCCTGGGAGTGCGGCCGACCGTCATGCAACGCGGCCGGCCAACGCTGGAAGTGCATTTGTTCGACTTTGACCAACGCATTTACGGCAAGCGCATCACGGTGCACTTCCTCGAGAAACTGAGGGAGGAGCAGAAATTTAATGATCTGGCCGCGCTTACCGAACAAATCCGCCGTGACGCTGCCGCTGCTCGGGATTACTTCTCAAGGGTTTTATGAATGGCTGATTACAAGAACACACTGAATCTTCCCGATACGGCATTCCCGATGCGCGGCGACCTGGCCAGGCGCGAGCCGGGCTGGGTGAAGCAATGGCAGGAGGCCAGGCTTTACCAGCGCATCCGCGAAGCGGCCAGGGGGCGGCCGAAGTTCATTCTTCACGACGGTCCGCCGTACGCCAACGGCGACATTCACATCGGCCATGCGGTGAACAAGATTCTCAAGGACATCGTGGTGAAGACCAAAGCGCTTGCCGGTTTCGATGCGCCCTACGTTCCCGGCTGGGACTGCCATGGACTGCCGATCGAGCATCAGGTCGAAAAGGCGCACGGAAAGAACATCCCGGCGGCACAGTTCCGCAAGCTCTGCCGCGAGTATGCAGCCGAGCAGATTGAGCGCCAGAAGGAGGGCTTCATTCGTCTCGGCGTGCTAGGCGACTGGCAGAATCCATACCGTACGATGGATTTCAAGACCGAGGCGGATATTATCCGCGCGCTGGGCCGCATCCGCGAACGCGGTTATCTCTATGCGGGCGCAAAGCCGGTGCACTGGTGCATCGACTGCCGTTCCGCGCTGGCGGAGGCCGAGGTGGAGTACGAGGACCGTATTTCCCCGGCGATCGACGTGGCGTTCAAGGTCGCAGACAACAAGGCGCTTGCGCGGGCACTGCGCTTCACGCATATCTACGATCCGGTGTTCGCCGTTATTTGGACGACCACGCCGTGGACGCTGCCGGCCAACCAGGCAGTGGCCGTTCATCCCGAGTCCGACTACGTGCTGGTGCGCTTCGCCGCCGGGATGTTCATCCTGGCAAAGGAACTGGCAGACAAATGCATGGATGCCTACCGGATCGCCGATCGCCAGATCGTCGCCGAATTCAAGGGTGCCGACATCGAAGGCGTGTTGCTCCAGCACCCATTCTACGAGCGGCAGGTTCCAGTGGTGCTCGGTGAGCACGTGACGCTCGATACCGGTACCGGACTGGTACACACCGCGCCTGCGCACGGCCTTGACGACTACGTGGTCGGCTCACGCTACGGCCTGCCGGTGGACAATCCGGTGGACGACGACGGTGTCTTCTTTGCCAAGGTGCCGTTGGCCGGCGGGTTGTCGGTGTGGAAGGCGAACGATGTCATCATCAAGGCGATAGAGGACAAGCAACGCCTGATCCGTATCGAATCCGTCAAACATAGCTACCCGCACTGCTGGCGCCATAAAACCCCGATCATCTTCCGCGCCACCCGCCAGTGGTTCATCGGCATGGAAGAGGGCAGCGCACGGACGCTGCGCGAAATCGCCAGGGCCGCGGTGGACGCGACTGCGTTCTACCCGGCGGGAGGCCGGGCACGGCTCGAGGCCATGATCACCACTCGTCCGGACTGGTGCGTGTCGCGCCAGCGCAACTGGGGTACGCCGATGGGGTTTTTCGTGCACAAGGAAACCGGTGAACTGCATCCGCGCACCGGCGATTTGCTGGAACAGGTGGCGCAACGCGTCGAGAAAGAAGGCATCGAAGCCTGGTTTTCACTGGACGCGGCAGAGTTGCTTGGCGGCGATGCTGCGCTATACCGCAAAGTGCCCGACACGCTGGATGTGTGGTTCGATTCCGGCACCACGCATGTCGGAGTGCTCGAGCGGCGCGCGGAATTGACGAAGCCTGCAGACCTCTATCTCGAAGGCCACGATCAGCATCGTGGCTGGTTCCAGTCGTCGCTGCTCACCGGCTGTGCCATCGACGGCCGTGCTCCCTTCAAGGGCCTGCTGACCCATGGCTTCGCGGTGGACGGCCAGGGCCGCAAAATGTCGAAGTCGCTCGGCAACGTGATCGCGCCGCAGAAGGTGATGGATACGCTCGGTGCGGACATCCTGCGGCTTTGGGTGGCGACAACCGATTACTCCGGCGAACTGTCGATCTCCGACGAAATTCTCAAGCGCGTGGTGGAGAGCTACCGGCGCATCCGCAATACGCTGCGCTTCCTGCTGGCCAACCTCGATGACTTCGATCCGCAAAGCCACCCGTTGCCGGTGGCTGAGTGGCTGGAAATCGACCGTTACGCGCTGCAGATGGCCGCAAGGCTGCAGGAACAGGTTACCCGGGACTACGAAAACTACGAGTTTCACCTGGCGATGCAGAAGTTGCAGGCTTTCTGTTCCGAAGACCTGGGCGGATTCTATCTCGACATCCTCAAGGACCGGCTCTATACAGCGGGCAAGGGTTCGAATCCGCGGCGCTCCGCCCAAAACGCGCTGCTCCACATGAAAGACGCTCTGCTGCGGTTGATGGCGCCGGTGCTCTCTTTCACGGCAGACGAGGCCTGGGCGATCTTCACCCGCGATCCCGGCGACAGCGTGCAGCTGTGCACGTGGTACACGTTTCCTGACCCCGGGAGAGATCTGCTCGGCCGCTGGGAGCAAATCCGCGCCATCCGTGCGCAGGTGCAAAAGGAATTGGAGGCGGTCCGTGTGGCAGGCAGGATTGGCTCATCGTTGCAGGCAGAAATCGAAATCCACGGCGACGGCGAACGCTACCAGGTGTTGAGTTCGCTGGGTGAGGACCTGCGCTTCGTTTTGATCACGTCGAAGGCCCGGGTGATCAGAGGTGCCGAGGCGCAGATCACGGTGAATGCCAGTCCCCACCGCAAGTGTGAGCGCTGCTGGCACTACCGCGCCGACGTGGGGCATGACCCGGCGCATGCGGACATCTGCAGTCGCTGCACGTCCAACCTTTTCGGCGCGGGCGAGCCCCGAGCCCATGCGTAGAATCGCAGCGTGGCTGGGCCTGAGTGCGCTGATTGTCGTGCTCGATCAGATCACCAAGCAGGCCATCCTGCAAACGGTCGCGCTTGGCGAGACGGTCGAGGTGCTGGCGCCCGTAATCAGTCTGGTCCTGACTTACAATCCCGGCGCGGCGTTCAGCTTCCTGGCGTGGGCATCGGGTTGGCAGCGCTACTTCTTCATGGTGATTGCGTTGGCGGCCTCGATCCTGATCGTCTACATGATGAAAAAGCATGAGCGGGACCGCTTCCTTTGTTTTGCGCTGGGGCTGGTCCTCGGCGGGGCGGTGGGCAATCTGATCGACCGCGTAATTTACGGGGCGGTGGTGGACTTTCTGCTGTTGCGCTGGCCGGGAGGCCCGCGCCTGCTGGATCCCTGGCCGGCCTTCAACCTCGCCGATTCGTGCATCACCATCGGTGCGGTTCTGCTGATCTGGGATAGTTTCCGCCATTCACGTTTCAAAGCGCTCTGAAAATCTAAACCTCACCGCAGAGGCGCAGAGGCGCAGACGAAACGCAAAGGACAGCAAAACACTTGAGGTTAAAAAGCTAAGGAGGCGGGTAGTCGTGCCACCGCGAAATATGGAAGGGGTGGGGCAAGTCGGGGGGGCCCCGTTTTTTGACACGCACCGTTTTGGTTTTCTCTGCGTTTTCTTTGCGTCTTTGCGGTGAAGGTTTAGTGCGCCTTTGGCGGTTAACGATTCATCGAGGGCGTATAATTTTCATCTTTCCAGAATTCTTCACGCGCCATGCAAGTCATCCTCGCTAATCCCCGCGGCTTCTGCGCCGGGGTCGACCGTGCCATCGACATCGTCGAGCGTGCGTTGCAGCTTCACGGCGCGCCGATATACGTGCGTCACGAGGTCGTGCACAACAAATATGTCGTGGACGATTTGCGCACCAAGGGCGCTGTATTTGTCGAGGAGCTGGCGGAAGTACCGGAAGGAGCCACGGTGGTCTTCAGCGCCCATGGCATATCCAAGGCGATCCGGCGCGAAGCGCAGGAGCGAAAGTTGCGGGTGTTCGACGCCACCTGTCCACTGGTGACCAAGGTGCACGTCGAAGTGGCCAAGATGCACGACGGTTGGCGCGAAATCATCATGATCGGCCATGCCGGCCATCCGGAGGTCGAAGGAACGATGGGGCAGGTCGAGGGCAACATGTACCTGGTCGAATCGGTCGA
>JBQTIV010000186.1:0-16018 GCA_052387775.1 Betaproteobacteria bacterium
CGGCCAGCATGGCGCCCACGATGATGATGCCGGAGATGGCGTTGGTCACCGACATGAGCGGTGTGTGCAGCGCCGGCGTCACGGTCCACACCACGTGGTAACCAACGATGATCGCCAGCACGAACACGGTCAGATGGCTGACAATCGGATCCACAGCTTGCATATTCTTGTCTCCAGTAGTGAGGCACGAGGCGAGAGGCGTGAGGTCTGGGCCCCTCACCCCTCACTCCTCACCCCTTACGTTTTCTTGACCAATTCCCCGCCAATGCATACCAGCGAACCAGCGATGATCTCGTCCTCACGGTTCAGTTTCAGCTGCCCGGTCTTGGGGTCCAACAACAGGTTGAGGAAGTTAAGCAGGTTGCGCGCATATAGCGCGCTGGCGTCTGCCGCAACCAGCGCCGGCAGATTGGCGATGCCAATGATCTGCACGCCGTGTTTGACTACGGTCTTGTCCAGCTCCGAGAGCGGGCAGTTGCCGCCCTGCTCGACCGCCATGTCGACGATCACCGAGCCCGGCTTCATGGTCTTCAGCATATCCTCGGTGACCAGCACCGGCGCCGGACGCCCGGGAATCAGCGCAGTGGTGATGACGATGTCCGCCTGCTTGATGCGTTCCGCGATCAGGGCGGCCTGGCGCTTCTTGTAGTCTTCGCCCATCTCGCGCGCGTAACCGCCCTGCCCCTTGGCCAGTTCCTTCTCGGCATCGGTGAGCGGCACCTCGACGAATTTGGCGCCCAGCGACTCGACCTGCTCCTTGGTTTCGGGACGCACGTCGGTAGCCTCCACCACTGCGCCCAGGCGCTTGGCGGTCGCTATCGCCTGCAGGCCCGCCACGCCCACGCCCATGATCACCACCCGCGCGGCTTTGATCGTCCCGGCCGCGGTCATCATCATCGGCATCAGACGCTGGTAAGCATTCGCCGCCAGCATGACCGCCTTGTAGCCGCCGAGGTTAGCCTGCGAGGACAACACGTCCATACTCTGTGCCCGCGAAATCCGCGGCAGGGACTCCATTGCAAACGCGGTGACGCCGGTCCTGGCGATGGCCGCGATGCCGTCCTTCTTGTGAGGCGCCAGCAGCCCGGTGAGGATGCCGCCGGACCTGAGCATCGCCAGTTCGCCCGGTTCCGGACCGCGCACTTTCAGCACGATGTCGGACCGATAGGCCTCGGCAGCGCTGCGCACGATGGTGGCGCCGGCGGCCACGAAATCGGAGTCCGCTATCGAACAGCCGGCGCCCGCGCCGCTCTCGACCAGCAACTCATGATGGTTGGTGCCGGCCAGCTTCTTCACCGTTTCCGGAGTCGCCGCGACGCGCGTTTCGCCCGCGCGGATTTCTGCCGGTATGCCAATCTGCATGAATGGAATAACCTCCCTGTCGAGCTGGCCCCCGGAGAAACGATGCGCTCGTCATGGAGGCCAAGGTGGGTATTGCAAAATTTGGCAATTATATGTGAAAGGCGAGGCAAGCGACATTGCAGCAAGACGGCGTGCAAGCGCGTCGCGTCCGCAGGTGCCCGGCTCGGTTGCGCGCGCCGGGATTGGATGTTTCGCGGGGCGCCACGCCAGGCCCTCCAGCTATAATCGTTGCCGACCCCGGAGCCTCTTCGATGCCCGCCATTCACCTGCTTCCCGACCTCCTGATCAGCCAGATTGCGGCTGGAGAAGTAGTCGAGCGACCGGCCTCCGCGCTCAAGGAATTGTTGGAGAACAGCCTGGATTCGGGCGCCTCCGAAGTCGTGGTGCAACTCGCCGAGGGTGGCATCCGGAAGATCCGTGTCGCCGACGACGGTGCAGGCATCGGCGCGGAAGATCTGCCGCTTGCGCTTGCCCGCCACGCCACCAGCAAGATCGCCACGCTCGAAGACCTCGAACGCGTCGCCAGCCTGGGATTCCGTGGTGAAGCGCTCGCCAGCATTGCGGCCGTATCCCATCTAAGCCTTCTGAGCCGGACCAAGGACAGCGTGCACGGCTGGAAGGTGGATGCAAGCGGCGGAACGTCGTCCGCACCCGAACCCGCCGCCGCCGCCGCCGCCGGCACCACGGTCGAAGTGCGCGACCTTTACTTCAACACCCCTGCCCGGCGCAAATTCCTCAGGAGTCCGGCGACGGAGTTCGCCCACAGCGAAGAAACTTTCAGACGCGCGGCCCTATCCCGCCCGCTGGTGCGCTTCACGCTTACGCATAATAGCCGGGCGCAGGCGCATCTGCATGCGGGCAGCACCGAGGAGCGCATCCATGCCGTCCTTGGAGAAGCGTTCCGCGAGGCCGCGATCCCGGTGCAGGTCGACGCCGGCAATTTTCGCCTGTACGGCCTGGTCGCGCAACCAACTTACTCGCGCGGGGCGCGCGACGCGCAGTATTTCTTCGTCAACGGCCGTTACGTTCGCGACAAGCTGTTGGCGCACGCGGTTCGCCAGGCTTACCACGATGTGCTGCATCACGAGCGTCATCCCGGCTACGTTCTGTTTCTGGATCTGGACCCGGCGTTGGTGGATGCCAACGTCCATCCCACCAAGATCGAAGTGCGCTTCAGGGACGCGCGCGGCGTTCACCAATTAGTCTTCCACGCGCTCGAGAAGGCGCTGGCCGGAACCCGCGCGGGAACGCCGCCGGCACCTCAGTCCGCGCCCGCGGCGGCAATCGCGCACATGGACACAGGCCGGTTGCGCCAGTCCGGCATGGAGCTGCACGCCGCGGAGCCGGCAGCGTTCTATGCAACACTGTTCGGGTCGGACCAGTCCGCACTGTGGTCACCGGAACGCGCGCCTGCGGCGCTGTCGCAGGACGTGCAGCATCCGCTTGGATTTGCCCTGGCGCAACTGGCCGGGATTTATATCCTGGCGCAGAACGACAGGGGCCTGGTGGTGGTGGACATGCACGCCGCCCACGAGCGCATCGTCTACGAGCAACTAAAGGAAGCACTCGACGATGAACGCATCACGACACAGCAGCTGTTGATCCCGGCCACCATGGCGGCAAGCGCGCTAGAGGTGGCAGCGGTCCAAGACAATGCGCAGACTTTGTCGACGCTCGGGTTCGATCTCGCGGTCATCGCGCCTAACGCAATCACGGTACGAGCGGTACCGATGACGCTCGCCCAGGCCGACGCAGTTGAGCTCGCCCGCGACGTGCTGAGGGAAGTCACGCAATTCGGTGGCAGCCGCGTGCTCGCCGAGCGCCAGAACGAATTGCTTTCCACTATGGCCTGTCATGCGGCGGTCCGGGCCCATCGTTCGCTCAGCCTGGCCGAGATGAACGCGTTGCTGCGCGACATGGAAGCCACCGAGCGCTCCGGTCAATGCAACCACGGGCGGCCAACCTGGTTCCAGGTCACGATAAGCGAGCTGGACAAAATGTTCATGAGAGGACAGTGAAGCCGTGACGGCCGTGAAAACGCGCCGCCTTATCGCGCGTTTCAGTGCAGGCTCGTGGCCCGCGAAGCGCTACGCGATGCCGGAACTACAATTCCATCGCATGAGGCCTATGGCCGCATATGCGTGACGGCGTATTACGCCCGTTCACGGCAGTCACGATAGTTACGACAGTCACGAACCATGCCTCAGCCCTCACCCCTCACCCCTCACCCCTCACCGCAGGATCGCCCGACAGCGATCCTGCTCATGGGTCCCACCGCCAGCGGCAAGACCGGGGTCACGCTGGATCTGGCGCGGCATTTTCCGGTGGAAATCGTCAGTGTCGATTCGGCGCTGGTGTACCGGCACATGGACATCGGTACCGCCAAACCTGATCTGGCGACGCGACTCGAGGTGCCGCACCATCTGATCGACATCATCGATCCCACCGAAAAATACTCGGCGGCGCAGTTTTGCGACGACGCGCTTGAGGTCATGCGCGGCATCGTCGAACGCAATCGCGTGCCGCTGCTCACCGGCGGCACCATGCTCTATTTCAAGGCATTGCAGGAGGGGCTTTCCGACCTGCCCGCGGCAGACGCGGACATCCGCATGGTAATCGACGCGATGGCCATCGAGGCGGGCTGGCCCGCCATGCATCGCGAGCTCGAGCGCATTGATCCGATCACCGCTGCGCGCCTGGACCCGAGCGATGCGCAGCGCATTCAGCGCGCAATGGAAATTTACTATTTGACCGGGAAGCCCATGTCCGAGTTGATCGCTGAGGGCAGGAGCACAAGCCTGCCCTACCGCCTGATCCCGATCGCGCTGATACCGGGGGACCGCGCGGCTCTGCATCAACGCATCGCCGCGCGTTTCGAGGAAATGCTGGAACTGGGGCTGATCAACGAGGTGCGCGCGCTGCGTGAGGAGTACGACCTCAAGCCCTCACTGCCCTCGATGCGCTGCGTGGGCTACCGGCAGGCATGGCAATATCTCGACGGCGAGTTCGGGTTGGCGACGTTGCGCGACAAAGCCATTGCCGCGACCAGGCAGCTGGCAAAACGCCAGCTCACCTGGCTGCGTGCCATGCAAGGATTGACTACTTTCGACTGTCTGGCAGAGGACCTGCCCGGCGAGGTCGGAGAGTGGTTGAAGCGCAATCTTGACGAGGCCATCAGCTAAGATCGCAATCAAGATTCGCGCTCTCGTGGTGAGACTTCAAGCCCAAGCCGGGGCGTGGCCGCCCCGGCTTGGGAAGATGCCTACATGCCCAGCGCGGCGATGCCCGCTTCGGCTATCTGCGCATCCTGGGCCGAGGTGACGCCGCTTACCCCGACTGCACCGACAACTTGACCGCCCACCACGACCGGCACGCCGCCTTCGAGGAGCACCGCGTTCGGCGAGATGGACGTGATCGAGGGCCGCGTCTTGGCCAGCTCGTCGAAAATCTTGGTAGGACGCTTGAATGCTGCCGACGTGCGGGCCTTGCCGATGGCCACGTCGATGCTGCCGGTTTGCGTGCCGTCGATGCGCTGCAGGTAGACCAGATGCCCGCCGTCGTCCACCACGGCGATGACCACGTTCCAGTTGTTTTTCCGCGCTTCGTCTTCCGCCGCCGCAGCGATTTTCTTTGCCGCGTCGAGCGTCAGCACCTTCTTGTCGGCAAGCTGGGCGTTCGCGTTCATCGACAGCGCCGCAAACATGGCCAAGGCGATCAGGGAAAGTATTCTATTCACGAGCAACATATCTCCTCCTCACTATTAGTCTGGTAGATTGGCCTGGCCCGGTTCAGCGCTTGAGCACAGGCGGGATTGTTCGACGGGCGGAACCCGGCTGGCGCGCTAACAATACCCCTTCCCTCCCGCTTGCCGCAATCATTTCCCGTCTTCCTTGCTCTCGACCCGCGCCCGCGCCGCGCCACGCGCAAACGCCAGCCGCAGCCGTTCACCGGTCTGCACTTCAGCCACCGAACGCACGATGGCACCGTCATTCCTGGTTACGATGCTGTAGCCGCGTTCCAGTACCGACTGCGGATTGAGGTGCGCCAGGTTCGCGCCCAGCCTGCGCAGCCGCACATCCTGAAGCTCCAGCAGTCGGGCGTGCCCGAGCTTCAGGCGCAGCGCCAGGTCCCGCCGCCGCAGAGCGGCCGCATCGAGGTCAGGCCGCTGCGCCCGCAATCTGCCCAGGTGTTCGGCAATTCGCCACAACGATGTGTCGAGCACTCTTGCCATGGACGATTTCAGCCGCGTCGCCAGATGGGCGAGGTGCTGTTTCTGGTTGCGCATGCGCTCGCCCGGGTGAACCAGGCGTTTGCCCAAGTGGTCGAGCTGCTGCATTCGGGCTTCCAGCAGTCGATCGGCAGCGCGTTTAAGCTGCCGGTACCACGCTCCCAAGCGTACCAGCAACTCTTCGCGATTCGGGCTCGCCAGCTCCGCGGCAGCGCTGGGCGTCGGCGCCCGCGCATCGGCGACGAAATCAGCGATGGTGAAATCGGTTTCGTGACCGACTCCCGATATGACTGGGATCGCGCAATCGGCAATGGCGCGGGCCACCACTTCCTCGTTGAATGCCCACAGGTCTTCCATGCTGCCGCCGCCGCGGCAGACGATCAGGACGTCTGCGTCGGCGCGCGCCGAAGCGCTGCGGACGGCCTGCGCAATTCTCGCTCCCGCGCCCTCGCCCTGTACCGGCGTCGGATATAGCACGATGCGGATCGCCGGCATGCGCCGGGCCAGCGTGGTAAGCACATCGCGAAGGGCCGCGGCTTTGTCAGAGGTGACGATACCAATAACCTGGGGAAAAGCAGGTAACGGCTTCTTGCGGGAAGCCTCGAACAGGCCTTCCTGCTCCAGTTTTTTCTTCAGCCGCTCGAACGCCTCAAACAGCGCGCCCAGGCCGGAGCGTCGCATGGTCTCGACGTTGAGCTGAAAGTCTCCGCGCGTCTCGTACAGCGTGGGAGCCGCGCGCACTTCGACCTGCATGCCATTCTCAGGCTGCCAATCCAGCGCGGAGGCTTTGTGGCGGAAGAACACGCAGCGCGCCTGCGCCTGCGCGTCCTTCAGAAGAAAATAGCAGTGGCCGGAGCTCGCGCGCGTGAAGTTGGAGATTTCGCCAGCAACCCATAGCAACGCAAAGCCCGATTCGACCAGCGCGCGCGCCCGCCGGTTGAGTTCGGAGACGCTGATGACGATGTTCGCCGGGTCCTGCAAGTTCATGTTCATGCGCGCCATTCTATTCGAGCCAGCCCGGCCCGGTCTGCCCGCCACCTGCTTCGATGCCCACGTTGTTTCGGCGAAGATTTATTCACCGTTTCGCCTTCGTTTTCGCCTCTTGACAACCTGCGCCCGGCACCGTTGTTCATCCACAATGGTCACAAATCGGTAATGCCGGCAACGCGGAGACCGCACAACCACGCGGCCCTCAAACGCAACTCACTGAAAAAGAAAAGAAAAACAAGGCGCATATTTTTTAATCGCTGAACAAAAAATGCTTTTGCCAACTCCACTTACCATCTCTTTGTACAAGCTATACACCGTGTTATCCACAGAGATTGTGGACAGTTTTTTCGATCGGGAGCGCGCTTTGTCCACGCTATCCAGGTCGATGATGCAAACTTGCCCGTGTAGACGATGCAGTTTAAAGTGTCGCGATTTTTCTGACGTATTGGAGACTACGTGCTAGCCATCATCGAAGCGGCCGGATGGCCAATCTGGCCCATTATCCTGTGCTCGATCGTCGCGGTCGGCATCATCGGCGAGCGCTTCTGGTCTCTGCGCCAGGAGATTGTGGCACCGCGCGGCCTGCTGGCGCAGGTGGTGCAGGAATACCGCCAGAGGGGCGTGTCGCCGGAGATGCTGGACCGGCTTGCGCAGTCTTCACTTATGGGCAGGATCCTCGGCGCGGCGCTGCGCAATGTCGGCAGCACGCGTGAAATCATGCGCGAATCCATCGAAGAGGCGGGACGCGCCGCCGCGCATGACCTTGCCCGTTTCCTTACGACGCTCGGCACCATTGCCACCATGTCGCCGTTGCTCGGACTGCTCGGCACCATCATCGGCATGATCGAGATCTTTGGAGCACAGGCCCCGACCGGGATGGCCAATCCGGCGCAACTTGCGCACGGCATCTCGATTGCGTTGTACAACGCCGCCTTCGGCATCATCGTCGCCGTTCCCAGCCTGGTGTTTTACCGCCATTTCCGCGCGCGGGTGGACTCGCTGGTGGTGGAGATGGAAATCCAGGCTGTAAAGCTCGTCGAGATCATTCAGGGCGCGCGCAAGGCCTGAACCGTCAGAGGAAGCACGCGATGAATTTCCGCCGTGGTTCATTCCAGGAAGAGCCTGAAATCAATCTGGTGCCATTCATCGACGTGCTGATCGTCATCGTCATTTTCCTCGCCATCACCACGACTTACTCCAAGTACTCCGAACTGCAGATCAACCTGCCCACGGCGGAAGCCAATCGGCCGGCCGAGCAGCCAAACCAGATCAATGTCGGGGTATCCGCCACCGGCCAGTACATGGTTAATCGCACAACGGTGACGTTTACCAGCCGTGAAGCATTCGCCAACGAGTTGCGGCGCGCTGCCGGTGACAATCCCGATCCGGTGATCATCATCAACGCCGATGCCAACGCCACGCATCAGTCGGTGATCCGCATCATGGAAGCCGCACAGATCGCGGGCTTCGGCAAGATCACCTTTACCGCGCAGTTGCCGCGCTGAGTTCCGGCGCGCCTCGCGCACCGCGGTACCATTGCACCGCAACCCCAGGGGAGCCCGCGTGCCCTTTTCCGATCGCCATTGGTATCGTCTGTCCTGGCTATCCGTCGCCCTGTTGCCGCTGGCGTCGCTGTTCTTGTTCTCGGCGAGTTTGCGCAGGCTCGCCTATGGGATCGGCGTGCTGCGCTCGGAGCGGCTGCGGGTACCGGTCATCGTGGTGGGCAATATAACCGCCGGCGGCACCGGCAAGACGCCGCTCACGCTGTGGCTGTGTGGTGTGCTCCAGGAAAAGGGATTCAAGCCCGGCATCGTCAGCCGCGGTTACGGCGGGCGCGCCGGCCTGCTGGCGGTGAACGCAGACTCCGATCCGGCCGTGGCCGGAGACGAGCCGGTGTTGCTGGCACGCCGCAGCCGCTGCCCGGTCTGGATCGGGCGTGACAGGGTTGCCGCGGCGCGCGCGCTGTTGAGCGCAAATCCGGAGTGCGACGTCATCGTATGCGACGATGGGCTGCAGCATTACCGCCTGGGGCGCGACCTCGAGATCGTGGTCCTCGATGGCAGCCGCGGTGTGGGCAACGGCATGCCGCTGCCGGCCGGCCCGCTGCGCGAAAGCGCGGCGCGGCTGCGCTCGGTGGATGCGGTGGTGATCAACGGGCCGGGCGATCCAGGGCTGCGCATGGCGTCGCATTTCGGCATGACCCTCGAAGGCAGCCGCTTCCAAAACCTGCTCAATCCCGGCCATACCTCAGCCGTATCGGAATTCCAGGGACGGCGCTTGCATGCGCTGGCCGGCATCGGCAATCCCTTGCGATTCTTCGAGCATCTGCAACGTCTGGGGTTGAGTTTCACCGCACATGCCTTCCCGGACCATCATCCGTTCGCGCCCGCCGACCTCGACTTCGAGGGTGCGGATGCGATCATCATGACCGAGAAGGATGCGATAAAATGCGAGCGCTTCGCACGGGAAAACCAGTGGTCACTGTCGGTGGACGCCGCCGTCGATCCCGAACTCGGCCAACTCATCCTCAACAGACTGAAAACGCGCCATGGATCCTAAGCTCCTCGACATCCTGGTTTGCCCCCTGTGCAAGGGTCCGCTCGTGCACCGCAAGACGGAGCGGGAACTCATCTGCAAGCCCTGCCGGCTCGCCTACCCGATCCGCGACGACATCCCGGTGATGCTGGAAGACGAGGCAAGACGGCTTCCACCGGAAGAAGAGCTGTGAATGCGTGAGGAGAGGAGCGTGAGGGGTTAGGAGTCAGAAACCCGCTCACCCCTCACGCCTCACCCCTCACCCCATGCATTTCGTCGTCGTCATCCCCGCCCGTTACGCCTCTTCGCGTCTGCCTGGCAAAGCGCTCGCCGACATCGCCGGCAAGCCGATGGTGGTACATGTCGCCGATCGCGCGCGCGAATCGGGTGCGGCCGAGGTCATTGTGGCAACCGATGACGGCAGGATCCTCGATGCGGTCGGCCGCCATGGCCACCGCGCGATGATGACGCGCGCGGATCACGCTTCCGGCACCGATCGCATCGCCGAAGTGGCCTTCCAGCGGGGCTGGCACGGGCAGCAGATCGTTGTCAACGCGCAGGGCGATGAGCCGCGCATTGCACCGGCGCTGATCCGTACGGTTGCGCAGCAACTCGCCGGTCATGACGATGCGGCGATCGCCACGGCCTGTCATCCGATCCATGAAGCGGCAGAAATGTTCGATCCGAACGCGGTCAAGGTGGTGATTGACAAGGACGGCTATGCGCTGTACTTCTCGCGCGCACCGATCCCGTATGCGCGCGATACCTTCAGTGCGGACCGCTCGCGAATGCCGGCCGGGCTTCCGGCATATCGTCATCTGGGTGTGTACGCGTATCGCTGCGAGTTTCTCAGGAATCATGCGATGCTCGCGCCCGCGGCAATCGAGCAGTTCGAATCGCTGGAGCAACTGCGCGCTCTGTGGCACGGCCACCGCATCAGCGTGGCGATCACCGATCAGGCGCCGGAGCCCGGGGTAGACACGCCCGCGGATCTGGAAAAAATGCGCCAAGCCTTCACTGGCGTCGCACGCTGAGTCACCACTTATAATTCGCACTGCGCGGCAGTTTGCAGCGGACGGCGTGGTCCGCCATCACTCGGCACTTGGCTCTTCAACAGGAACGACATGCGACTCATTCTCCTCGGCGCACCCGGCGCGGGTAAAGGCACGCAGGCTGCCTTCATAACCGAGAAGTTGGGCATCCCGCAGATTTCCACTGGCGACATGCTGCGCGCCGCCGTCAAGGCCGGCACGCGTCTTGGTCGGGAAGCGAAGAAGTTCATGGATGCCGGCGCGCTGGTGCCGGATGAAGTCATCATCGGATTGGTCAAGGAGCGCATCAGGCAGCCGGATTGCGCCAGGGGTTTCCTGTTCGACGGTTTTCCGCGCACCATTCCGCAGGCCGAAGCCATGAAGAGCGCGGGCGTGAGTCTCGATTATGTGGTCGAAGTGGACGTGGACGATGCCGAAATCATCAAGCGGCTGTCCGGCCGCCGCGTGCATCCCGCATCGGGGCGCACTTATCACATCGCGTTCAATCCGCCGCGCATCGCGGGCAAGGACGACGCCACCGGCGAAGACCTGATCCAACGCGGCGACGACAAGGAAGAAACCGTGAAGAAGCGTCTCGAGGTGTATCACTCGCAAACCAAGCCGCTGGTGGCCTATTACTCGACGTGGGCGGCAAGCGGCAATCCCGGGGCGCCGAAGTACGTCAAGATCGCCGGACTCGGCTCGATGGAAGCCATCCGCGAGCGCATCTTCGCCGCTTTGAAATGACAGATCTTTCACCGCAAAGACACAAAGAACGCAAAGAAATGCGCAAAAAAATATCCGGGAAAAAGCCACCAGTGTACGGAACCCGCTTTTGTCGCGAGTAATCGCTATCCCGGCAAGGAACGACACGATCTTGTTCTCTTTTGCCAGGGGGTCCACTTTGCGTTCTTTGCGTCTTTGCGGTGAAAAGGTTTCCGAGGAGCACATGAAATGGCAAACAGAAACGCGTTCTATGCGCAGTCAGGCGGAGTGACCGCCGTCATCAATGCGTCCGCGTGCGCGGTCGTCGAGACCGCGCGCAGGCACAAGAGCAAAATCGGCAAGGTCTACGCCGGCCGCAATGGCATCATCGGCGCTCTCACCGAGGACCTGATCGACACCAGCAGGGAGTCGGCGTCAGCCATCGCGGCGTTGCGCCATACGCCGGCCGGCGCATTCGGCTCCTGCCGCTACAAGCTCAAGGGTCTTGAGGAAAGCCGCGCCCAGTACCAGCGCCTGATTGATGTATTCAAGGCGCATGACATCGGCTATTTCTTTTACAACGGCGGCGGCGATTCCGCCGATACCTGCCTGAAGGTGTCGCAGCTTTCCGCCACCCTGGGCTATCCGGTCCAGGCGATACTCGTGCCCAAGACCGTGGACAACGATCTTCCGGTCACCGACTGCTGCCCTGGTTTCGGTTCGGTGGCGAAGTATGTCGCGGTATCTCTGCGTGAAGCCAGCTTCGACGTCGCGAGCATGGCGAAAACCTCCACCAGGGTGTTCGTCCTGGAAGTGATGGGTCGTCACGCCGGCTGGATCGCGGCTGCAGGCGCATTGGCGGCCGACGCGAAAACCGACCTGCCGATCGTCATCCTGTTTCCGGAAATCGCCTTCGACAAGGCGACGTTTCTCGCCAAGGTGAACGCCATGGTGAAGGAATATGGCTACTGTTCGGTAGTGGTATCGGAAGGCCTAAAGGGTGCGGACGGCAAGTTCCTTTCCGACCAGGGGCTGCGCGATGCCTTCGGCCACGCACAACTCGGTGGCGTCGCGCCAGTAGTAGCGAACATGGTCAGGGAAGGACTGAACCTGAAATTCCATTGGGGGGTGGCCGACTACCTTCAGCGCGCCGCCCGCCACATTGCCTCGGGCACCGATGTCGCGCATGCCTACGCGGTAGGCAAGGCGGCGGTAGAGCTTGCGCTCGCGGGAAAAAACGCGGTGATGCCGACGATCGTGCGCAGATCTCAACAACCCTACAAATGGACGGTGGGCGTCGCCGAGCTGAAGGACGTGGCAAACAAGGAGAAGTTCATGCCTCGCGATTTCATCAGCGAGGACGGCTTGCAGATCACACAGAAATGCCGCGACTATCTGGCGCCGCTGATCCGTGGGGAGGACTTTCCGCCTTTCAAGGATGGGCTTCCCGCTTACGTGATCCTCAAAAACGTCGCGGTGGCGAAGAAACTGCCCGCATTCAATCTTTGAGCCCCGCCGCCCGTTCAAAACGGGGCAATCCGCCGGGAGAATTCGGATAAAATCGCGCGTTGGCCGGCCGCCCCCTTCCCGCGCTTAACTCCGGAAAGCGATGCGGCGTTCATTCATTCCAGGGTCATGGGGCCGGCCCGTCATTCGGCCCTGAACCGATTACAGATAAAAGGGGGAGTCATGTCTTCAGCACTGATCTTCGCGCTGGTGTGCGCGATCATCGGGATCATTTACGGTGCGATCTCGATCACGTGGATACTGGGCAGGCCTGCCGGCAACGCGCGCATGCAGGAAATCGCGCGTGCCGTGCAGCAGGGCGCCCAGGCCTACCTGAATCGCCAGTACACCACCATCGCCATCGTCGGTGCAGTGCTGTTTTTCGTGCTGGGCTTCGGGCTCGACTGGTATACCGCGATCGGCTTCATCGTCGGCGCGCTGCTCTCCGGTGCCACCGGCTACATCGGCATGTTCATCTCGGTGCGCGCCAACGTGCGTACTGCCGAGGCCGCCAATCACGGCATTAATGCCGCGCTCAACGTGGCCTTCCGTGGCGGCGCGATCACCGGCATGCTGGTGGTGGGACTGGGTCTGCTGGGCGTGGCCGGTTACTACGCGCTGATTCTGCCTTCAGCGGGCGAAGCCAGGGCGTTGCACGCGCTGGTGGGCCTGGCCTTCGGCGGGTCGCTGATCTCGATCTTTGCGCGTCTGGGCGGCGGAATCTTCACCAAGGGCGCCGACGTCGGCGCCGACCTGGTAGGCAAAGTCGAAGCCGGCATTCCGGAAGACGACCCGCGCAACCCTGCAGTGATCGCGGACAACGTGGGCGACAATGTCGGCGACTGCGCCGGCATGGCGGCCGACCTGTTCGAAACCTACGCGGTCACCATCGTCGCCACCATGCTGCTCGGCGGCCTGATGGTAGAATCGGTCGGCGCGAACAGCATCCTCTATCCGCTCGTACTGGGTGGCGCTTCGATCATCGCCTCGATCGTCGGCACCTTCTTCGTAAAGACTTCCGAGGGCGGCAAGATCATGAACGCGCTGTATAAGGGCGTGATCGTGTCCGGTGTACTGGCCGCGATCGCCTTCTACTTCATCACCGCGAAGATGATGGCCGACAGTCCAATCGGCGCCATGAATCTTTTCTACGCTTCGCTGGTCGGCCTGGTGCTGACCGCGGCGATGGTGGTCATCACCGAGTACTACACCGCCACCGAATATGGCCCGGTGCGTCACATTGCGGCAGCCTCGCAGACCGGCCATGCTACCAACATCATCGCCGGCCTCGGCGTTTCGATGAAAGCAACCGCTTTGCCGGTGTTGGCGGTGTGCGCCTCGATCTGGGCTTCCTACTCGCTCGCCGGCCTTTACGGCATTGCCGTGGCCGCCACGGCTATGCTGTCCATGACCGGCATGATCGTGGCGCTGGATGCCTACGGCCCGATCACCGACAACGCCGGCGGTATCGCCGAGATGGCCGAGCTACCGTCGAAGATTCGTGACATCACCGATCCGCTCGACGCGGTGGGCAATACCACAAAAGCAGTGACCAAGGGCTACGCCATCGGCTCCGCCGGCCTGGCAGCACTGGTGCTGTTCGCCGACTACACCCACAATCTCGAGGCGCAGGGCAAGCTGGTGGAATTCAGCCTGTCCGATCCGGCGGTGATCATCGGGCTGTTTTTCGGCGGCCTAGTGCCCTATCTATTCGGCGCGATGGCCATGGAAGCAGTGGGCCGCGCTGCCGGATCGGTGGTGCACGAAGTCCGGCGCCAGTTCCGCGAGATCAAGGGCATCATGGAAGGCACCGCCAAGCCGGATTATTCGCGCGCCGTCGACATGCTGACCAAGGCGGCGATCAAGGAAATGATCGTGCCGTCGCTGCTTCCGGTGCTGGTTCCGGTGGTCGTTGCCTTCGGCATGAACTGGCTGATGGGCCCAGGCGCGGGCGTCAAAGCACTCGGCGGACTTCTGATCGGCACCATCGTCACCGGATTGTTCGTGGCGATTTCGATGACCACCGGCGGCGGCGCATGGGACAACGCCAAGAAATACATCGAGGACGGACATCACGGCGGCAAGGGTTCCGACGCGCACAAGGCCGCGGTAACCGGTGACACCGTCGGCGACCCCTACAAGGACACTGCCGGTCCGGCGGTGAACCCGCTGATCAAGATCATCAACATCGTCGCACTGTTGCTGGTGCCGGTGCTGTAGGAGGGCGGACATGCTTGATCGTCCACTGGTATTCCTCGATCTGGAAACCACCGGGGCAACGGCGCATTACGATCGCATTACCGAAATCGGTCTGGTGGAAGTGGATTGCGGGCACCATGTCGGCGAATGGAGTTCGTTGGTCAATCCGCAAATGCGTATCCCACTCTCGATTCAAACGCTCACGGGGATCACCGACGCCATGGTGGCCAATGCCCCGACTTTCGCCGATCTCGCCGAGTCGCTCCAGGGACGGCTCGAAGGCAAAGTGCTGGTGGCCCACAACGCCCGCTTCGACTACGGTTTCCTCAAGAACGAGTTCCGCCGCCTCGGGATGCGCTATCAGCCAAAGGTGCTGTGCACCGTCAAGCTGTCGCGACGGCTGTATCCCCAGCACCGCCGCCACAATCTCGACAGTCTGATAGAACGGCACGGCCTGACCTGTGACGGCCGCCACCGCGCGCTCGCCGATGCGCGCGTGTTGTGGGAATTCACCCGCCAGGTCCACCTCGAACTGGGGCACGACGTAATCCACGCGGCCGTGGAGGACTTGCTGAAGAAACCAGCGCTGCCTCCGGGCCTGTCGGCCAGCGTGCTGGACGACATTCCCGAAGGGCCGGGCGTGTACGTATTTTACGGCGACAACGACATTGCACTGTACGTGGGCAAGAGCATCGGCCTGCGGTCGCGGGTAATGTCGCACTTCAACAGCGATCACCGCGTTGCCAAGGACATGCGCATTTCACAGGAAATCACCCGCGTCGAGTGGATCGAAACCGCGGGGGAACTGGGTGCGTTGATCAAGGAAGCACAGCTGGTCAAGCGGCTCGCGCCCATCCACAACCGACGGCTGCGGCGCAACAACGACTTGTGCGCCTTCCGCTGGGAGCCGGTGAACGGACCCAAGACGCCGCAGCTGGTAAGCGCCGCGGACGTCAGCTTCTCCCGACTGGACAACCTCTACGGCATGTTCCGCTCGCGCCGGGTGGCGCTGAACGCATTGCGGGAAATCGCCGATGAACACGGGCTGTGTCACATTGGAATCGGGCTGGAGAAAGGCAAGGGTCCCTGCTTTGCGTATCAGCTCAAACGTTGCCGCGGGGCCTGCGTCGGCCAGGAAAGCGCAATTTCCCACTCGATGCGGGTAACGCAGGCGCTGCATTCGCTGCGCCTGCAGGCCTGGCCGTTTCATGGGCGGATCGGCATACGCGAATACGATCCACACAGCACGCGAACCGATATTCACGTTCTCGACCACTGGTGTTACCTGGGCACGCTCAATTCGCAGGCGGAAATGTTCGACGTGCTGCAGTCCCGGACCGAGCCCTCGTTCGATCTCGACACTTACAAGATCCTCAGCCGCTATTTCAAGTCAAGGCCGCGCAACGTCGAGATCGTTCAAATACCGTGATGGGTGAGGGGTGAGGGGTGAGGGGTGAGGGGT
>JBQTIV010000187.1:0-25301 GCA_052387775.1 Betaproteobacteria bacterium
GCCCACCGTGGTGTGGGCGGGGGCCCCTTTTTGGGCTTGTCCTGGGGGGGTGTTGTGGTGTGGGCCGCGTTGGTGGTGGCGTTCTACCCTCCCACCTCCCCGGCCACGCGTCGCGACCCGTGGCAGCAGGCGGTCGTTGAGCCCATGCTGGACGATGACACCCGCGCACTGCAATTCTACGAAAATGCACTCCAGCTCAGGGGCGCAGACCTTGCGCGAGAACTCGAATCGGCCAGTCGGGCATTCGAGAAGGACGGCACCGAGCTCGATCGGGTGCGGCTCGCCATGCTGCTGTCGCTGCCAGGAAGCGGGTTTCGCGATGACCAGGCAGCACTGAACCTGATTCAGCCTTTCTTGAATGACCCGCGCTACGGGAAGTCCGTGCTGCGTCCGCTGGCCCTCGTGCTGCATGCGCAGCTTGCCGAGCTCAAACGACTGGATGAGGCCGTTCAGCAGCAAACGGCAAGAGCCAAGGAAGAACAGCGCCGCGCCGATGCCCTGCAGCAGAAGCTGGGGGCCATTCTGGAACTGGAAATGAAGATGATCGAGCGCGAACAAACAGCACCGCCACCGAAGAGAAGGTAATCATGTCAAAGGCACGAATACTCATCGTCGACGACGATCCCGATCTGCTGCGGCTGCTGACGTTCCGTCTCGAGGGCGCGGGCTATGCCGTGGAGAGCGCAGATAGCGCGGAGCGCGCGTTGGCGCGGCTCTCTGCCTCCACCCCGCAACTGGTAATAACCGATCTTCGCATGAGCGGAATGGACGGGATGGCGCTGTTCGAAAACATCCACAAAAGCAACCCGGCGTTGCCGGTCATCATCCTCACCGCGCACGGCACGATACCGGATGCAGTTGCGGCGACTCAGCGCGGCGTATTCGGCTATCTCACCAAGCCTTTCGACGGCAAGGAACTGCTGCAACAGGTCGAAAGAGCCATCACCCTGAGCGGCAGCCCCGCTGACAAGGCTGCCGGTGACGCCAACTGGCGCGTCGAAATCATAACCCGCAGCCCGGCGATGGAAAGCATTCTCGGCAAGGCCAAGCTGGTGGCGGCGAGCGATGCCAGCGTGCTGATCCGCGGCGAAAGCGGTACCGGCAAAGAACTGCTGGCACGGGCGGTACACCGGGCAAGCCCACGCGCCGAGAAGCCATTTGTTGCCGTCGACTGCGGCGCCATACCCGAACAATTGCTGGAGTCCGAGCTGTTCGGTCATACGAAAGGCTCGTTCACCGGCGCCGCCCGGGACTACAAGGGGCTGTTCCAGTCGGCCGAAGGCGGCACGGTTTTCCTCGATGAGATCGGCGACATGTCGCTGCCGCTGCAGGTGAAGCTGCTGCGTGTTCTGCAGGAAAAAGAGATCCGTGCCATTGGCTCGACCCAGACCATTGCCGTGGACGTGCGCATCATCTCTGCGACGCATCGCAATCTCGAGGATGCAATCAAGGTCGGAGCGTTCCGCGAAGACCTCTATTACCGTCTCAACGTCGTGTCTTTCGCGCTGCCCTCGCTCGCCGAGCGGCGCGAAGACATTCCGGTGCTTGCGGCGTACTTCCTCGCGCAACTTGCCGACAAGTACAAGAAACCGCTTAATGGCTTTGCCGCCGAAGCGATGGAAATCCTGGTGAAATCGTCGTGGCCCGGCAACGTACGTGAACTGTACAACGTCGTCGAGCAAGCGGTTGCGTTGTCGACCACGCCGATCATTCCACCGGCGCTGGTTGAAAACGCCATTCGCGGCCAGACTGCCGAATTGTCATCCTTCGAGGCAGCACGCAGCGAGTTCGAGCGCGAATACCTCGCCAAACTCCTCAAGATCACCGGCGGCAACGTCACCCAGGCGGCGCGCCTGGCCAAGCGTAATCGCACCGAGTTCTACAAGCTGCTGCAACGCCACCACCTGGATCCCAAGCTGTTCAAGGTGCTCTAGCCGGCAGCGTCATGTCGTCCCGGGACGACATTGAATTTCCGGTTTTGAGTGCGTGGTCAGGCTCGAATCGGGGCTCCGCGTCGCGGTCTGGCGACAGCCGCGGCGGGTCCCAAGTCCTTGTTGGCGCATAACTATCTGCCTGGATTATCTAAATAATTTCTGGCACGAAGGCTGCGTTATAGAGCTCTCAAAGTGGCTGCGCGGAAGGCGGTTTCGATTGGAACCGCGTCCGCTGGCCCATCGAGACGAAACCAATCCACTGCCGGAAACCAACTGGAAGAAAATGGACCAGAAAAGCCGCCTTTTGGCCCTCTTGAAGATCGCCGCTGCCGCTTCCGTGTTCGCGTTCGGCGGCATCGGAATTACCGCGATAACGGGTCACCTGCCCATCGCCGGATCGAGCCTCAATTACCATTCCGCCTTCGGCGGCGCGCCGGCGCCGCCGACTTCTGGCTTGAACCGGGTGCCTTCCAGCCTTGCCCACAAGGGGTTGACCCGCAGCGCCGGGGAAACCGCGGCGCCCGGCAAGCCGCTGATCTTTCGCGCCGGTGCACGCCTTCCCACGCGCAAGCCTTCCTGCCCGAACTGCGGTGTCGTGGACTCCATCAAAGCGCAAAAGGCCGGCGGCAATGACGGCAGGCTTGCCGCGGCACCCGGCACCACTGAAAGGGTTTACCGGAGCGACAGGGACCAAACCCGCACCTTCAGTTTTGTCGTCGTCGTGCGCATGGAGAACGGCAGCCTGCGCACGATCCACGAGAATCAACGTCCGTCCTTCAGCATCGGTGAGCGTGTCAGGCTGGTCAACGGCACGGTCATTCGCCACGGTTGATCTGAAACGGTACCCCGCAAAGAGCGCGTTGAATGGATTCTGAACGCGTTTCTTGGTGCCGGTCTTGCAGCGCTTAACCAAAATTCCGGGATTCACTAGAATGTCGAGCTTCACTCAACCCATGAACTGAACGCCTTCAATGCGCTTTTGCGGTTTCGACGCCCGATTTCCTCCCATATCGGGCGTTTTTCTTGTCTGCGCCCTGCTGTGCGCATGCGCGGCCAGGGAGAAAGAGCCGAATATCAATCTTGGCGGTTACCCGCCTGAATTCCGTGCCGGTTATCTCGATGGCTGCGACAGTGCCGGACGGACCGTCGGCCTGAAAAAGGACGAAGAGCGTTTCAAACGCGAGCCCCAGTACGCCGCCGGCTGGCGCGACGGCTTCGACATCTGCAGCAAGCCGAAAAAGTAGTCCGCCTTCACGGGCGCCGATTCCTGCGCCTCACCCCCGCCAACCATCGCGGCACGGGCGCACGGCTGTGTATACTTCCTGCCTTACCGAGCGCGTGACTGCCCTCGCGGCCGGCCGCGTTCGCAGTCATCCCGCCCGTCCAGAACGTTTTTCCAGGAGACCGCGATGAACGCGCCGCTCAACCGCCCGTCTTTCCGCTGGGACGATCCCTTGTTCTTCGACGAGCAGCTCAGCGACGAGGAGCGCATGGTGCGCGATTCGGCGCGCGCCTACTGCCAGGGAAAACTGATGCCGCGCGTGGTGGAGGCAAATCGTCACGAAAAATTCGACCGCGCCGTGCTTACCGAAATGGGCAGCATGGGATTTTTCGGACCGACCATCGAAGGTTACGGTTGCGCCGGCCTGAATCACGTCTGCTACGGCCTCATCACCCGCGAACTCGAGCGGGTAGACAGCGGCTACCGTTCGTCGATGAGCGTGCAGTCCTCGCTGGTGATGTACCCGATCCATACCTACGGCACCGAAGCGCAGCGGCAGAAGTATCTGCCCGGCCTGGCGAAGGGCGACCTGGTCGGCGCCTTTGGGCTCACCGAGCCGGATTATGGCTCCGACGCGGGCAGCATGATTACCCGGGCGAGGAAAGTTGACGGCGGCTACTTGTTGAAAGGCGCCAAGATGTGGATCACCCACTCCCCGGTCGCCGATGTGATGGTGGTATGGGCCAAGGACGAGCGCGATGTCATCCGCGGTTTCGTTCTGGAACGCGGAATGAAGGGGCTCAGCACACCGAAAATAGAAGGCAAGTTCAGTCTGCGGGTATCGGTTACCGGCGAGATCGTCATGGACGATGTATTCGTTGCGGACGAGAACCTGCTTCCCAACGTCGAGGGGCTCAAAGGCCCGTTCGGCTGTTTGAACAAGGCGCGTTATGGCATTTCCTGGGGCGCGCTTGGCGCCGCTGAATTCTGCTGGCATGCGGCGCGCGACTACGTGATGGACCGCAAGCAGTTTGGCCGACCGCTGGCAGCGAATCAGTTGATCCAGCTGAAACTTGCCAACATGCAGACCGAGATCACGCTGGGGCTGCAGACCGTGCTGCGCGTCGGACGTCTGATGGACGAGGGCCGGGCGGCACCGGAGATGATCTCCCTGGTCAAACGCAATTCAGCGGGAAAGGCGCTGGACATCGCGCGACTGGCGCGCGACATGCATGGCGGCAACGGTGTTGCCGACGAATACCACGTCATCCGCCACGTCATGAATCTCGAGGCGGTGAATACCTACGAGGGCACGCATGACATCCATGCGTTGATCCTCGGCCGGGCACAAACCGGCATCCAGGCCTTCACCGGATAGAACCACCTCATCGCCCGCCTTCTCCCCTAAGCGGAGAAGGAGCTGAAATACAAGAGACGGCCCAGCGACCGCCCGCTTTTCTTCTCCCTCTCCCCCGCAAGCGGGCGGCGAGGGTGAAAGATCATAGCGGCCTCAGTTCCATCGAGCGTTGGGCACCCTCTCCAGCTCGCTGGAGAGGGTGGGGGGTGAGGCAATCAGACGCAGCGGCCGCCGTCCACCTCGATACAGGCGCCGGTGATGAACTCCGCCTCGTCCGAGGCGAGGTAGAGGCAGGCATTGGCGATGTCCAGAGGCTTGCTGAACCGCCCCAGGGGAATCGTCGCGACGAATTTCGCGCGCAATTCCGGCGTGTCGCCTCCCATGAACTCGGGCAACAGCGGCGTATCGCCAGCCACGGGATTGACCACATTCACGCGGATCTTGTCCGGCGCAAGTTCGACCGCCATCGAACGGCTGGCGATGATTGCGGCGCCCTTGCTGCTGTTATACCAGACCAGTCCCGGCCGCGGTCGCACCCCGGCGGTGGATGCGACGGTGACGAACACGCCGCCGCCCTTCCGGCGGAAGTGCGGCACGACGTTGCGCGCACTGTGGTACAGGCTCTTGACGTTCACCGCGTAAACGCGGTCGAACTGTTCTTCGGTCACGTTGAGCACAGGTTGGTTGCGGTGCGTGGTACCAGCATTGTTGACTACGATGTTCAGCCCGGAAAAGGTGTCTAGCGTGAACTTCAGCATCGCTTTCCAGTCCGCGTCCTTCGACACGTCGCCCTTGCAAAATGCCGCCCGGCCCCCGGCGGCATTGATTTCCGTGGATACGCGCTCGCCGCCCTCGACGTTGATGTCGTTCACCACGATCGTGCAGCCTTCCTCGGCGAAACGCTTGGCGATGCCTTCGCCGAAACCCGAGCCTGCGCCGGTGACAATTGCAATCTTGTTCTTCAACCTCATCTGCCCCTCCCCCTCGAAATGACGCTGCGAAACCCGGTAAAAAAGATGGGAGCCTCAGCGGCTCCCATCTATGTCTCATCTGCCCCTCCGCGGGTCAGGCCCGCGTAAGGTCCTCGCACACCTGCTGATTGCTGCCGGCCGCAACGTCCACCTTTTTCTTGCTGCCAATTTGATTCGGGTACACGCCGTGACGCACCGCGGTCATCTCCGCAAGAACGGACACCGCGATCTCGGGCGGGGTCTTACTGCCGATGCTCAAGCCGATCGGCCCATGCAGGCGGTCAAGCTCTGCCTGCGAGAGATCGAACATCTTGAGCCGCTCGCGGCGCTTCTGCGAATTCAATGCCGAGCCCAATGCGCCGACATAGAATGCCGGTGACTTGAGCGCCTCCATCAGCGCCAGATCATCGAGCTTCGGGTCGTGGGTCACCGCCACCACTGCGCTGTGGGAATCCGGGCCCATCGCCAGGACGACGTCATCAGGCATTCCGCGTTCCAGGACTGTGCCCTCCACGTTCCAGGTATCCGCATACTCTTCGCG
The DNA here is from genome assembly GCA_052387775.1 of Betaproteobacteria bacterium. Classification (GTDB taxonomy): domain Bacteria; phylum Pseudomonadota; class Gammaproteobacteria; order Burkholderiales; family JACQAP01; genus JACQAP01. The sequence continues at coordinate 6,026 of JBQTIV010000187.1, forward strand.
CGGATCGCACACCGTGACGCTGTAGTCGAGCGCCTGCGCCATCTGCGCCAGATATTGCGACAACTGACCGGCCCCGATGATCAACAGCCGCCAGCGCGGCCCGTGCACGGTGGTCAGCCGCTTGCGGTCGAAATTCAGCGGCGCATCGGCCCGGCTCGCCGGCCGCAGCACGACCTCGCCGGTATCCAGATCCAAAGTTCGCGCCACCAATTCGTGGCGATCGACGCGATTGAGCAGTTCGACGACGCTGTCGTTGTCCCTGATCGGCTCGAGCACCAGTTCCAGCTTGCCGCCGCAGGGAAGGCCGTAGCGCGTTGCCTCGTCCTTGCTGATTCCATAGGTGGCGATTTCGGGCTTCTCCACCGCCAGCGATTTGTTGCGGATCCTGAAAATCAGATCGTCCTCCACGCAACCGCCCGATACCGAACCGGCCACCAGGCCATCGCCACGGACCGCGAGCATTGCGCCCGCCGGCCGCGGTGAAGAACCCCAAGTCTGCACGATGGTGGCAAGGATCACGCGATGGCCCTGGCTGAGCCAGGCCACGCTGCTACGCAGAACCTGCAAGTCCACGCTGTCCATGACTGACCTCTATTGACCCTGTTACAGGTACCGTTCTGCTCCATCGGGAATAACGATTCTAAACCAGCCGGCTGCGGGAATGCCAATAAAAAACCCCCCAACGCGGAACGTTGGGGGGTCAGGAACTTGCTCTCGGCCGCCCGGTCTGAGGCCGGGCGACGATTCTGCTGTTACGCTCGGCTGATGTTTTCCGGAGTAAACGGCAGGGTACGGCAACGCTTGCCGCAAGCAGCAAAGATCGCATTGCCGATGCCGGCCCCAATCACCGCCATCGCCGGCTCGCCCATCCCGCCCGGCGTGCCGTCGCTCTTGATGAAATGGATATCAAGAACCCTGGGGGCCTCGTTCATCCGCGCCATGCGGTACATGTCGAAGTTGTTCTGCTCGACACCACCATCCTTGATGGTGATCTCGCCCCACATGACCGCCGTCTGACCGAAGTTGATGGTCGACTGTATCTGCGCGAGCGCCTGGTCCGGGTGAATCAGGGTGCCGCCATCCACCACCGCGGTGACTTTGTCCAGCGTCACGTCGTAGTTGCTGGAAACCGACACCTCGGCAACCAACGCGATTACCGTGTTGTAGCTCTCCGTCGCCGCCACGCCGATACCCTTGCCCGCCGGCATTTTCTTGCCCCAGCCGGACTTGGCGCGAACTTCTTCCAGGGCACGCTTCAAGCGCGGGCCAACCGGCACGCCCGCAGACAGGCCTGACCAAACGTGCTTGGTCGCGCCCATGTCGAGCATATCGATACGATACTGCAGCGGATCCTTGCCCGCAGCATGGGCCATCTCATCGACAAAGCACTCGAGAGCTATCGCGTTCAGGTTATGAGACACCGCGCGCCAGTAGCCCACCGTTACGCCCGTGTCGTGCATCTGATAAGTGAACTTCAGATTAGGCGTGTCGTACGGATAGTTGTCGATGCCTTCCACCGAGAACGGGTCGATGCCGTCCTTGACGATGCTTGGAAACATACGCGACGAAATCGACGGACTGGTGGAGTGAAAACGCACCGCCACCGGCTTGCCGCCGGAATCCAGACCGGCCGTGAACTTGTACAGGCCTGCGGGACGGTAGGCATCGTGCGTCATGTCGTCTTCGCGGCTCCACACCAGCTTCACCGGAGCGCCGACTGCCTTGGAGATTTCCGCGGCGTCGATGGCGTAGTCCACGTCAATGCGACGGCCGAAACCGCCGCCCAGGAACGTGGTATGCACTTCGACCTGCTCGGGCTTGAGGCCCGTGGCGCCGGCGACAACGTGCGGGACCAATTGCTGGAACTGGGTCGGGGTGATGATCACCGCTTTGTCGGCACGCACATCGGCCACCGTGTTCATCGGCTCCATCGGCGAGTGTGACTGGTACGGGAACTGATAAATGGCTTCGAGTGTTCTGGCTGCGCCATTCAACCCGCCCTCCACGTTGCCAATCTCGCGGAACACCGCCCCCGGCTGTTGCGCAGCATCACGCAGACCCTCGAAAATCTTCTTCGAGTTGTTGTCGGCATTCGGGCCGCCATCCCACTGCATTTGCAGCAGGTCCTTGGCCTTCTTGGCCTGCCAGTACGAGTCCGCCACGACCGCCACGCCGCGGCTGAATTGCACCACCGCCTTGACTCCGGGCACCGACTTGGCGCGCGTATCGTCGTAGCTCGCCACCTTGCCACCGATCATCGGCGCCATTGCCGGCGAGGCGTAGAGCATGCCGGGAACACGGGTGTCGATACCAAACTGCGCCGTACCATTGACCTTGGCAGGCGTATCCAGACGCTTCTGCTTGACGTTACCGATTACCTTGAACTGACTCGAGGGCTTGAGCGGAACGTCCTTCGGCACTTCCATCGTCGCTGCCTTGGCCGCAAGCTGGCCGTAGGTGGCCTTCTTGCCGCCGGGGCCGGTGACCATGCCGTTGGCCGCCTTGCAATACACGGAGTCAACGCCCCACTCGCTGGCTGCAGCAGCAACCAGCATCATGCGCGCGGAGGCGCCCGCCTTGCGCAGTTTCTCCCAGGCGTCACGCACCGCGGTCGAACCGCCGGTGAGCTGACCACCCAGCATGGCGTTGATGTACACCTCGGCAGGCGGAGCAAACTCGACTTTGACCTTGTTGATGTCGACTTCGAGTTCTTCGACCACCAGCTGCGTCATCGAGGTGTAGACATCCTGGCCCATTTCGGAGCGGGCGCACATGATGGTGATGCTGTTGTCGCTGCCGATCTTGATCCAGGCGTTCGGCGAACTGGTTTGCGCGGCCGCTTGCGCGATGCGCGGTCCGCTGGGCAGATAGAAACCGAGGGCCAATCCTCCGGCGACGGTGCCGCTGACCTTCAGGAAGTCACGACGTGTTTCGTTTTTGATCATGTTTTCCATGTTTCGCCTCCTCAGGCCATCTTCGCAGCTTCTTTGATCGCTGCGCGAATTCGCGGATATGTGCCACAGCGGCAGATGTTGCCGGACATGAAGGCATCGATATCATCATCGGTGGGTGACTTGTTGGCAGCGAGCAGCGCGGCGGCCGACATAATCTGACCCGGCTGGCAATAGCCGCACTGCGGGACATCCAGCGCGATCCATGCCTTTTGAACCTTATGGCTCCCGCCCAGGCCTTCAATGGTCGTGACCTTCTGACCGGATACGGAACCCACGGCAGTCTGACAGGACCGAATCGCCATGCCGTTCAGATGCACCGTACAAGAGCCACAGAGCGCTTTGCCGCAACCGAACTTGGTGCCGGTGAGGCCCAGAGTGTCGCGCAGGACCCAAAGCAGAGGGGTATCTGGCGCGACGTCTACGCTCGTTTGTTTTCCATTAACGTTGAACGAGATCTTCATTGCAAAACTCCCCCTTTATTCGAGCAATTAGTGAGGAATGAAACTTGACATTAAGGTACCCGGGCAAAATACACCAATAAAAATTGCCTTTCAACTCTTTGCGACACTTTGTTCGCTCGGCGCCAAAGCATCGCAGCGCAAATTGCCGATGGCTTCCTATGCCGCCGCCGCCGCGGCTTTGCGGGCGACGAGTTTTGTTACGCGAATTCAGCCCATTCGCATCAAGTGTTGAGGATGCACCAGAGCTGAGATGGTGCGTTGCAATAGCCAGATCGTGAAATCGTGGCAGTGGCGCGAACAAATTGCAGTAGCCGGAAATATACAGACCCGACTAACCGTACTTCTTCAGCTCCAGGCGTGCAATCTGGCTGCGGTGCACTTCGTCCGGCCCGTCAGCGAGCCGCAGGGTGCGGTTCCACGCGTACATCCACGACAGCGGGAAATCCTGACACACGCCGCCGCCGCCGTGCGCCTGGATCGCCCAGTCGATCACCTGCTGCGCCATGTTCGGCGCGATCACCTTGATCATGGCGATTTCCGCCCTTGCCTCCTTGTTGCCCACGGTGTCCATCATGGCCGCCGCCTTAAGGGTCAGCAGGCGCGCCTGCTCGATCATGATTCGCGATTCGGCAATGCGCTCGTGCCAGACGCCTTGCTCGGCCACCGGCTTGCCGAATGCGACCCGCGACTTCAGCCGCTTGCACATGAATTCGAGCGCGCGCTCGGCCTGGCCGATGATGCGCATGCAATGGTGGATGCGTCCCGGCCCGAGCCGTCCCTGCGCGATCTCGAAGCCGCGCCCCTCGCCCAACAGCAGGTTCGTCACCGGCACGCGCACGTTCTCCAGGGTCACGTCCATGTGGCCATGCGGTGCATCGTCGTAGCCGAACACGCTCAGCGCGCGCACAATCTTCACCCCCTTGGCGTTGGCCGGCACCAGGATCATCGACTGCTGCTTGTGACGGTCGGCGTTGTCCGGGTCGGTTTTTCCCATGAGGATGTAGATCCTGCAGCGCGGATCGCCCGCGCCCGAAGACCACCACTTGCGCCCGTTGATGACGTATTCGTTGCCCTGCCGCTCGATGCGGCACTGGATATTGGTCGCGTCCGATGAGGCGACCGCCGGCTCCGTCATCAGGAACGCCGAACGAATCTCGCCTTCCAGCAGCGGCGTAAGCCATTGCTTCTGCTGTTCCGGCGTGCCGTAACGCAGCAGCACTTCCATGTTGCCGGTGTCGGGCGCCGAGCAATTGAATACCTCCGGCGCCCACGCCAGCCGGCCCATGATCTCGCACATCGGCGCGTACTCCAGATTAGTGAGCGCGCCGCCGTGGTCCGTGGGCCGCCACAGATTCCACAGTCCGGCGGCACGCGCCTTGGGCTTGAGTTCCTCGATGATGCGCACAGGTATCCAGGCGTTGCCCTTGCGGCGGTTTTCTTCGATCTCCTCGAAGAAGCGGTTCTCGTTCGGATAGACGTGCGCGTCCATGAAGGCGCCGACTTTCTTCTGCAGATCCCTGACCTTGTCGGAGAAATTGAAATCCATGTCACTGTCCTTGTCTCGTGCGGGTGTGATTTAAGGGAAAAGCACTCGGACCGATTTTGTCCTTGCAAGATGGTCGGGAACGCATGTCGATTTCGCCTGTACGATCAGCCGCCCTTGGACGGCAGCCGCACCTGGACCTACTTGAATTCGAGGAATTCCTCCAGTCCGTACTTGCCGAGTTCGCGCCCGCGGCCGGACTGCTTGAAGCCGCCGAACGGCGCATTGATGTTGAATGTCCCGCCGTTGATATCGACCTGCCCGGCACGCAGGCGTTTTGCCAGGCGTTGCGCCCGCGCCCCGTCCGCCGACCAGACCGCCGCGGCCAGGCCATACATCGTGCCGTTGGCGATTCGCACCGCCTCGTCTTCATCGGCGTAGGCAATGATGGAAAGCACCGGTCCGAAAATCTCTTCCTGCGCAATCGTGGCGTGCGGTTGCACGCGCCCAAATACGGTCGGCTTCACGTAACAGCCCTTGCTCAGGCCCTCGGGCATGTCGGGACCGCCGGCGAGCAGTTCCGCGCCCTCCTCGATTCCCTTGCGGATGTAGGAGCGCACCCGCTCCTGCTGCGCTTTCGAAACTACCGGTCCGAGTTTGGCTTCGGCGCCGGACGGATCGCCGACGTTGAAGGTCGCAGCCGCCTCCACCGCCAGTCGCGCCGCCTCGGTATAACGAGACGCCGGTACCAGCATGCGGGTGAGCGCGTTGCAGGTCTGCCCCGAATTGAGGAAACACGAATTGAGCACGCTTTTCACCGCGACGTTCAAATCGGCATCGTCCAGCAGCACGGCAGCCGACTTGCCGCCGAGTTCCAGCGCCAGGCGCTTGACCGTGCCGGCGGCGAGTTCGGCGACCCGCTTCCCGGCGCGGGTGGAACCGGTGAAGGAAATCATGTCGACTTCGGGATGCTTCGCCAGCGCTTCGCCGACCACCGCACCGGTGCCGGTCACCAGATTGAACACGCCCGCCGGCAGGCCGACGCTGTGCATGATGTCGGCAAGAATGTAGGCGTTGAGGGGCGCGACCTCGGACGGTTTGAGGATCACGGTACAGCCCGCAGCCAGCGCCGGCGCAACCTTCGCGGCGATCTGGTGCAACGGGTAATTCCACGGTGTGATACAGGCGACCACGCCCACCGCTTCGCGGGTGACGCGCGAGTTGCCAATTTCCTCGTCGAAGGCAAATCCTGGCGTGAGCCCGGCGTAAAGCCCGAAACTCGCCTGCGGCAGGTACGCCTGGATGCGCGCCGCCATCTTCAGCGGCATGCCGACCTCGGCGGTGATGGTGCGCGCGACTTCGTCCGCGCGTGCCACCAGTTGGCTGTGGATTTTCTTCAGCCACGCCGCGCGCTCCGCGGGTACCGTTGCCGACCAGTCCGCGAACGCCTTTCGCGCCGCCGCCACCGCACGTTCAACATCCTCCACGGTACCAGCGGGGATACGGCCGATGACTTCCTCGGTCGAAGGCGAGACGACGTCTATCGTCTTATTCGATGACGACGCGGTCCATTGACCATTGATGTAGAGCTTGTCGGTGTTGCGCATCATTGCAACTTTCGAAGCCGCCTGGTGCGAAGCGCGCCAACATCGGCATGCCACAATTCGCGCGACGGCCTAGTTAAGGGAAGGCGCCAGTAAGCGCAATTGTACGAAATATGAAAGCCAGGCCGCGTTTTTTTAAGCAGCACTCGCAACCGCGTCGGCCGGTGGCGTGCGTTCGAAGGCCTTGATAGCGGTGCGCAAAAAGACCGGCAGCGCTGCCGATTCGCGGGTTTGCGGGTCGGCATTCACGTAAACCACCCGGCCGCCGACCAGGAGTTGATCCGCGCGATAGATCTCGAGCTGGAACTCGAAGCTCGAGCGCCCAAGCCGCGCCACGCGCACGCACGCGTCGATCTCCTCGTCGTAGCCGGCCGACGCGTGATACTCGACCTCGGCTTTCTTCACATACAAATCGGTGCCGTGCTGCGCCAGGCTCTCGGGATAGGGGTAGCCGAGCGCGCGGTAATACTCGGTGATCGCCACGTCGAAGTACATCAAATAGTGGCCGTTGAACACGATGCCCTGCTTGTCCACCTCGGCCCAGCGCACCCGCATGCGGTGCGCGAATCTGAAGTCCGTTCTGGCCATGGTTATTGGTGCGGCCGCTGGTCAATCGAAACGGTATGCATCCATCGCCAGGATGCCGAACGTGTGGCTGCGGTGAATGCGCCTGCCCTTCACATTGGGCGAACCCGCCCCGGCGGCAACGAACAGGGGAAGGAAATGTTCCTCCGTCGGATGGTTGTGCGCAGCCTCCGGCGCGAGGCTCCGGTAACGCACCAGATCGCCGGAATTACCGCTCTCGATGGTCTGCGCCAGCCACTCCTGGAAACCCGTCACCCACTGCGGCGGCGCGGTTCCTTCGGGGTAGCGGCCGAACTCGCGCAGATTGTGCGTGGTGCCACCGGAGCCGAGGATCAACACGCCTTCGTCACGCAGGCTGCGCAGCGCTTCGCCGAGCTTGAAATGATGCCCGGCCCCCAACGCGGTCTGTACCGCGAGTTGTGTAACCGGAACGTCGGCCTGCGGATACATCAGCACCAGCGGCACCCAGGCGCCGTGGTCCAGTCCGCGGGCGGGATCCAAGTGTGCGCCGATCCCCTTCTCACCCAGCAATGCCTTCGCCTGCGCCGCGAGCTCGGGCGCGCCGGGGGCAGGGTACTCGATTCGATAGAGCTCATCGGGGAAGCCGTAGAAATCGTGAATCGTCTCCGGGTGCGCGACCGCACTCACAGCCGCCTCGCCGCGTTCCCAATGTGCGGACACCGTCAGAATCGCCTTGGGCTTGCCGAGCGTCCCGCCCAGCTCACGGAGGAACTCGCGGGCCGGGCCCGGCTGGATCGCGAGCAGCGGCGCGCCGTGGGAAACGAAGATTGCAGGGAAGCGCTCAGCCATACCGTCGGCCGACCCATTCCGCGACCAGCACCGGCTTTTCCTGGCCTTCGCATTCCATTGCCACGTCCCAGATCATCTGCACCCCGCCTTCAATGCGTTCAAACGCCTTCAGCTTGAAGCGGGCGCGCAGCCTCGTTCCGGCTTTCACCGGCGCGGTGAAGCGCAAGCGGTTGCAGCCGTAGTTCACTCCCATTTTCGAATTGCCGAATTCCAGAGAGTTGTTGAGGAAGTGGCTGAGTAACGACAGGGTCAGGAAACCGTGCGCAATGGTGGTGCCGAAGGGCGACTCGCGGCGCGCGCGTTCGACATCGACGTGGATCCACTGATGATCGCCGGTGGCGTCGGCAAACTGATCGATGCGTTCCTGCGTGACCTCGAGCCAGTCGCTCACCACGACCTCCTGCCCGACCTTTGCCGCCAATTCTTCCAGATTCCCGAATACCGCTCGCGCCATCCTGGTCTTCCCCTTTCGCCGTGAGGCGCAGATTACCGGATTCGTTACGCATTCGCATTGCGCCCAAACCCCGCGCCCCGGAGAATGGCCGCAACAAGCAGAGTGGAGGAGACAAATGAATATCGGCATCGTGGGTCTCGGGCGCATGGGCGCCAGCATGGCGCGGCGCCTGGCGCGCAAAGGCGTGCGGGTGGCGGCGCACGATGTCAGCCCCGTGGCACGCGTCGCGGTTGAAAACGAGCAAGGCCTCACCGCGCACTCCGAACTGAAGGACGTGATCGCAGCACTGCCGGCGCCGCGGGTGGTGTGGCTGATGCTGCCGGCAGGAGAAGTCACCGAGCGTGCGCTGGAACAACTTACCCTGCTGCTCGCCAAAGGCGATTCTCTGGTGGACGGCGGCAATGCGCTGTACAAGGACTCGCAGCGGCGGGCCGCATGGCTTGCCGGGCTCGGCATCAGCTTCGTCGACGCCGGAGTCTCCGGCGGCGTCTGGGGACTCGACAACGGCTACGCGTTGATGCTCGGCGGCACCAGGGAGGCCCTCGCCCGCATCGCACCGTTCGCGCGCCTGCTTGCGCCAGCGCCCGACCGCGGATGGACGCACTGCGGACCGGCGGGCTCGGGGCACTACGTAAAAATGATCCACAACGGCATCGAGTACGGAATGATGCAGGCCTACGCCGAAGGCCTGTCGATGCTCAAGGCCAAGTCCGAATTCGGCCTGGACCTGGCAGCGATCACCGAGACGTGGCGTCACGGCAGCGTGGTGCGCTCGTGGCTGCTCGACCTTATTGCCGACTTCCTCAGGAACGAGCGTTCCCTTGATTCCATCAAACCACTGGTCGCCGATTCCGGCGAAGGCCGCTGGACCGCGATCGAAGCTGTGGAACTCGGCGTGCCCGCCCCGGTGATGAGCCTGGCGTTGATGGCGCGCTTTGCCAGCCAGGGCCGGGACGATTACGCCTCAAAACTCCTGGCGATGATGCGGGCAAGTTTCGGCGGCCATGCCGTGCATTCCACGGAGGACAAATGATCGTCGCGTTGATGGGCGTCTCCGGTGCCGGCAAGACCACGGTCGGAAAACTTCTTTCCAAACGGCTCGGCTGGCCGCTGCTCGATGCCGACGACTTTCACCCGCCGGCCAATATCGAAAAAATGCGCTCCGGCATACCGCTCACCGACGAGGATCGCTGGCCGTGGCTGGACCGGCTCAATGGCCTGCTCAGAGAGACGGAGTCGAATGGCGAGAGCGCGTTGCTGGCCTGTTCGGCGCTCAAGAGCAAATATCGCCAGCGTCTCGCGGCCGGGTGCAGTGACTTGCGCTGGGTATACCTGAAGGGCAGCTTCGAACTGATCGAGTCGAGGCTCAAAGTCCGCAAGGGGCATTACATGAAAGCGGGGCTCCTCGAGTCGCAATTCGCCGCCCTCGAGGAGCCCGTTGACGCGATAACCGCCGACATCGACGCCACTCCCGAAGCGATCGCGGACGTACTTCAAAAAACGTTCTCACCGCAAAGACGCAAAGAACGCAAAGAAAAGCGAAAGTAGAAATCGGCTAAACGAACGCTCACGCTGGACTCTCCACATTCGCGCCAGTTGTAGGGAGAACGGAAATTTTTCCGTCGCAGTGGAACTGATGCAATCGACTCTACTTCCAGTTTGTTATCCGGGTTTCTTTGCGTTCTTTGCGTCTTTGCGGTGAAGTTTTGATGTACGGGTCTTTGCGGTGAATATTTTTTAACCTTTGAAGCGAGAGGCGACCGCCGCGCTTTCGCGAGCTAGCAGGAACTGATCCGAGGTCACGGCGACGAACAGCGCGCCGAGTTCGATCCAGCGTTTGGCGTCGGCTTCGGCAAAGGCCAGGATGCCTGGCGCCTTTCCGGCCTTGCGAATTCGCCTGATCGCATCGGCCATTGCCGCTTGCACCTCGGGGTGACCCGGGTTGCCCAGATGGCCGAAATCGGCGGCGAGGTCCTGCGGCCCAATGAACAGGCCATCGATCCCGTCGATTGCGGCCGTCTTCTCGATCCCGGCCAGCGCCGCGCGCGTTTCCACCTGCACCATCAGGCAGATCTCGTTGTCGGCGCGGGCAAAGTAATCCTTCACCCGGCCGAAGCGGTTGGAGCGCGAATTGGTCGACACGCCGCGCACGCCTCTCGGCGGGTAACGCACCGCCGCCACCGCACGCTTCGCTTCGTCAGCGCTTTGCACGTAGGGTATGACGAACGACTGCACGCCGATGTCGAGCAACCGCTTCAGCACAATCGTATCGTTCCAGTACGGGCGTACCAGCGCGGAGACCGGATAGGCCGCGATCGCGTGCAACTGGTGGTGCACCTGCGGCAGGTCCGCGGGGGCATGCTCGGTGTCCACCAACACCCAGTCAAAGCCGGCGCCGGCGCAGATTTCCGCCGACGCGTGGCTGGCGAGGCTCAGCCAGCAACCGATTTGCGGTCGGCCCTCGCGCAACGCGCGCTTGAGTTGATTGACGGGCATATCCATGACTTCCCTCCACGGATTGTTTTTGCTTGCGAGGCGCGATTGTACCGTCTCCTTGTAGCGCGCCCGGCCTTTACAGGGCACCCTGCGCGCCCGAGAATGCCGCCATCGCGGAGACGAAATCAATGACCACGCATCTTACGTTCGAAGGCGTGTACCCGATCCTTGCGACGCCCTTCGACGAAAGTGAAAATCTGGACCTCGCATCCTTCGACCGGCTGGTGCGCTTCATGGCCGGTCTTGGCGTGGATGGCATCACCGTCCTCGGGGTGCTGGGAGAGGCCAACCGCCTGCTCGACAGCGAACGCGCCGAACTGATCCGAACCGCGGTTGCCGCGGCAGGCGCCACGCCGGTGATTGTCGGGGCCAGCCACAGCGGCACCCGCGCTGCCGTGGAACTCGCGCAGATGGCAGAGAATCTTGGCGCCAAAGCCGTGATGGTCACGCCGCACGCCGAGGCTGTGCCGAACGACGAACGCATCTTCGAGTACTTCAGAAGCGTCGCCGAAGGCATCCGTATTCCGATCATCGCGCAGGATCATCCCGCCTCCACGCAGGTGCACATGAGCGCGGCGCTTCTGCTGAGGATCATCGGCGAAGTACCGCAAGTCGCCAGCATCAAGGAGGAAGCCGTGCCGACCGCGCCGAAAATACGCGCGTTGGCCACCGGCATGACGGGACGCAAAGTGCCGATCCTGAGCGGCCTCGGCGCACTTTACGGACTGTTCGACCTGCAGGCCGGCTCGGCCGGTTTCAACACCGGCTTCGCGTTTCCCGAGGTGTTGATGGCGATGGTGAAAGCTGCCCGCGCGGGCAATTGGACGAAAGTGCGGGAAATTTATACGCGCTTCCTGCCGCTGATCGCATTCGAGCAGCAACCGGGGGTCGCGATTCGGAAGGAAATTCTGCGGCTGAGGGGCGCGATCACGAGCAGCAGGGTGCGCCATCCCGGCGCCGACCTGCAACCGGCGACCGCGGAGCAGCTGCGCAAGCTGATCGATGCTGTGCTGCCCGGTCAGGATCTCTGCCAACCTGTCATTTTCTAAAACTGAACTTTCACCGCAAAGACGCAAAGAACGCAAAGGAAAGCAAGACAACTTGAGTTCAAAAAAGCAGGGAGGTGGATAGTCGCGCCACCGAGATATATCGACTGGGTGCGGCAAATCGCAATCCACCCGCTTTTTGACATGAATCGTTTGGTTTTCTCTGCGTTCCTTTGCGTCTTTGCGGTGAAAAGATGGGGTTTCGTTATTCGCCCGCTGTGGTGGTCAGGCGGCCTTCTCCACGTCGCCGCTGACGGCCATGCGATCGCGTCCAGTGCGCTTGGCCATGAACAAGGCATGGTCCGCCGCCTCCAGAATGCCCTCGGCATCGCTTGCATGGGTGGGAAACTCGGCCACACCCAGAGACGCGGTGACCGACGTGAGCAAACGACCCTGGTGCGGAACCTCGAGCCCGCGGATGGCCTCCAGGATCTGTCTGCCCCTCTCCTTCGCGGAATCCAGCGGCGCGTTCGGCATCAGGACCACGAACTCCTCGCCGCCGTAACGGCAGGCGACGTCGCCGCCACGCACCTGCGCCTGCAACAACTGGCCGAATGCACGCAGAACCGCATCACCGGCCTCGTGACCGTACTCGTCGTTGTATTTCTTGAAATTATCGATATCGAGAATCAGGAGCGACGCCGGAGCGCCGCTGCGGCGGGAACGCGTAATTTCCTGAGTCAGGCCGGCATCGAAGAAACGCCGGTTGAACAGCCCGGTCAGGGGATCGCGCAGCGCCTGCCGACGCAAAGATCTCTCCGTTTTGCGGAACTCCACAAGGTTGAGCCATAGCGTGTACAAGACATAAATCAGCAACGCCAGGCCGGCCAGCGTGACAGCCCAGAAGCTGATGCCGGCGGTCGTGACGGTATCTTTCACACGTTTCTCATGAATCGAAAGCGCGCGCGCCTCCTCGCTGCGGAACTCACTGGTCAGTTTCCTGATCCTGTCCATGGTCCGCTTGCCCTGGTTGGTCATCGTAAGCTTCTGCGCGGCGGCGAATCCGGAACTCCGGCGCAGCTCAATCGACAGCTGCAGTTCACGGAACTTCATGAACACCAGCGCTTGGAGCGCGTCGAGCTTGGGTTCCCACGAGCGCGCGACAGCGGTGTTCTGGTACAACTCCATGAAGGTCGGCGTAAGACTGGAGAGCGCCTCGTCGTAGGCTTCGAGGTAGTCGGCATTGCCGGTGATGATGAAGCCGCGTTGACTGGTTTCGGCATCCACCAGCCGGGCCTTCAACTCGACCACCAGCCGCGAAACATTGAGGGCATATGCGGCGTCCCGGGAATGCTCGACCAGTTTCACGCCGCTGCGGTAAGTGATGGCCGCGTTGGCTATCAGGACGATGAACAGCACCAGGAGGCCGATCGCGGGTTTCAGTGTCAGCGGCCATTTACGCATAGCTCAACCCCGACGCTGTAGGGCGAACTGATACGCAGCGCACCTTCTGCGGCAGAGAGCGCGGGCTTCACCGATTTTCGAATTCTGCAGTTTCGTCGTCATGAGCGCTCTACCTAGGATTGACTTCGATGCACGCATCGCGGATCTCGTACGTTCCTCCACGCTGCGTCTGCGCGGAACGGTCTTCGCCGCGGCGGATGGCCTCGCGAAACGCATGCCACATGGGACCTCAAGCCGGCGGTTTAAGCCCAATATCTTTTCGGCATTTGATCCGGCCCGGCTGCAGTCCGCCGCGGTGGGCACGGGAAACCCGTGCGGCGACCCTGATCGCGATGACCACCGGCACAAAATTCCTTATCAAATCCTTAACTTACCAAGTCGTGGCGAATCGGGAAACCGGCCGGATATTTTAACTCGGCAGGACCGATTTGGACCGGATTTATGGTGTATTTTTTTCTGCGGAAACGACTGCGGTGCAGGCCCGGCCACGGCATGCGCGTGCGATCCGCCAGCGACTGCGCGTCAGGCGAGCAGCAGGCGGCCGCCGACAAGCTTGGGTACAGCGCTGAGTGCGCTGAGCTCCGCCGCGTATTGGACTTCATGGGTGAGTCGGCGCTCGACCATCATGCGGCCGACACGGGAACGCAGCAGGCAGTCGGCGGCATCTTCGGCGCGGAACAGGCTGCGTGCGGCAAGCGCCGCATCGGAGAAATCGCTGTTTTCGTTCAATGCGTTCGACAGCAGATCGACGAGATAACCGGCGCCGTAAGCGTCTTCGAGATTGACCATGCCCATCGAGCCGGAACAGACGATCAGGATGGTCTGCCCGGGATGGTTCCTGAGAACATGCTGGACCACCGCCTCGCCATTCAGCAGCGCTGCTGCATAGACGTGCTCGGCGTGCGAGGCCTGCCGCAGCGCCACCGTGCCGTTGGTGGTGGAGTAGATGAGTTTCCTGCCGGCGATGTCTTCCTTCAACAACGCCAGCGGCGTGGGCGCCGCAAAACCCGGCAGGGTCTCCGCGTACAACTCCCCGGCGAGCACATAGCTGCCCTTCGGATGCTTCTGCGCCTCCGCGTTCGCACCGGCTTCGTCGAGCGTCGGGATCACCTCAGTAACCCCGTTGGCGAGCGCAGTGATCATAGTGGAAGTGGCAGACAGCACATCGAGCACGATCGCCACCTTGCCTTCGAGGCGTTCATGATCGAGGTCTTCCTTGCGAAAGAGCACATGGACCTTGTGCTTGAACAGGTCGCTCATTGGGCCGGGCCCCTGGGGTTGCGCCGCCGGAACATGCCATAGCCTTCCATGGTCATGACCTGCTTTGCGTTCTGATTGAACACTTCCCAGCGGGTCTTGACCAATCCCATTTCGGGCCTGCTGGCGGATGCGCGGACTTCGAGCGTGGTGCGCTGCGCGCGGATGGTATCGCCGGGACGCACCGGCTGGAGCCATTTGAGATTGTCGACGCCGGGCGAACCCAGGCTGGCCGAGTCGAGCATATAGGAGTCGCACATCATGCGCATCACCAGCGCAACCGTGTGCCAGCCGCTGGCGATCAAGCCGCCATACATGGAGGCCTTGGCCGCCGCTTCGTCGACGTGGAAGGGCTGCGGATCGAATTGCTTCGCAAAGGCGATGATCTCCTCCTTGTCGACGCGTTTCTCGCCGATCTGGTGTGTTTCACCGACCTTGAAATCTTCCCAGTAGTACGTGTACAACACAATTCCCCCTAATAAACCTTCGACGCAAAGGCGCAAAGACGCAAAGGAAGCCCAGAGGAAAAACATGATTGGTGGAAAGATCTGGGACTTCGCTCAGCCGCGACAGGGTCGCATTTTCCGTGAGCACCCCGGCTGCCTGCCGCATCATTTCAGCAAATGTGAACGACGCCGGCTATTCATCCCGGTTATCGCCATTTCTTGCGTTTTCCTTCGCGCCTTTGCGTCTTTGCGTCGAACGCACTTAGATCTTCACCCAGGATTTACGGGGCGCTTTGAGTTGCGCGGCAGGCTGGTCTTCCTTCATGGTGGCGAAGCGCAGCCGCTGGTGGGCCGCGTTGCCAAACAGAACGTCGATCGCGGTGAGCCGCTTGAAATAATGGCCGACGTTGAGTTCGTCGGTCATGCCCATGCCGCCGTGCAACTGGATCGCTTGCTGGCCGACATAGCGCCCGGCCCGGCCGATCAGCTCCTTCGCCGCGGCGACGGCTTTGCGACGCTCCGGTACGTTCTGCGAATCGACCCGCGATGCGGCGAGCACCGCCATCGAACGCGCCTGTTCAAGATGGATCAGCATATCCACCGCGCGGTGTTGCAGCGCCTGGAAGCGCCCGATCGGCTGGCCAAATTGCTGGCGGGTCTTGAGATACTCGACCGTGGCCGCATGAAGCGCATCCATGATGCCGACGGCTTCGGCACACAGGGCCGCCATCGCACGGTCCGCGACCGCCTCGATTAGCGGCATTGCCGCGTCGAGCGTGCCGATCACCGACTCCGGGCCGACTTTCACGCCGCTGAGTTGCAGGTCGAGCGCGCGGATGCCGTCGAATAGCGGATACTCCTGGCCGTCGACGCCTTCCTCGTCGGCCTCGACGATGAACAGCGTAACGCCGTTGGTGGCGTCTGCGTCGCCCGAGGTGCGCGCGGAGACGATGAACTTTTCCGCCACCGGGCCGTGCAGGACCAGCGTCTTCCCGCCTTCGAGCACGAAATTGTTGCCGTCGCGGATTGCGCATGTTTCCACATGGCCGAGTTCGAAGCGGGCGTTGGGCTCGGCATGCGCGAACGCAAGTAGCATCGAGCCGTCGATGATCTTCGGGATCAGGATCTTCTTCTGCCACTCGGCGCCGCCGAAATCCACGCAGCCGCCCGCCAGCACCACGGTGGCAAGGTAAGGCTCGAGCGATAGATGCCGGCCCAGCGCTTCCATCACCAGCATGGTCTCGACTCCGCCGCCGCCGAAGCCGCCGTAGTCCGGCGAGAACGGCACGCCGAGCACGCCCAGCGACGCCAGTCCTTCCCATAGCTTCGAATTCATCGGCATGCGTTCGGCGAGCATCTTGCGGCGGCTCCCGAAGCTGCAATTCTTCTCCAGGAAGCGCTGCACGCTGTCCTTGAGCATCTGCTGTTCTTCAGTAAGATCAAAGTTCATACATTCCTCACCACAGAGACGCAGAGGCGCAGAGAAAATCCTTGCGAATCGTGTTTCGCTTGGCCCCGCCGCCACTAATTCGACTCGTGACAAGGCTGTCTTGAATTTCTCCGTGTCTCCGTGCCTCTGTGGTTAGCACATTGTTCATAGTCCCAAAACCATCTGCGCGATGATGTTGCGCTGGATCTCGTTGGAACCACCGTAGATACTGGTCTTGCGGTAATTGAAGTAACGCGCGGCAAGTGGCGCGGCGTAGTCCGGGCCGACATGCGCGCCGATCCAATGCTCGCCCCAGGCCATTGGCAGGTGTGGCAGCGCGTAAGGTCCCACCGCCTCCATCATCAGTTCGGTAAGTTCCTGCTGAATCTCGGTTCCCTTGATCTTCAGAATCGAAGCCTCCGGTCCCGGCGCCTTGCCATCGCGGTCGGCGGCCGCCACCCGCAGGTTGGTGATCTCCAGTGCCATCAGGTCTATTTCCACCTGCGCGACGCGGTCGCGAAACAACGGGTCTTCGATCAGCGGCCGCCCACCCATCCGTTCCTCGGACGCAATGTGCTTGAGGTAACGCAGTTCCCGCTTGGAGTGCCCCACTCCGGCGATGCCGGTGCGCTCGTGCGACAACAGGAATTTGGCGTAGGTCCAGCCCCGCCCCTCGTCGCCCACCAGGTTCTGCGCCGGCACCTTCACATTCTCGAACCAGATCTCGTTCACTTCGTGCTCGCCCTCGAGCGTGATGATCGGCCGCACTTCGACGCCGGGGGAATGCATATCGATAAGCAGGAAGGATATGCCCTGCTGTTTCTTGCCTTCGCTCGAGGTGCGCACCAGGCAGAAACACATGTCCGCCCACTGGCCGTGGGTATTCCAGGTCTTCTGTCCGTTGACAATGTAATGGTCGCCCTGTCTCTCGGCGCGGGTCTTGAGCGAAGCCAGGTCGGAACCCGATCCCGGTTCGGAATAGCCCTGGCACCACCAGTCCTCGCTGGAAAGGATGCGCGGCAGGTAATGCTTCTTCTGCCATTCGCTGCCGAATTCGATGATCACCGGTCCGACCATATGCAAGCCAAAAGGCGTGACCCGCGGCGCGCCTGCGGCCGCGCACTCTTCCTCGAAAATGTAACGCTGGATCGGCGACCAGCTGGTGCCGCCGTACTCCACCGGCCAGCCGGCGGCGATCCAGCCCTTTTCGAACAGGATCTTCTGCCAGCGCACGTAATCGTCCTTGCCAAGCCGGCGGTGCTCGAGGACCTTGCGGGAAATATCGCCGGGCAGGTTCTTGCCGACGAACTCGCGAACCTGATCGCGAAAGGTGATTTCTTCCTGGGTGTAACTCAGATCCATCGGGAATTTCCTGGTGGAGACTGCAATGACCCGGCCGGACCCATCAATGGCCGGTCTCCCGTCTGCTATTGACGAAAGCGCCACAGGATAAGGGATGCCTACTGTCCAGGCAATCGGCTGCTGGCCGCAGGCAGTGGCCGCGCACTATAATGAAACCATAAATCAAGCGCCTGTCCGGGCTGCGCGATCCTGGTCGCAGTCCGGCTTCCGAGGAGATTCGCCATGAACATGCCCGACGAGAAAGCCCTGCGACAGCTGAATAGTTCACTCAATCTCGAACCGTTGTGGATGCCGTTCACGGCCAACCGCCAGTTCAAGGCGGCGCCGCGCCTGCTGGTGGCGGCCAAGGACATGCACTACTTGACGCAGGACGGCCGCAAGGTGCTCGACGGCATCGCCGGCCTGTGGGCGGTGAACGCCGGCCACTGCCGGCAGAAAATCGTCGACGCGATCAAGAAACAGGCGGAAACCATCGACTACGCCACCGGATTTCAGCTGCACCATCCGGCCGCGTTCCAGGCAGCTGAAAAACTGGTTTCGATCACGCCCAAGGGCCTCGACCACGTATTCTTCGCCAACTCCGGCTCGGAAGCCGTGGACACGGCGCTCAAAATCGCGCTGGCCTATCACCGCGTGCGCGGCGAAGGCACCCGCCGCGTCCTGATCGGCCGCGAGCGCGGCTATCACGGCGTGGGATTCGGCGGCATTTCCGTGGGTGGCATGTCCGGGAATCGCAAGACCTTCGGCAACATGCTGGCCTCCGTCGATCACCTTCGCCACACCCACGATCCTGCGCGTAACGCCTTCTCGCGCGGACAGCCCGAGCACGGCGCCGAGTTCGCCGACGAACTCGAGCGCCTCGCTCAGCTTCACGACGCCTCCAATATCGCCGCGGTGATCGTCGAACCGGTCGCCGGTTCCACCGGCGTGCTGGTGCCGCCGAAAGGCTATCTGCAGAAGCTGCGCCAGATCTGCGACAAGTACGGCATTCTGCTGATATTCGATGAAGTTATTACCGGATTCGGCCGCACCGGCAAGGCCTTCGCCGCGCAGACCTTTGGGGTCACGCCGGACATGATCACCTGCGCCAAGGCGCTCACCAACGCGGCTGTGCCGATGGGCGGCGTCATCGTGAAAAAGGCAATTTACGACACCTTCATGGACAAGGGCGGCGCCGACAGCAACATCGAGTTCTTCCACGGCTACACCTATTCGGGCCACCCGCTGGCCTCGGCCGCAGCGTGTGCAGCACTCGATCTGTTCAAGGAAGAAAAGCTCTTCGAGCGCGCGGCGGAACTTGCGCCCTACTGGGAAGACGCGGTGCACTCGCTCAAGGGCATGGCACACGTGATCGACATCCGCACCATCGGACTGGTCGCCGGCATCGAACTTCAAGCGATGGCCGACAAGCCCGGCGCGCGCGGCTTCGAAGCTTTCCTGCGTGCCTACAACAAGAACGTGCTGATCCGCACCACCGGCGACACC
>JBQTIV010000188.1:0-39836 GCA_052387775.1 Betaproteobacteria bacterium
AAACAGGGCCTTTCCCACCTGGATATTACCGACATTTACATCAGCCATTTGCACGCGGATCACATCGGCGGACTCGAGTACGTCGGTTTCCAGACGAAATTCGACCCGCGTTGCGAACGCCCCCGGCTCTTCGCCGAAGAGTCTCTTGCCGCTCCGCTCTGGAACCGCTCGCTGCGCGGAGGTATGGGCGTCATTTCCGGCACCGAGACTGAACTGGAAACCTTCTTCGATGTGCGCGTCGTCACTGCGAATAGGCCGTTCGAATGGGAAGGCGCCCGCCTTGAACCCATTCCCGCGGTGCATGTTTCCAGTCCGCACGCGAGTGTCTACAGTTACGGCCTGTTGATCGAACGCGATGGTCATCGAACGTTCCTAACGACTGACACCCAGTTTACTCCGGGTCGTCTGGCCGCCTGCTACGCGAGCGCCGACCTTATCTTTCACGACTGCGAAGTCGGCCCGGTAAGGACCGGTGTTCATCCCAATTACGACGACCTGGTTCAACTGCCCCCCGCCGTCCGTGCCAAGACCTGGCTCTATGGCCACCCGCAGGGGCCGCTGCCCGATGCAGCTTTGCACGGATTCCGCGGCTTTGTCCGGGCCGGCCAGTCGTTCGAGCTCAAACTAACGCACGGCTTGGTCGAAAGAACCACGACTCGCACTGGACTGAGCACCTAATAGCATGCACGCCAGGCGACCGACTTGGCAATTCCAACCAGTAAGACTCAGATCAGCTTTGTCCGCTCCTTCAGGCGGAAAGCAATTGGAGAATTCTCGCCGACTGCATCAAGAAAACCCGTTGATACGGCGGGTGAGGTCTACGAGAGAGTCTGGATATCAGTTGGAGACGGTTGAAGCGAGCTTGATCGGAGCGCGTGTGGTAGCAGGGGCGCAAAAAATCTTGTCGTCGACCATCACGCAGCTGGTCTTGCCATGCAGGGCAACTTCCACGCGGTGCTTGCCGTTTTGCGTGGTGACGTGGAGACTGTCTTGTGCGAAGACGACCGAACACGACAGCGCGGCAGCGAGAAGCAGGCTTGTCAGGATCTTGGTGGTCATGGTCTAGTCCCTCCTCAAAATGTTTCGTGATGGCGACACTGTAGAGGGGGAGAGAGACACCGCGAACTGAACTATTGTGCAGTCGAAGTGTGAGAAATTCACGCCTCGATCTGATTTGATGCCGGCATTGGCCTTAGTGCCTAGGCTGTTGATGAGTGGCGGCCTCGTCCGTCAATCGATTCACACTTGTTCCGCTTTTCTCTTGCGAACGCGTTCCAAGTCGGGCGTGCTCTTCGGGCACCAGACGTCTGGGGCTGGCATGTCAGTGCGCTTCGCGTCGTGAATCGATTTACAGCACCCAGAGAACTCCCGATTCGAGGCAGGAAGGAACCAGTGGAATGGCGGTTTCGTCCCACTGCTGGTGAGAGTGCGGACGTCGCTTGGGTTTCGTGGTTCGTTTCTGAGGGTGACGATCCTCTCCGCCGCCTGTTTGAAGCGACCAAAACCGGGAGAAGAAGTCCGCGCGGTTGGGGCCTGTGGATCTAGTCTGGCGCGCACTGTTCGTTGATCGTCAGTCCCTGGGGGTCTAATGCTGGGCGCTCGGGTACTTTAAGACCTTGTTCTCCGACCCAAATTAAGGATGCGGTGAGGTAAGCACCTTTCGCCCCACCCGATTCAGGCGTGAATTTCTCACACTGGTGGTGCGCAAGAGTACCGGGCGATCACGGACCCTGCCGACGTACAGTGGTTGCAATACGTACCGCCCAAGGAGGGCATGAATCATGAACGCCACCAGCATAGTCATCAAGGTCTTGATCGCTGCCGCACTATCGTACTCCGCAGTCTTCGCAGCCAGCGTGCATCGGCCGGCCATGGGCAACGACACACAGCGCGTGGAATCTGCCCTGCATGGCAAGACCAGCTGTATGCTCGTCGACGCGAAGGTTTTCTGCGCACCAGCAGCCACGCGTGCCCCGATCCGCCTAGCGTACTCCACTTCCGACTAGACACGAGTCTGACCCTGGGGTTTGGCCCGCCCATGAGACGGGCCTCTTATTTTTCGCGTCTGGCTTCGCGACAAGTTTGGCGTGATCGGCGAGCCCAGCGGAACAGGCTGGATCTACCATCAGCAGCGTCAGGTGTCTTGTCAGTGCAGCCTGTTGAGTGCAGACTTTTCGCCGCAACCGCCCAAATCAAGACCATGGGGAGTTTCGATGACTGCATTATCGGGCCAGAGCACACGGCTCTGGAGTTTGTCCGAGAAGCACCTGAAGGCGCTCTCGGAATGGGGCAACGTCAAGGCCTATCCGAAGAACACGGTCATCGTCAATGAGGGTGATCGCAGCGACACTCTTTATGTCATCCTTTCCGGCAAGGTCAAGGTGTACCTGTCCGACGAGGAAGGTAAGGAGGTGCTGCTCAGCACACAGGGGCCGGGCGAATACTTTGGCGAGATGATCCTCGATCAGGGCCCGCGTTCAGCGTCGGTGATTACGCTCGAACCCTCGAAGTTTTCGGTCATTACGACCGATCAGTTCAAGAAATTCCTGACCGAGCATCCGGACGCAGGTCCGGAACTGGTCATAAGCCTTATCCATCGTGTGCGCGAACTGACTAAGACCGTTGGAAATCTCGCGCTACTCGATGTTTACGGGCGCGTTGCCCGGTTGCTGCTGGATATGGCGATCGAGGAGGATGGTGAAATGGTCATCACTGAGCGCTTGACCCAGCAGGACATGGCCAATCGCGTGGGCTGCTCACGCGAGATGATCAGCCGCATCCTCAAGGACCTGCGGATCGGCGGCTATCTGAGGATGGACGGCGAACGTATCATCATCTCTAAGAACCCGCCACATGCATGGTAAACGGGCCATCGTCAGGTCGGGTTCGGAAATATCGCGGTAATGCCCCGGCAGTGGTGCCAGTTTCCTGCCGACTATTTTGGCAACAATCCGAGGCGCCTGGCCTCCCCGACAGCCTTGGTGCGATTGTTGGCGTTAAGGCGCCTGAACAAATCCTTCAGATGCTGCTTGACGGTTCCCTCGGTCAACCCCAGCACGTCGGCGATGCGTTTGTTGGGCATGCCTTCCGCAAGCAGGGGGAGAATCTGTAACTGCCTGGAGGTCAGCGGCGCTGACTCGTTGTTGCCCGCGACTTGCGAAGGGGGCAGAAACACCGCATCGGGCACATAGATCTCCCCGTTCAACACACGACGCAATGCGTCCATCAGTTGCTCGCTGCCAGTGAATTTCGGAATGTATCCGCGCGCGCCGCCATCGAGGAGAGTACGGATGATCTGCGAATCGTTAACCCCGGAGACAATTACTACAGGCAGGGCAGGGTAGGCCCGTCGAATGGCGAGAAAGCCCTCGATCTCGCCCATTCCTGGCATTTGCAGGTCAAGCAGCAGCAAGTCCACAGGCCACTCCAGGGCAAGCTTGTCCAGCGCCGCTCGCAAATTTCCCGCTTCAAGCACGGTCACCTGGGTGCCTAGAAGTTGCAAGAAGAACCGCAATCCTTCCCTGAACATGGGATGGTCGTCCGCGTGCAGGATCTTCATGGTAGCGGTTTAGGGCCTCGTATCTCGAGAGTGCCGGCTGGAATTCGCGTTTCGGTCGATCGCGGAGCCACGCTCCAGAATTCAGTCCAGCGCACTTGCCGGCATCGCCGGCAAGGTGAAAAAGAACTCGTTGCCCCCAGCCGATCCGACGGTCACGCCCACCGTGCCTCCAAGCTTCGACACAATGCGCTGCACTGTGGCGAGGCCAAGGCCGTGACCTGCGGCCCGCTCTTTGTGCAGGCGGGTGAACGGGGTAAAAACGCGACTGCGCTCGTCCTCTGATAGCGGCTGGCCGTTGTCCAGCACGCTGAAGCGCACGTTCGAGCCATCCGCTGCGCCAGCCACCTCGAGACGCGGCGGCGAGCCGCCGTACTTGAGTGCGTTACTGAGCAGGTTCAACCATACCTCACCCACCCAGGGCGAATAACCAAACGCCTGTGGCCAAGTTTGCGGTAATTTCACTTCGGCGTGTTGACCTGCTAGCATCTCACCCAATTGGCTGAGAGCCTGGTTGACAAGATTACCTGTGTCGAGCGGCTTCAGTTCAACGTGCTGCTGCGCGACCGTGGATAGCAAGAGCAGGGCGTCAACGACCTCTCCGGTCATGGCCAGCGCGTTCTGCGCCTGCTGCGCCAGGTGCCGCTGTTCGCTCGATAGATCGTCCGACTTAAATTTGCAAAGGATCTCCAGAAATCGACTGGCGGCTGCGAGCGGTGTCTTGAGGCTGTGAGCGATGGTATGCGCATAAGCTTCCAGTTCTGCATTCTTCTGTGCCAGATCCTGTGTCTTGGTGGTCAATTCCTTCTGCAGCCGGTTCAACTGCAGGTGGTGCTGGATGCGCGCCAGCAGCTCCTCGCGCTGAATCGGCTTCGTGACATAGTCCACCGCACCCAAACGGAATCCCTCGACTTTGTGGGCGGTGTCGTCCAATGCGGTCATGAAGATCACTGGAACTTCGGCCGTGCGCGGGTCGGATTTCAGGCGCCGACAAACCTCGAAGCCGTCCGTTTCCGGCATCCGTACATCCAGCAGCACCAGATCCGGCTTGGCCAGGCGCGCTTTTTCGAGCGCGTGCGCGCCGCTGCGGGTAAGCATCAGATCAAATCCCTGTTCCGCCAGGAAATCCGAGATCAGGCGCAAGTTCTGCGGCTTGTCGTCGACAATCAGCACGGTCGCGCCGCGCAACTCAGTTGGGAGCGACATCGCGATGCGTTTCAGCGCAGCCCTGCAACAACGTGATGAGTCGCTCCTCGTCGAGGTCGCGGGCGAGCATATACAGGCGGCGTCCGAAAGGACGATACCGCGCCTCGCCCCGCTCAAGCTCCAACGCGATCTGCTCGACGCGCACCAGCTTGCCCAGCCGTGCAAGCTCGAGCAATTCGTCGAGCGTTGCACCTGACGGCGCGACGAGCTGTGCATCCGTCTGCTCCCGCTCCGGTGTGTTCACGTGGGTCTCGGTTTCTTCGTAACGCCAAGTCAGGTCGAGCAGGTGCCCAATGATGTCAAGCAATTCCACGCTCTCGAATGGTTTGCGCAGGCAGGCCGCGAAAGTGAGCGAATCTGCTTCCGCCCGTTCGAGGTCAGCGGTGCTGGCAGATGCAGCCACGATCGGCACCTTAGCCAGTTCCGGCGACTGGCGAATGGAGTGGGCAGCCTGAAAGCCGGACATCTCCGGCATGCGCAGATCCATCACGATAAGGGCGGGTGGTTGCTGACGTGCGGCGGTAACTGCTGCCTGTCCACCTGCGGCCGCGACCACTTCGAATCCCAGGGGTTCGAGTAATTGCTGAAGCAACTGGCGGTTCTCTACCTGATCGTCGGCGACGATGACGCATCTGGACATTCCCTGGTAGCCGACAATGCGTCGGTGTGCGGGCAGGACAGCCTGCGGCTCCTTTACCAGCGGCAATGCCACCCCGAAACGGAAAGTACTGCCGCCGTTCGGGCGGCTTTCGACCTCGATATCCCCGCCCATCAGGTGCGCAAGCTCCTGACTGATGGCCAGCCCCAGACCCACACCGGACTCGCGCTTGCGCCCAGGCTCAGCCTGTTCGAAGGGTGCGAAGATGCGCGCAGTATCCTCCGGAGCGATGCCGATGCCGGTGTCACGTACCCAGGCCCGTAGTTCAACGCGCTCGCTGCCGAGCGGAAACGTTTGCACGGTCAGGGTCACACGCCCAGTGGCCGTGAACTTGATGGCATTGCCGAGCAGATTGAGCAGGATCTGCCGTAGGCGCTTGCCGTCCGCATTTACTTGCGCTGGAAGATCGCCGGATGATTCGAGGATGAACTCCAGCCCTTTGCTCTCGGCGTCTACGCGCACCATCGCGGCAATTTCCTCGATCAAGGCTGGCAGGGGCACGGGAGAAAGGTGCAACTCGAGACGGCCGGAACGGATCCTCGAAAGATCCAGCAAATCATTGATGAGATCGAGCAGGTGACGGCCACTGCGTGCGATCGTAGCCAAGGCCTCCTGGCGGCCAGGATCCGCCAACGGGCGCTCGCGCACAAGTTCAGCGTACCCGAGGATCGCATGCAGCGGGGTGCGCAATTCATGGCTTACATTGGCCAAGAACTGGTCCTTGGCACGGCTTGCCGCCTCGAGTTCTGCGCGCGCAGCCATCAGAGCCCGTCGCTGCGCGCTGAGCAGGCGGATATACAGCACTACCGCGACTAGGATGACCGAGAAGACCGCAAGAGAGGTCCAGATGACCCGGTAATCCACCTTGCTCTCATAGCGAACCGATAGCCATTTCTGCGAAATTGCCCGCTTTTCCTCATCGCTGATCGCGTCCAGCACCTTGTCGAGGATGTGCACCAGTTCCGGCCAGTCATTACGCACGCCGACTGAGAAGCCCTGCGGCTGGAGCGCTTTCTCAACCGGGGTGGCGATTTTCAGATTGCTGATCTGGCGACTCCTTATGTTGAACACGATGGGGAAAATGTCGTCCACGAGTCCGTCCACTTTTCCCGTGGATACCGCTATTAGGCCCTCGAGGATGTCAGGGTAGGCAGGAACAGGCTGATTAGGATAGGCTTTCACCATCAACGACTGAGACGAGTGTCCCTGCACGACAGCGACGCGCTCGGGCGCGAAATCGCGTAAGCCGGTTACGAAACTGTGGTCGTCGCGGGTGACGATAACGTTTACGTAGTGCAGATAGGGTTTGGTGAAGGCGAGGAAGGGTTGTCTTTCCTGCGCACGCGTGACCGCGAGCACGATGTCGAGTTCCCGCTTCTGCAGCTTGTCCTGCACCGCCGCGAAGTTCAGGAACTGATAGACCTGAAATTCCACCCCGACGTGCCGTTTGATGATTTCCAGATAGTCCGCGACCACCCCGGCGAATTTACCCCGGCTGTCGACGAACTCGTAGGGCGCATAACTGGTCTCTGCCCCGACTCTTATGACCGGATGCGCTGCAAGCCACTCCTTCTCACTCGCGTCGAACTCGATGTTTACTGTATCCGACTGGGATACGGAGTTGCTTGGCGCTTGTGTAAATTGGGACGACGCAACCTGAGGGCGCACGACTAACGCCAGCGCGATCACAATTAATGCTGCCGATACAACAGGAGCCCATTGCCTGCGGGCCGGATAGCGCATCATTTTCAGCCTCCGCGTCATTCTTGGGGTTGAAACGGGTCATGCCCACCCGCCTTTAACCCCGGAGATAGTCTACTGCCTTGGCCCTAGCCATGCGCCCCCGGCATAGCATTTCACCGCCCCGGTCGTGCGGTTTGCCCGTCCTGATTGCGGGCCCCAGTTAGGACACACCGCCTGGCGTTCCTTAAAGCCGGCCCAAGGCTGGGAGGTTGACGCGAACCCTGCCCAGAGGTTCCGCTATCACTAAAGTGAGGGAGCCTGCCCCGGATTAGGAATTGCCAATGTCACCCTGCAGTCGCATCCTGCGCTCCAGAAAACGGCCGCTTCATGATCACGAAAAGAGTTCCTGGCCATTTTCGAAAAGAAGGCAGGCGGCTGGTGGGGCATTTGGACACAGACCCTGTTGTGTGCAGTGATCAGCGCGCGGGCCGCGGCCAGCTTCATGGTCTTTACCGAATAGAAGAGTGGTGGTTTCCCGGTGCCATGGGGCGTCGTGGCAGGGTGGTGTGAATTTTCACGTTGTGCTTCGGTAATTTGTACGCGGATTTGCTGGTGTTGATAGGTAATCTGGCATTGTGAGTATTTGCTCACAGTTTTTCTTTACGAGAGGAAATGATATGAAAAGCGCATTCAAGGTAAAGTTGCTTGCCTCTGCTGTGGCTGCTTTGTTCGCGGCAGTTTCTTACACCGCATTAGCCGATGATTCGGTGACGGCTGGCAAGAAAAAAGTTGATGCCCAAGGCCGTGCGATCGACGAAGTGAAGGCGGGCAACAAGAAGGTTGATGCCCAAGGCCGTGCGATCGAAGAGTAAGAGGTTGAATCAAGAAAAGACTCCGACCCCGGCCGTTAACCGACGTGGACAGATAACTCGGTGGCAATATTGAACAGCCGGGGCGGTGGTTAGAAGACTGAAGCGCAGTTCGATTTAGTCAAAAAACGGGCCGACACTAAGCGTGTCGGCCTTGTTTTTTAAGGTTCCAGGCAATGTGGGACGCCCCAACCCCGGGCCTCGCTTCTTTAAGTTTCCCATGAAAATTAGCGAGTTCCTCGCGCGACGCGATCGATCTGGAGGGATAGAAGTGGTCCGAATACCGTTCACCCACGGCTCCGCCACTGACTAGGATCTTCAAAATCGGAACCTCGCGGCCTCGCTCTCGTTGGCTTGGGCAAAGATACGTCGTTTAACGGGAACAAATCGGAACTGCCGGTCGCGGCTTACCTGGTGCCAGAATTGTCGCTGCAACTCAACACCGGCGTCACCCGAATCCGGGACACGCCATTGGCTCTGGATCAGGCCCAGTACCGGTGAAATTAGACCAAAATAAACAGGTTCAGCATACGACGGCGCAGAAATCGAAACGAATCACCCTGTGCCTCGAAAGGGTCCAAGTATTATTGGCTTGTGCCAACGTGCAGCGAATCGATCAGTTCAGTCGTGACCAGCCTGGCTCGTCGCGATCGAGCAGGCGCTTCAGCGCTTCGAAGTGCAGTACGGATTGCTGGCGCTCGCAAGCGATTTGCCTTGCAGTTTCGGCGACCATTTTTTCCGGCGCACGCTTGAGTTTTCCACCGGTACCCTGGGCCAGCACCTGCACCATGCAGGAGCGCTCAAGATAATAGAGGTCGTCGAAGGCATATGCCACGTTGTCACCGCAGACGATGACGCCGTGGTGTTGCATGAAGACTACCTCCTTGTCGCCGAGCGCGCTGCAAATGCGGTCCCCTTCAGCGTTGTCCAGAGCTACGCCGCCGTACTCGCGGTCGTAGCCGATGCGGCCGTAGTAACGCATGGCGTTTTGGTTCGCGAACACATCGAGTACGCCGCCGTGCAGCAGTGTCAGCGCAGTGGCGAAGGGCATGTGAGTATGTAAGACGCT
Organism: Betaproteobacteria bacterium; assembly: GCA_052387775.1. Taxonomy (GTDB): domain Bacteria; phylum Pseudomonadota; class Gammaproteobacteria; order Burkholderiales; family JACQAP01; genus JACQAP01. The sequence goes on from JBQTIV010000188.1 coordinate 9,042, forward strand.
TTTCTTGCGTTTGCCCAGATGAATCCGGCCGTGGATGAAGAATGCGGTTGGCTCCACTGTGTGTTTGCCCTCCACGACCACGCCTTCTTCATTCACGACCATGAGGTCGGCCGGCGTGATCTCGGACCAATGAAGGCCCTGAGGATTGATCAGGAATTTGCCGGGATCGCCCGGCATTTCCAGGCTGAAGTGATTGCAGACGCCCTCGTTCAGCCCCATGCGGGCGGCAGAGCGCAGCGCTGCAGTCAGGTCTATTCGGGCCTGGGTGACCGGATCGAATCGTTTCATGTTGTTCGCCTCCCTAAGTGAGCGCATTTCAGTCAACGTTATCGCGGTCCAGCAGCCGTCAGCGTGTGTCGATGCGACCCTTGAACAGGACGTAATACAGGCCGATCGGCTCGAATCGGCCCCGCAACGTCAGTGGCGGCAGGGAAATCGCGTCCACTGTGACGTACGCCGCCCGCAGCGCATCCATGACGCGGTCCGAAAGCAGTAGCTCACCGGCCCGCGCCCGCTGCATCAGGCGAGAAGCGATGTTCACCGCATCGCCGATGATGGTGAGGCTAATGTACGCGGGCGAGCCGACGTTTCCGGACACAACCTCGCCTTTGTTGACGCCGATGCCCAGCCCGGTCTAGAGTCCAAATTTTGTATACCATTCGAAGGACAGAGTTTCGAAGGCGGAAAACATGTCGGAGCCGCACCTGATCGCGCGCTCGGCTGCATCCGGTTGTTCGAATGGAGCGCCGAATCCGACTAACAAGCTGTCCCCGGCCATGTTGAAAATTACGCCCTCGTAGCGATAGGCAACTTCGGTGAGCAAGGAAAAATACTGGTTCAGCAACAGTACTAACCTGGGTCGGTGCAAGTTGCTCGCCTACGCGCGCGAACCTGCGCAAGTCGGCAAACAGGATCACAGCATCGAAGCGGGACTGGTAGCCCCCTGGCGCCTGGCCGCTGACCCCGGGAGTGGGGAGGATCCTTTCCATCAGCCTGCGCGGCGCGTTGTGTTCGAAGCCTCGCGGCGTTTCGGGTGTACCGGCTTCCATTGCCTGCGTCGCGGTCGCTTCACGCTTGCTTGCCCAGTTGGTTGCAGGCGGCGACTTGACCCTTACCAGGAACTCCTCGCGCTGTACCGGATTGGAAAAGAAATCGTCGGCACCGGCCTGCAACCCCTTGATGCGATCCTCACGATTGTCAGCCGAAGTGAGTAAGACCACCGGCGTGAGCGCACTTACGGGGTTGGCCTTGATGCGCTTACAGACTTCGAAGCCGGACATGCCCTGCATCGTCATGTCAAGTACTACCAGCTCCGGTAATTCTACTGCAGTAATCTGCAGCGCCTCTTCGCCATTACTGGCGGTGAGGATCTCCACTCCAGAGCGCCTGAGATAGAGGGACATCAGCAAGCGGTGGTCCGCGGAATCGTCTACCAGCAACACGCGTGGGGTCCGCGACTCATGGTCGGAATGCATCGACATCTGGCATCGTTGCGCCAGTCGGGCACAATGGTTGTTAGTAAGCTCAACATTGTCTCACGGCCAATGCGGCGCTCAGCCGTTTCGGTGAACGCGCGCGTTCATCGATGACGAAGTCTTCATTCATTCCGTGGCCCCCGCCTTTCCGGGGCGGCCCGATCGCGGACTTACCTGCAACCAAAGCGTGACCGGACCATCGTTAGTCAAAGATACTTTCATCGTGGCGCCGAATTCGCCGGCCGCAACAGGGGAATAGAGCAGGCGGGCGCGCGCCAGCAAATGGTCGAACAGCGGCCTGCCCACTTCGGGCGGTGCGGCTGAACTGAAGCTCGGACGTGTGCCCCTTGCGGTGTCAGCCGCCAGCGTGAATTGCGGCACCAGCAACAGCCCACCCGCTACATCTCTCAGGCTCAGATTCATCTTGCCGGCGGCATCGGCAAATACGCGACAGTCGAGCAGCCTAGCCAGCAGGCGAACTGCTTCCGCCACGGTGTCGTCGCGCTCGGCGCAGACTAGCACCATCATCCCTGGGCCGATCGCGCCGATCGTCCTGCCGCCCACGTCTACACGCGCTTCGCTGACCCGCTGCACTAGCCCGATCATTGCTCGCCGTCTTCCATGAATTCACCGGATTTTACCCGTCGACAGTTATCAGAGCTTCCGCGGGTCCTGACAACCGTCCTCGACCAATCGCGATGCCGCTACACTGTTAATTCCACAACCGTGGGGGTCGACCATGGAACAGCCTCAGGAAGGAATGGAAATCGCGACTCTGGCGGGCGGGTGTTTTTGGTGCCTGGAGGCCGTGTATGTCCGGCTACAGGGCGTGGAGAGCGTGCAGTCGGGTTACACAGGCGGACAGCGACCCAATCCGACCTACGAAGCGGTGTGCAACGGCAACAGCGGACACGCGGAAGTGGTGCGTGTCAAATTCGATCCGAAAGTGCTCAGCTACCGCGATCTTCTGGAAGTATTCTTCGTGATCCATGATCCGACCACGCTCAATCGCCAAGGCAACGACGTTGGCAGCCAGTACCGCTCGGCGATTTTTTACCACACGCCCGAGCAGAAAGCGGTGGCGGAAAAGATCCTCGCCGAACTGACGGCAGAAAAGGCGTTTGCGGATCCGATAGTTACCGAAGTCTCGCCGGCCGGCCAGTTCTACGTTGCCGAACGCTATCACCAGGAGTACTTTCAGACCAATCCGAACCAGCCGTACTGCCACTACGTGGTGGCGCCGAAGGTGGCCAAGTTCAGAGAAAAATTCTCCAGGCGGCTGAAGAAGTAGTGAGGCCGAATCGTCTCGTATCCGCCACCCGATTCTACCTTGGCATCTATACCAGTTGCGTCAAAGGTGCGTGCATAATCGATTGAAGCCGGGAATGAGGCATTCCGGATTAAGCCGGAGGTGAACAAATGATGGAGCCGAATCAGGCGATAGCCGACGGTAGAAGCGCCGGACGGGCCGATTGCGAGTTGGATGACGTGGAGCGCCGGCGCACGCTGAAGGAAATCAAGAGTGCGCTGGAGCAGGAGGTCGTCCAGCACCGAATGGCCGCCGAACTTGCGCGCGGCCAATCGGAGATGCTGATCCAGTCGCTCCATTTCCTGGCGGCGGAATCGAACCTCGACAAGTTTCTCGGGCACGTTCTCAAGGTCACCGTGCAGCAGCTTCAGGGCGTGGGCGGAACGCTATGGTTTCCGGACGCGGCGACCGGCTCGACCCGCCTGCATTTGGAGTATCTCGATTCCCGCATCATTCTCGCTTCCGCATCGCATCATCCGGCCGTGCTGCACCCTCTGCCGGTCGGTGGGCGGCCGATATCGACTTTTCCGATCTCCCGAGCCGAAACCTACGTCCTCTCCGACGAAGTTGCCGGCATGCCGGAGGAGAACCGCGCCTACATCAATTCGCTCGGCGTGCATACGCTGTTGACCGTGCCGATGGTGCTGGGCAAGGAAACCGTCGGGTGGATCTGCGTGCGTAGCAGCAAGAGTGATTCCACAGAACTTGAGAGCAAGCTCTACCTGGCGGAGGCACTGGCGGGCCAGGCTACTCTGGCGGTGCAGATGGCCCGGCTCGGCGACCAGGCGCGGCAGGCTGCGATCCTGGAAGAGCGCAACCGAATCGCCCGCGATATCCACGACACCCTGGCGCAGGGCTTCACCGGCGTGGTGCTCAATCTCGAGGCCGCCAGTCGAACGCTGAAGAAGGACAACCGCGATCTGGCGCTCGAACACATTGAGCACGCGCGCAGCCTGGCGCAGGCTGGACTCGCGGAGGCGCGTCTGTCGGTTCGGGCATTGCGGCCCGAGGCCTTACAGCGGGCTGACCTTGCCAATGCGTTGCAGGCGTTGCTACGGCGGGCAGAAGCGAGCGGCACGCTGCACGCGTGCTTCGCCACGATCGGCGACAAGATTCCCCTGCCGGGCGAGGTAGAGAGCGAGTTGCTGAGGATTGCCCAGGAAGGGGTTACCAATGTCCTCAAGCACGCCAGCGCGCAGCGCGTCGAGCTGAACCTGGTGTTCGACGCCAACGCGGTCAGCCTGTCGATTGCGGACGACGGTGTCGGTTTTGACACGCGCCTGCATCACGATGGTTTTGGATTGCTGGGGATGCGCGAGCGCGCCGAGCGCATCGGCGCGCGCCTTCTTGTCAGCAGCAGGCCGGGGCAGGGCACACGCGTGGAGACGGTCATACCAAGGAGCGGATTGAGCGGTGTCTCAATTCAACTCCAATAAAGGCGCTTCGACAGGCGCAGCCGTGCCAAAGGCGCCGCACATCCGCGTATTGATCGCCGACGACCACTCGCTGGTGCGCCGCGGTCTCGCGGCCATCATCAACATGGAAGAAGATGTGGCGGTCGTCGGCGAGGCCGGCGACGGGCTCGATGCGATTGAACTGTGGCGGCGCTTGCGTCCGGACGTGGTCCTCATGGATCTGCGCATGCCGAAGCTCGAAGGCGTGGAAGCAATAAAACGCATCCGCGCCGAGGACCCGAAAGCCGGCATCATCGTGCTGACCACGTTCGATCACGACGAGGACGTTTACGCGGGCTTGCGCGCCGGGGCGAAAGCCTATCTCCTGAAGGATGTGCAGCCGGAGGAGCTGTTCAATTGCATCCGCGCCGTTCACGCCGGCGAGGCGTATCTGCAACCGAAGGTGGCGGCCAAACTTGCGCAACGGTTGCAGGAGGAACCGTTGACTGAACGCGAGGAGCAGAGCCTGAAACTGCTCGCCGAGGGTAAGAGCAACCGCGCTATCGGCCAGGTCCTCCATATCACCGAGAGCACGGTTAAGAGTCATCTCAAAAGTCTGTTCGTCAAACTGGACGTAACCAGCCGCGCCGAGGCCATTGCGCTGGCCGCGAGGCGTGGCCTCGTCAAGTTCTGATCGCGCTGCAATTGGTTCGCGGCCGTCGCGGGTGCGGTCGTTTCTCATCCGAAAGAGGGATGCCGGACTCACACCAACGAACTCGGACAAATCCTTCGTCTGTCGGATGTTTTGCCGGAGGATGCGCCGGATAATTCATTGTCAAGGTGATGTCTGCGCGGCCCGGATCGCGACACTCGGCCGTGGGCGAGAATCCGGCGGCTCTGGCGCGGCTAGTGCAGCAGGGCGTGAAACGGCACCCGTATCCCAAGGACGTGATGGCCGCGGTGCTGAAGGCGGCAAACGAGCTATACGATGAAGAGGCCGCCGCCAATCCGGTGTCCCGACGCTCCTGCCAGTCGTGGACGGTGCTCCACAATGCGCAGTCCCAGTGGTACCGCATCGCCGAAGCGCCCTTCGGCAACTTTATGGTGGGCCAGCGCCTGCCGTTCAAATGATCTGGATCGACATGAAGTTTCGCTCTGCCGTGCTTGCATATGCACGGACGGGCATTGAGGCGGAGCAATCGATTCCTCGATGCGTCTTCGTTTCACGAATGGGTGAACATTCGCGCGACCGTGCCGGTCGGCGGGCGTTCCGCTCTAGATTGGCCCGAGAAATCTTCGATTGGGCCGTTTTCGTCACTGCAACCCGTGTAGGGAGGTCTCGCAGCCATGCCAACACTCAGCATCAACGGTCAAAGTTACTTCACCGATTCGCCGCCTGATACGCCGCTCATGTGGGTCATCCGCGAGGACCTGAGACTCACGGGTACCAAGTTCGGATGCGGACTGGGCCTTTGCGGCTCCTGTACCGTGCATGTCAACGGCCAGCCCGTGCGCTCCTGCATGGTCAAGCTCGGCGACGCGGAGGGCGCGGTCATTACCACCATCGAGGGATTGCATCCGTCGGATTCGCATCCGGTGCAGCGGGCCTGGATCGAAGCCCAGGTTCCGCAGTGCGGCTACTGCCAGTCCGGGCAGATCATGCAGGCGGCGGCGCTGCTTGCAGTCAATCCCAGTCCGACCGACGAGGAAATCGTGGCGCATATGAATGGCAACCTGTGCCGCTGTGCTACCTACTCGCGCATCGTCGGCGCTGTTCAACGCGCCGCGCAACTGATGAAGGAGGGAGCGAATCATGGCTAAGACGACTACACAGGGCATTACGCGGCGCGAGTTCCTGGTCCGCTCGACGGTCATCGCCGGCAGCGGCTTCCTGAGTATCGGCCTGCCCGGATTGATTACCAGCAGGGACGCCAAAGCGGCCGCGTCCACGCCAGCCTTTACCCCCGCCATCTGGTTCACCATCACGCCGGACGGCATAACCACCATGCACATCCTCAAGACCGAGATGGGTCAGCACATCGGCACCGGCCTGGCGCAGGTGATTGCCGAAGAGCTGGAAGTCAAATGGGAAGACGTGCGGCTCGACACGCCGCTGGAGAGTGTAGAGAACTTCGCGGTGTACGGCCTGGCTTACACCGTCAACAGCGGCAGTGTGACCACAGAGTTCGACCGCATCGCGCGCGCGGGTGCCGCCGGCCGCATCGTGCTGGTGGAGGCGGGCGCGAAAGTGCTCGGCGCCAAAGTGGCGGATTGCCGCGCGGAATCGAGCCGTGTCATCGACAAGGTTTCCGGCAGGTCGGTAGGCTACGGCGGAATCCTGCAGAAAGTGAAGATCGACCGCAGGTTCTCCTATCCGGACGATCTCAAGAGCATTCCGCTCAAGGACCGCAGCCAGTACAAGATCATCGGCAAGTCGCTCCCCGCGCTCGACATTCCGGCCAAGACCAACGGCCAGGCCAAGTACGGCATCGACGTGTTCCTGCCGAACATGGCTTATGGCGCGCTGCTGGCGCCGCGTACGCGCTATGCCTCCAAGGTGTTAAGCATCGACGATTCCGAAGCGAAAAAAATTCCAGGTTTCATCAAGGCGGTCAAGATTGAAGAAGCAATGGGCAAATGCACCGGCTGGGTGGTCGCGGTGGCGGAAAAGTTTCCCGCGGCAATGAAGGCGGCCAAGGCGCTGAAGGTGAAATGGGACGCGGGCCCGTACGCGAACCTGAGCTCGGCCGCCCTTCTCGAGCAGTACAAGCAACTGTCTAGGGACGAGAAGGCAGGCGCGCCCTGGGTCCTCGAAGGCGACGTCGACCGGGGCTTCGGCGAGTCGGACAAGGTGCTCGAACTGGAGTACACCACCGACATGGTCTGCCACGCGACGATGGAGCCGCTCAACGCCACGGTGCAATACACTAACGGCGAGTGGCACATTCACGTGGGCACGCAAAGTACGTCTTTTGCGCGCATGACGCTGACGGGCTACCTCTCCCAGGTGCTGAAGAAGAAGCCGGAAGAGCTGAAGATTTTCGTTCACCAGTACCTGGTGGGCGGCGGCTTCGGCGGTAAGCAGGACTACGACGATATCCTGGCGGCGGCCTACTGCGTCAAGGAAACCGGCCGGCCGGTCAAGCTCATTCATACGCGCGAAACCAATTTCGCGACCAGCTTCGCGCGCACGCCCACCTATCACAAAGTCAAAGCCGGAATAAAAAACGGTGAACTGGTGGCGATGAATCAGGACATTGTCTGCGGCTGGATGGGTGCGCGCTTCGGGGTCGGCAAGAAGTATGGTTCCGACTGGCTGCAGCTCGATTCCTGGGACGAGAAGAAGCAGGATATCGACCAGTGGTCCATCGGCGGCAGCGATCACTGGTACCACGTCAAGAACCATCGCGTGCGTGCCTGGAACCACGAACCCACCACCTGGGCGGTGCAGGCAAGCGCACTGCGCACGGTGTCCAACTCGTACAACATCTTTGTCGTCGAGTCCTTCATGGACGAGGTGGCAGCTGCGGCTGGACGCGACCCGCTTGAGTTCCGGTTGTCCATGTTGAGCGGCAAGGGCGGCAATCGCGGCATTCCCAACTCGGGCTATGCGCCGGGAACGCGTTCCGACTACTACATGGATCAGTTGTGGATCTCGCTGCCGTGGGCCAAGGAAGGATCGTGGATTCCTTACGAGTCTGCCACTGTAGGCGGCGCGCTGCGTCTGGCGAATTGCCTGAGGGTGGCCGCGGGCAAGGCGGGTTACGGGACCAAGCGCCTGCCGCCGAACACCGGCCTCGGCATCGCGGTGACGGCGGCGGAGGAACGGCAGAGCCCGACCTGGGTGGCAGGCATTGCAGAAGTTACTGTCGATCCGAAGACCGGCAGGTTCGGCATCAACCGGCTGACGATTGCGATGGATCCGGGAACGGTCGTCAACCCCGGCGGTGCCGAGGCGCAGGTCCGCGGCTCGGCGTTGTGGGGCGCGAGCCAGATCATGTCCGAGCGCCTGACGCTGAAAAACGGTGCGTTCGAGCAGACCAACTACCATGATTACGTGCCGATCCGACTGGCGCAGGTCCCGGAAATCGATGTCACGCTCATAGACTCCGGCAATCACCCGAGTGGCGTTGGCGAACCGGCGTCCACGGTCGTGGCGCCGGCGGTGGCAAACGCAATCTTCAGCGCAGTGAGAGCGCGAGTGCGACACATGCCCATCTCGCCGGAGGCGGTGCTGCAGGCGATGAAGCAAAAGGCGTAACAAGCAGACTGCAAAAAACCGGCCCGGCCCCGCGGTATCCGTTGCCGCAGGGCCGGGCACTCCCCGCAATCGCGGGGTGACGCAAACGCATCCTCAGACCCTCTATTCATCTCAGCACGCAGCGGGAGCGCGAGATGTTTGATGACATTCTTTCTTTGACAGCCACCGAACTGGTGGCGCATTACCGCCGCAAGCGCCTGTCGCCGGTGGAAGCAACGCGAGCGGCCCTCGACCGCATCGCCAAACTGGATCCGATCTACAACGCTTTTGTCATGGTCGATGAAGTACGTGCGTTGAACGACGCGCGTGCCGCGGAGGCGCGCTGGCAGCGCGGAAAACCGGCGGGGCTGGTGGACGGAATCCCGAGCACGGTGAAGGATCTAATCGTGACCGAAGGCTGGCCCACACTGCGTGGTTCGCGCACCATCGATCCGAAACAGCCGTGGACGGAAGACGCTCCGCCGGTGGCGCGCATGAAGGAACAGGGCGCGGTATTCCTCGGCAAGACCACTACACCCGAATTCGGCTGGAAGGGCGTGACCGACAGTCCATTGACTGGCATCACCGTCAATCCATGGAATACACGACTTACCCCAGGCGGCAGCAGCGGTGGCGCCGCGGTCGCGGCAGCGTTCGGGATGGGCGCGATGCACATCGCCACGGACGGCGGCGGTTCGATCCGCATTCCGGCCGGGTTCTGCGGCCTGTTCGGCTTCAAGCCGACGTTTGGAATCGTGCCGGTTCATCCGCATTCACCCGCGGGGACACTTTGGCATCAGGGGCCGATCTCTCGCAACGTGGCCGATGCTGCGTTGATGCTTACGGTGATCGCTCGCCCCGATCCGCGCGACTGGTACCAGGCGCCGGCACTAAACATCGACTACCGGCAGGGCCTCGATTCGGGGGTGAAGGGTTTGCGCATCGGCTACAGCCGCACGCTGGGTTACGCGCGCGTTGACCCGGAAGTCGCCACGCTGGTTGAAAAAGGGGTACGTGCCTTCGAATCGCTCGATGTGCGGGTCGAGGAGCTCGATCTCGAGCTCGAAGACCCGATCGCCATCATGCAGCCGTTGTGGGCGGTCGCGCTGGCGCTGGCAATTGCGCCCATGACTGCAACGCAACGCGCGCTCGTCGATCCGCCGTTGCTCGAACTCGCGGAGTCCGGTTTTGGACTGAGTGCAATCGAGTATCGGCGGCTCGAGCGCGCGCGAGAGTCCTTCGCACGCCGTATGTGCATGCTGCACCAGGACTATGATCTGCTGATCACGCCGCAGCTAGCGGTGCCGGCCTTCGAAGCCGGGCACGAAGTGCCGCCGGGCTCCGATCGGACCCGCTGGTGGAAATGGTCTCCTTTCACCTATCCGTTCAACCTCTCGCAGCAGCCGGCCGCCACCGTGCCGTGCGGATTCACGCGCGATGGACTGCCGGTGGCGATGCAATTGGTGGGAGACAAATTTGCCGATGCGCAGGTGCTGCAGGCCGCGCGAGCCTATGAAGCCGTGCAGCCGTTCGTCATGCCGAAGCCCGACCCGGTCGCGCTCCCGCAAAAGCGGATAGTGGCAGGCACGGCGCATGCGTCCTGAGCCGAGAGTGAAGGTGCTTGTGGTGGATTGTCGGCCGCTGGCTCGCGGTGCGTCCGGAAGACCAACGTGAAGTCGCCGTAATCAATATCTTTCGCCAGGCGGTATCATATTGGCGGGCGAGAGCAAATCAAGAAGAGGACTGCCATGACCGTCAAGGAAGTTGTCCGCAACCGGGCCGAGCCACAAACGCCGTATGCGAGCCGCGCCCGTTACCAAACCTCGGAAAACCCGTTCACCTTCGGTTATCCGCCGGTACGGGCGCGGCAGTTCCTGGCCGAACGCGACCGGGCCTTCGACCCGGCAACACCGACCGGTGTGATTGCACTGGATACCGCCGGAGATCTCGGCACGCCGTATCCGGCCACTACGCCAACGCTGCTGTGCCGTTATCTGAAGATCCGCGCTGGCGAACAACTGCGCGCCACCTTTGCGGCCTCCGGCGTGATCCACTACGTCATGGCAGGAAGTGGTGAGAGCCGCAATGAAGCCGACCTGATCGCGTGGGGCGCGGGAGACTTGTTCTGCTTTCCCGGGGGTGGGGAAATCACGCACCGCGCGGCCGACACCGATTGCTTGTTGTTCGTGGCGACCAATGAGCCGCTGCTTGCCTTCGAGCGGCTGAGCCCGCCCAAGCCGCACGAGTCGGTGGTGGACACGGTGCACTGGCCCGCGCACGAGATCGAGCGGCGCTTCGAAACTGTGTGGCAGCGCCCGGTCAGCGAAAATACCACCGGCTACTCGGTGATGTTCTCGACTGCGGCACTGGCGCCGGGCTACACGACCATCCCGTCGATCAACGCTGCGATCAACACACTTGCCGCCGGCGCTGATCAGCGCCCGCATCGCCACAACGGCGTGGCGGTGACTCTGGCTATCCAGGGTGAGGGCATCTACTCGATGATCGGCGGGCGGCGCGTGAACTGGTCAACGGGTGCCGCGCAGATCACGCCAGCCACGCTCCTGCACTCGCACCACAACCGCGGAGCGAAACGCATGCGCTCGCTGGTCGTCCAAGACGAGGGATTGCACCACTACACACGCACGCCCGGGTTCAGTTTCGACTGAGGGCATCAGCAGCGTTGTTGCAGGAACTACGGGCACCTTCGGGTGCCCGTTTTCGTTGGGTCGTTCGTTGCGAATCAGGGTATTCAGAAGCGGTAGGCAAGACCGCCGTTCGCAAACAAGTTTGTGCGCTCCTGCACGATCGGTGAGTTGCGCGCATCGCCTTCAAGCCGGCGGGCGTTGAGTCCCCACAGGACCAGCCAATGCTTCGCGATGTCCACGGAACCCAGAATCCCGAGCGTGACATTGCGCAGGCCCGCGCCTGCGCTGTAGGCAGGCAGCCCTGTCTGAGACGACTGCTGGGGCGTCAGGCCGAAGTAGCTTTGCGTGGCCTTCTCATCGGACCAGGTGAGCTGTCCATAGACGCCGGCGTCCACACCCCAACGCGAGAAGATCCCGGCGGCCAGGCGCAGGTCGACGTGGGCACCAAGATCGGAATCGGCATTGCGGCGATACCGGGCCAGCGCGTTGAGCGGCATGGGGCCAAACTTCCAGTCGACCTCTGCGTGAACGCCGACCGATACACCCGCGTCGATGTCCTCGAAGTTGTGTGCCTTCAGGAATGCAGACTCAGCGGTGACGCGCCCCTCTTCGTAGGCAAGCTGCGCGCCGAACACCACGCTGCCAACCGGATTTGATCGCACCCCGCCTTCGAGCATTCCTTGCGTGGTACGCACGAACAAATGCTCTGCGTACAGCCGCACATACGGGATCGCCTCCCCGCGCCAGCTGTCCGCGCCTTCATATGCGGGCCGCGCCCGCCCGCCGAGTCCCACGTACGCATCGCCGATGTCGGCAACCTGCCCGAGCGCAACCGGGGACAGGCCCGACGCGAAGACACACAAGAAGGTCAGGGAATTGCGCATGGGCGATTTACATTGTCCGGGAGATTGTCATTCGTTGCGCTAACACCGTCACGCCCTAGAGCATTTCCAGCGGCACTGGTCCTCGTGGTGGCGGAAACAGGCGATCGAGTTCCGCGAGTTGCGCTTTCGTCAGAATACGGTCGAGCGCGCCGATATTTTCCTTCAGCCGCTCGCGCTTGCCGGTCTTCGGAATGACAATGACGTCATCGGTGGCGAGCAGCCAGGCAAGCGCTGCTTGCGCCGGGGTCATGCCGTGGCGGCGCGCGAAATCGGCAAGCTTCGGGTTGCGCAACAGCCCTGCTTGCGCGATCGGCGAATACGCCATCAGGGGAATGTAACGCTTACGCAGCCACGGCAACAAGTCCCATTCGATGCCACGGCGGGTGAGGTTGTAGAGCAACTGGTTGGATGCCACACCCTCGCCGCCGGGCACGGACCACAGTTCCTGCATGTCCTCGAGATCCAGGTTGCTCACGCCGAAGTGGCGGATCTTGCCGGATTTTTGCAGCGCCGTGAACACCTCCATGGTCTCGGCAAACGGCACGCGCCCGCGCCAATGCAGCAGATAAAGATCGATACGGTCGGTGCGCAGCCGCTTGAGACTGCGCTCGCACGCGGCCACTGCGCCTTTGCGCGTGGCGTTGTATGGGTAGACCTTGCTTACCAGGAAGACCTCGTCGCGCCGGCCGGTGATCGCGTCGCCGATCAATTTTTCCGCTTTGCCTTCGCCGTACATCTCTGCCGTATCGATAAGCGTGATGCCGAGATCCAGGCCGAGCCTGATCGTGGCGATCTCCTCGGCGCGACCGGCCTGGTTCTCGCCCATATACCAGGTGCCTTGGCCGAGCGCGGGAACGCGTTCACCGCTTGGAAGTGCGACTGTCTTCACGGTCTGTCCCGCGAGATTGGGCGCATGCGCAAGTATAGGTCGGCCATCGTCCCGGTTTGGTTTCCGCGCGGGCGTTGTGGTCCAACTGGAGTAGACCGCCCAAACTCTCCGAGGAGGAAGTCAGGGTGTTGCTCAAGGAGTACTGCGACGGCCCCGCGTCCTTCAACGCTGGTAGTAAGCATCCTTCCCGAGCAATGCTTCGCGGAAGCGGTCTTTGAGATGCGCGCCGTCGCGCGGCGGCAGCACCAGCGGGAGCTTTTCGGGTGCGACCTTGACCTGCGCGAAGTACGGACCGTCGGCACGGTAGAGGTCGGCGCGCAGCCGACTCACCTGCTCGATGGTGGTGACCATCGTCGCCGAGACAAAGCGGCAGGCTCTTGCCACCGCGGCGAGATCGACCCCAAACGCGGTGTGCGAGGCCTGCATACCGGTCTCGCCGTAGCGTTCGTTGTCCAACACCACCACCGAAAGATTGCGCGGGCGCTGTGCGCCGATGGTAGCCAGCGAACCTAGTCCCATCAGTGCTTCGCCGTCCCCGGTGAGCACTAGCACCCGGTGTTGCGGCTGTGCCAGCGCCAGCCCGAGACCGATTGCCGCCGCGCCGCCCATGCCGCCCCAGAGCGGGAAGGTGAGCGGATGATCGCCGGCGTCGGTGGCATCCCATGCTGGCGCGCCCAATCCCGCGATTACCAGCAGATCGCCGCGACCGGTAAGCAGCGTCCTGACAACTGCCCGCCGGTCCAGCGCTTTCGGTTTGCCCTTCGATGCCTTCACCGCCATGTTCGGTCCTTGCAAGCGTTCAGTCATCGAAGGTTTTTGCGCCGAGCAGCCGCTGCCCGATCAGCAGCGCCGCGGGGCGTAGGGTGTTGTAGGCGATATGCAGCGCCCCCTCTGCGAGCGGCAGGATGTCGTCCTCGCAGTCGGCACGCGTGACGAGCACGCCCATTTCTTCGAGCACGTTTTTCGCTGCATGCCCCATCGGCACCTGCCAGGGGTTAAATTCTGCCCAGTCGCCGCGCATGGTCACGATCATTGCCAGCGGCACTCTGCAGGCGGACAGCATCGATGCCATGTTGATGCAATTGCCCACGCCGCTCGATTGCATCAGCAGCACGCTCTTGTCGCCGCCGAGCCACGCGCCGACCGCGAGCGCAATGCCTTCTTCCTCGGTGGTGAGCCGCACCGCGCGCAGGTCGCGATCCGCTTCGCACAGCCGTATCAGCGCGGCATGGCCAGCGTCCGGCACGAAACTCACTTGGCGAATGCCCTGTTGCTTGAACAATTTATGCAGTCCCCGGCTCCAGTACGCTTTCATAGAGTTCTGATTTTTCTATCGTTATGGAAGGCTCCGCGCGAAAACGCAGGACAATCGCGATTTGGCCACAGCCCGCGGATCGGGGCAAGGCACGGGCGCCGCAGCGGTTTCGAGGGCACTTTCCGGCGCGGGACGCTACGGCGCGATGTTCTGGGTCAAACCCAGGGATGTTGCGAGGGCGGGCAGGATCCTCGGGGAAGGTTGAAACGCAATTGAGTCGTTGCGGCCTTGGCGCCGCCGCAAAGCCGCTCAGGGTTTCAGGCTCACGTCCCAGGGATCGTTTTTCTTGAAGGTGCCAAAGGTCTGAAAATGAAGACGCTGCAAGACCAGTAGTGCACGCAGGACATCCGGAGGGAAGCCCTGGCGATTACCGCGATCGTCCATGATCAAACCGTCCAGATAAGTCTCTCCGGGGCCGGTTCCCCACAACGCGACGAGAGTCTGATGGATGCGCGGGAACAGCGTTTTCAGCAATGCGACCGCCTCACCGGCCAGTTCCCTGTCGGTTGGTTGCCGCTGAATCTTCTGATCAGCCACCTCGCTGATTTGAACACTCGCGTCGATTTCCGCATCGGACATGATCCGTGGAAACGGAAAATCCGACTCTTCAGCGAACATCACGGCACACCTCCACAAAAATTGCACCGAATCGCACCTGCCAATGGCGGGAGACGCGTTCGAGAAGAGGCGCGCGCTGTTGAACGCCGGCGGGGACCGGCGTGTCTGGTTGCGTCCAGTACTGCCCCCCAATCTTGAAGCGACCCACGCCCTGAGACTATTTGTTGTTTCAACGGGTGTTTGACAGCAAGCGTATTCCTGTGCCTCGGCAGCGTCAATACCGTCCCCAGTCTCGCGGTTAGCGCCCACTCCGAGCAAAGCGCCCATCCGCCTTACCGACAGTAGCAGGCGCAAGGACTGCCCGGGCTGCAGTCGTCCGCACACACGCGAGGGCGTGTGGCAGCCATCACGCGAGCAGTCGCGGGCCGGTCTGCGGAAAGGGTGGTAATAGCCCGTTCAACTGCTGCTCCTGTCCGAAGTGCGGCGAGCGCGGCCGACTGACATCGGACTCGGTAAAGCTTGCACAAATCGAATGCGACCATCGGTTTCAGTGAACACGGATGGCAAGCGTGAATTCAGCGGCTTCCTGCCGTCAGGAGCGGCGAGTCTCGTGTGACTCATGCTTCGCATCGGTTGCGCGCACGGAAAAAAAAGTGATTACCGCCGAAGCGAGCGCACACGTGGCAAGGAAATACAGCCCCATCTCGAAGCTCTTTGTGCTGTCCTTGATCCAGCCGACGATGAAGGGCCCGACATAGCCGCCGAGATTGCCGATGGAATTGATCAGCGCAATACCGGCGGCGGCGGCTGTCCCTGTGAGAAACATCGAAGGCATTGGCCAGAAGGAGGGCCGCGACCCGTAGATGCCGATGGTGGCGATAGCCATGGTCACAAGTGCCCAGTAGGAGCCGGTAAACCAGCCCACACCCGCGAGACCTGCCGCCGCGAGCGCGGAAGCCACGATGAGATGCCAGCGCCTTTCGTTGCGGCGATCCGAAGAATGCCCCCAAAGCACGAGGCCAATTACGCCGATCACATAGGGGATCGCGGTCAACAGGCCGGTCACGAAGTTCGAATGCCCGAAACCCTTGACGATCTGCGGCAGGAAAAAGGTGATGCCGTAGCTGGAAATGACGCTAGTGAAGTAGATCATCGACAGCACCAGTACGCGCTTGTCGGTTAGCGCACGCAGAAGCGTCAGGCGGCCGGGGCCTTCGACCCGGGTTCGTTCGGCTCGCAACTCGGTTTCGAGCCACTGGCGCTGATCTGCGCTGAGCCAGGTGGCTAGGGCCGGCCGGTCCGTGAGCAGCCTCAGCACGACAAAGGCAAGCAACACAGCGGGTATGGCTTCGAGGATGAAAACCCACTGCCAGCCATGCAGACCCCAGATGCCATCCATTTCCAGAATCGCGCCCGAAATGACCGACGCAATCGCATTGGCGACGGGCACTGCGATGAACAAGGTCGAGATCACGCGGGCGCGATACTCAGCCGGATACCAGGTGCTGAGATAGAAGATGATGCCGGGGAAGAACCCGGCTTCGGCCACGCCGAGCAGAAAGCGCAGCACGAGAAAACTGGTCGGCCCGGTCACGGCGGCCATCAAACCGGAAATGATGCCCCAAGTGATCATGATGCGGGCGATCCAGCGGCGGGCGCCGACCCGCTCCAGGACCAGGTTGCTCGGCACTTCAAACATCGCATAGCCGATGAAGAAGATGCCGGCGCCCCAGCCATACATGTAGGCGCTGATGCCGAGGTCCTTGTTCATGGTCAGCGCGGCAAAGGCGACATTGGTGCGATCGATGTACGCGACCAGATAGCTCACCACGATCAAGGGAAGCAGCCGCCATGAAATCTTCAGTATCGTGTTGCGCTTGAATTCGGGCGTGAATCGCGGATCCATGGCGTTGCGCCTCTCCTGGTGAGTTATTGTCGGTGGTTCAGCAGTGCCAGCGGACCCTACAGCGTGTGGTCGCGGAACGCGGCTTTATTCGGCTCGATTCTGCCGCCGGGCGGCGCGATCGTCTTCGGGCTCCGCGGCCAGGCAACAAGACCTACCGGTCAATACTATTTTCTGTTCTTCGCCTTCCCGGCTTCTACTTTCATCCTGTCAGGGTCTATGAAATCCTGGGCCATAATGGCGTGGAAATCGGCAAGCACAACTGTCTTGTCAGCTTCCGATCGATACCCCGCAGACCAGGACACCAGTCATGATCCCATTTTCCATCCTCGACCTCTCCCCAATTCCCAGGGGCGCGACCGCATCCGAGGCGCTGCGCAATACGCTTGCGCTGGCGCAGCGCGCCGAGAGCCTGGGTTACAAGCGTTACTGGCTCGCTGAGCATCACAACATGCCTGGAATTGCCAGCGCCGCAACCGCGATCGTCATCGCCCATGTTGCCGGCGGCACCAGGACCATTCGCGTGGGCTCCGGTGGCATCATGCTGCCAAATCACTCGCCGCTGGTGATTGCCGAGCAGTTCGGCACGCTCGCTTCGTTGTTTCCCGGACGCATCGATCTGGGCTTGGGCCGTGCGCCCGGCACCGACATGATGACTGCACACGCCCTGCGGCGCGATTTTGCCGACAGCACTGAGCAATTCCCGCAGGACGTGCAGGAGCTACAGAATTATTTCGCTGCTCCGCAGCCGGGACAGCACGTTCGTGCTGTGCCGGGCGCGGGCCTCAAGGTGCCGATCTGGTTGCTCGGTTCGAGCCTTTTCGGCGCGCAACTTGCGGCCATTTTCGGTTTGCCGTTCGCTTTCGCCTCGCATTTCGCGCCCGACCTGATGACACAGGCGCTCGAGATCTACCGCGGCCGCTTCGAGCCGTCCAAGCAACTGGACCGTCCTTATGCCATGCTCGGGGCGAATGTTCTCGTTGCCGATACCGACGCGGAAGCGCGTCGCCAGTTTACCTCGCAACAGCAATCCTTCATCAACCTCAGGCGCGGGTCACCGGGACAGGTGCCGCCGCCGATCGATAACATCGATACATACTGGTCGCCCGCGGAGAGAGAGATGGCCGAACGTGCGCTCGCGGTGTCATTCATAGGCTCGCCGCAGACAGTTCAGGGCCGTCTCGCGGCATTCATCGGGTCCATGCAGCCTGACGAACTGATGATCACGGCGCACATTCACGATCAGCCGGCGCGTCTGCGTTCGATTGAGCTCGTTTCCAATGTGAGGGAGAATCTGGCTTCAGCGGGGCGCGGAAACGAGAATGCCCCGCGCGAGGTCGCGGAGAATACAAAGCGATGAACCTGTCAGAGTTCCTCGGCATCGAGATTCCGATCATCCAGGCGCCCATGGCAGGCGCTCAAGGACACGCACTGACAGTAGCCGTCTCCAACGCGGGTGCTCTCGGCTCGATCGGCTGCGCCATGCTCGGTGTCGAAGCCATGCGCGGCGAGCTTGCAGCAATCAAGGCAGGTACCGGCAAGCCTTTCAACGTGAACTTCTTTTGCCACGTGCCGCCGCCGGCCAGCGCGGAGCGCGAATCGGCCTGGCGCGCGAGGCTTTCTCCCTACTACAGGAAATACGGAATCGATCCGGAGAAAATTCCCGCCGGACCGGGGCGCGCACCTTTCGGTGCTGAGGCCGCCGAGGTGCTGGATGAAGTCAGGCCCGCGGTGGTGAGCTTTCATTTCGGATTGCCGCCGAAGGAGTTGCTGGCGCGGGTACGGCGCCTGGGCGCAAAAATACTTTCCTCCGCGACCACCGTCGACGAGGCGATCTGGCTGGAGGCGCACGGGGTAGACGCCATCGTTGCACAAGGCGTGGAGGCGGGTGGACATCGTGGCATGTTCCTGTCAGATGAACTGACGACACAGGTCGGCACGTTCGCACTGTTGCCGCAGGTCGTGCGCGCGGTCAGGCTTCCGGTGATTGCCGCCGGCGGAATTGCCGATGCGCATGGCGTCGCCGCTGCCATGGCACTGGGGGCGGCCGGCGTGCAAATCGGCACGGCTTATCTTCTTTGCCCGGAAGCCAGCACTAGCGCGGTCCATCGCGAGGCGCTTAAAGGCAAAGGCGCGCGCCACACGGCACTGACCAATTTGTTTACAGGCCGGCCTGCGCGGGGAATCATGAACTACGTCATGAAAGAGCTCGGCCCGATGAGTAGCGCCGCGCCGGCGTTTCCTCTGGCGACCTCGGCGATGGCGCCCTTGCGTGCCAAAGCCGAAGCCGAAGGCTTCGGTGATTTCTCGCCGCTTTGGTCCGGTCAGAATGCCAGCGGCTGCAAAGAGATTCCGGCCGCGCAGCTGACGCGCGAGCTTGCCGGTTTTTAGCGCTCGATTCTACGCATCGCTCAGGACGCGAGCGCGGGCTTGCGTCCAAACCAGGGCCGTGCCGCTTCGAGCTGGGCACCGAGGCGAAAAAGTGTCGCCTCATCGCCGAAACGTGCGACCAGCTGGACGGCTAACGGCAGTCCGCTCGAACTCTGGCCGAGCGGAAGCATCAACGCGGGCTGTCCCGTGAGATTGAACCAGACGGTGAACGGCGAGAACGCGAACACCCGCCGCCAGTATTCGTTCACGTCGTCCATCATCATGTCGAGCCAGCCGAGTTTCACCGCGGGCGAAGCCAGTCCAGGCGTCAGCAGCACATCCCAATCCGAGTGGAAGACCGCCATCTGCCGTCCAAGGCGATGCGCGGTTTGGGTGGCGCGCACGTAGTCGGGGGCCGTGATTTTTTCGCCCATCTTCGCGGTGAGCCACGTGATGCGCTCCACTTCAGTTTCGCGTGCCGGCCTTCCCGCAGTCGGATGGCTGGCGAGATTCACCACGGTGTTTGCCGAGGCCAGCGTGAGAAAGGCGGGCACGATAGCCGCGCGATCGATCTCAGGGTCGTATTCCGCGACATGATGACCGAGATCCGCGCAGAGTCCGACCGTGTCGGTTAGCAGGCGCAGACATTCCGCATCGAGCCCGGCGCCCTCTGGCGCCTTGGTCGTCCAGGCGATACGCAGCTTGCCGGGGTCTGCACCGGCTTCCTGGAGATAAGCGCGCGCAGGTGCCGGCGCCACATAGGGATCGCCGGGACCGGGTCCGCGCGTCGCGTCCAGCAGCGCGGCGCAATCACGCACGCTGAGGCTTACTGCGTGCTCGGTCGAAACACCGCCGAGGCCTTCGCCGGCGAACGGGGCGAAGGTGTTGCGGCTGCGCGTTGGCTTGAGGCCGACCAGTCCACAGCATGCGGCCGGCGCGCGGATCGAACCGAACCCGTCTGAGGCGTGCGCGATCGGCAAGATGCGCGCCGCGACGGCAGCCGCGGCGCCACCGCTGGAGCCTCCCGAGATATGCGCGAGGTTCCAGGGATTGCGTGTCGGTCCGTGAAGTTGCGGTTCGCAGGTCAGCGACAGGCCGAGTTCGCAGGTGTTGGTCCGTCCGAAGATTACCAGCCCCGCGCGTTTCAGGCGCTTCACGTGCTCGCTGTCGGCAGAGGCGGGCGGTGTGTCGGCGAAGAACTTCGAGCCGCGTGTCATTCGCACACCCGCCACCGGCGAGGTTAGGTCCTTCATCAGGAAGGGCAGGCCGCGGAACGGCCCGTCGGGAAGGCCATCGGCGATTGCCTTCTTGCCGTAGTCGTAGAGCTTCATGACCACTGCGTTGATCGCCGGATTGCGCGCCTCGACTCGCTCGATCGCCGCTTCGAGCAACTCGGTGGGCGTGACCTTCTTGCGGCGCACCAGATCGGCGAGTCCCAGCGCGTCGTATTGTTCGTATTCTGCGAATCCGCCCATGGCGCTTCGTTCCCTGTCTATGAGTGCTGTTGCAGAAACTGGATGAGCAGTCTGCTTACCGCCCGCGGCTGCTCCTGCTGAACCCAGTGCCCGGCAGCGTCGAGCAGATGGCAGCCGCGCATTTGCGTGCACGCACTGTTCTGCATTTTTTCCAGCGCGCCGGGCACCTGGTAGCTGCCCCAGTCTTGCTTTCCGGCAATGAACATCGACGGCACGTCGATCGTGCGGCCGGAGAAAGTCTGCAGCTCGGCAATGTACTTGCTGTCCGTCATGCACCGATACCACTGCAGGCCGCCCTGGAACCCGTTCCTGCGGTACTCCGCGCTGTACACGGAGAGTTCCCCGTCGGGAAGCCAATTGTTCGCCGCGATCTCCGAACTGGAGGGCATCTCCGCTGCCACGGTCTGCGCCATCCCCTTGGCCAAATCCATGATGTAGTAGGTCGGCATTTTCGCCAACTCGCCGGCGCTCCACGACTCGAGCGCAAAGGGTCTGTTGCTTTTCCAATCCGCACTCTTGTGGTGATAATAGGCGCGCAGGAAGTCGTGAACGCCCTGTGGACATTTCCACATGTTGTCGTTGGCCTCGCGCGAGGCGTAGTACCACTGGTAATGCTTGCGCGGGCGGCGTAACGCCGCCAGTTCCTCGTGAATATTGGCGGCAGTCGGTTTTGCTTCATTGCTGCCGCTGTCGGTGTTGAACGGCAGCACAGGCGGGCCGGCGAACGGCGCGCTCATTAGCACCACCGAGCGGAACACGTCCGGCCGCAGCAGCGAACACCAGGCCCCGACCGGGGAGCCGAAGTCGTGCCCGATCACTGCTTTCACGCTGCGGTAGCCGAGCGCGAAGACCAGCCCCAGCGCATCCCTGACCAGGTTGAGCATGCGGAAGGAACCGACGTCGCCATCGTAATCGCCGTCCCAGCCGGTGGTGCGCCCGTAGCCCCGCTGGTCCGGGGCGATCACATGAAAACCCGCTTGGGCGAGAGGCAGCATCACCTTTCTCCAGCTATAGGCAAGTTCCGGAAAGCCGTGGAGCAGCAGCACGCTGGGCCGGCTCCTGATCTCGAAGCCGGCCTCCAGCACGTGCATCGTGAGCCCATTGATGTCGGCCACGAAGCGGGAGCGTATGCCCGCAGGCAGAGCAGTTTTTTCAAAGGGAGTCATCTTGTTTACATGCAGCCGCGGAGAATCTTCGAGACGGGAGCGCGGATGTCCACGAAACCATTGCCTGGATGCGAGAATGTCTGGCCGATATTACCGGATAAATCAACTGGAGCACGCGGCAGGCGCCCCTCGTTTTTTGCTACGAATGCGGAGTAGCCCGCTGTAAACTGCGTTACGACACTCCATAGAATCGGAACATCTATGCCAGCCGAGAACCTCGAACCCAAGGATGCCGCCGAGACGCCTTGGCAGCCGAGCCAGCGTTACCCGGACGCCGCAGTCCAGGTCATCGACCAGAGCTTCGCCAAGTATCGCCTGAATCTTGCGGCGATCGAGCGGATCGCCCACGGTTTTCGCTGGAGCGAGGGACCGGTGTGGTTCGGTGACGGCCGTTATTTGCTGTGGAGCGACATCCCCAACAACCGGATCATGAAGTGGGAGGAAGAAACCGGCTCCGTGAGCATTTTTCGGCGGCCGTCCAACTTTGCCAATGGCAACACGCGCGACCGCCAGGGACGGCTCATCACCTGCGAGCACGGTGCGCGGCGCGTTACGCGCACCGAATACGATGGGACGATCTCGATCATCGCCGAGGCCTTCGACGATAAACCGCTCAACTCGCCGAACGACGTGGTCGTCAAGTCCGATGGCTCGATCTGGTTCACCGACCCGCCGTTCGGGCTGCTGGGCTACTACGAGGGTTACCTCGCCAAACAGGAACTGCCGATGAACGTCTACCGCGTCGATCCCCAGAACGGTGAGATGACCGTTGTCGAAGGCGAGGTCGCCCGGCCCAACGGACTGTGTTTTTCTCCGGACGAATCGACGCTTTATCTGGTCGAGTCCGGCACCACACCACGCCACGTGTACGCCTATGACGTAGTGGGCGGCCGGAAGCTCTCCAGAAAACGCAGGTTTATCGACGTGGGAGCGGGCACGCCTGACGGGATGCGCTGCGATGTGGACGGCAATCTCTGGATGGGCTGGGGGATGGGGAGCGTGGCGCAGGACGGAGTGAACATCTACAACCCGGATGGAAAGCTAATCGGCCGTATCAATCTGCCCGAGCGCTGCGCCAATCTCTGCTTTGGTGGGACTTACCGTAACCGCCTGTTCTTGGCAGCTGCCAAGAGCGTCTATGCGCTCTACGTCAATACGCAGGGCGTGGGTGGAGGCTGAACACTGGCGGTTTAGCCTGATGACGCGGAACAAGCGATACCCGGCAATACCTATTTGCCAATTTTCTGGAGGAAGACATGCTGCTCGACGTACGCACCTACACCTGCCGTCCCGGAACCATCAAGAAGCATCTCGCGCTCTACGAAAAAATGGGCAAGGGGCCACAGACCCGCCACCTCGGCCAACCTTTCGCATATCTGGTGACCGAGACCGGCAACGTTAACCAGTACATCCACATCTGGGCCTATGACGACGCCGCGGACCGCATGCGCCGCCGCGCCGCGATGATGGCCGACCCGGAGTGGATTGCTTTCATGGATGAGAGCGCCAAGCTCGGCTCGCTGGAGCACCAGGAAAACCGCCTGATGACACCGGTGCCGTTCTTTTCTCTCAAGCGCTGAGCGATGAACACGCGCGAGAACAGCTTGGCGGGCGTGCGATCGTGAAACTGCCGCCAGGCCCACGCCCAATTCGTCGTACCGCCTTGAGGACTCGGCGCCGAACAATGTGCGTGCTGTTCATTGAAGGCGATTAGGCATTGGCAATCGGCTTCCGCCATCGCTTTCACCCCGTTACCAAATGCCTGGCGGCCCGTGCGGGTCTAGCCTCCTCGCACAACAACGTATTCCAGGCCGCGCTGGGCATGCTGGATGTGAGTACGGTGGCGTACAGCCCCGCTGCTGACGTTTTCCGGGCCTGCCATGTTGGCGGAGAGCTCATCGGGCGCGTTCTGAAAGATGATGCGTAAGGACGGCTCGGTTTGATCCGCTACAGCGAGCCCGTGCTCGTCGGACCGCAGCCTCGTGATCTCTGGTTGGCGCGACACCTTGCGGCGAATTTGCCGACTGGATTTCGCGGGCTCGCGGCGTTGTGTTTGGCACGCCGCCTGCCGGTCCTGATCCTGGCCTTCACCGCATCGCTTGTCCCCGCAATGGCCGGTCAACCCAACCGGGAAGACGCCGTTCCCGGCTTCGCCGAGCTCCAGAATGCCGGGGCCCTGGTCGGCGAAATTCGCGTCATCGCCGATGACATTTTCGATCTGGACGATCCCAAGGAAAATAACGCCTTCTACCGCCTGGCGAACACGCTGCACGTTCGTACGCGCCCAGGCGCCATCGAGCGCATGCTGCTGTTCAGAAGCGGCGAGCCCGTATCAGTGCGCCTCATAGAGGAAACGGAGCGGCTGCTGCGCAGCAATCGCTACCTGTACGACGTGAGCATCCGGCCGATCGCTTATCACGACGGCGTCGTGGATATCGAAGTCAAGACGCGTGACACCTGGTCACTGGATCTGGGCCTGAGTTACGGACGTTCCGGGGGCGTTGATTCGAGCGGCATTGCGTTGAAGGAAAAAAATCTGCTGGGTACGGGCATATCCCTGGGTGTATCGAGCTTCACCGATGTCGATGGAAGCGGTAGCGAATTTCAGATCTCGCAGAACAACGCCTTCGGCGGCTGGACCTCTATCGCCTACAAGTACGCCAACCTCGACGACGGCGAAAACCAGTCTTTCAGTCTCGCCAGGCCGTTCTACGCGCTGGACACGCGGTGGGCCGCCGGGCTAAGCCTCTCGAAGGATAACCGCGTCGATTCCGTCTACAACAGCGGCGTGATTTCCAGCCAGTATCGTTATCGGAATAATTCGGCCGATATCTACGGCGGTTGGTCGAAGGGCCTCATCGAAGGCTGGGTGCGACGCTACTCCGTCGGCCTCACCTACCAGGACGACACCTACGAGACCGAACCGGGCCTGGTTCCGCCTCCGGAGTTGCCGGCCGACCAGAAGCTGGTTGCGCCGTTCGTTCGCTACGAAGTCATCGAAGACAACTACCAGCAATTCAAGAATCGGGACCTGATCGAACGTCCCGAATACTTCGCCATGGGTTTCCTGTCAAGCGTGCAACTAGGCCGTTCGCTGGCCTCGCTCGGTTCCAGCCGCGAGGTATGGCTCTACTCGGGGATGGTGAGCGACGGTTTCGAGCTGCGATCAAATCAAACCTTGCTGGTATCGGGCTCGCTTTCCGGGCAGTTCGACGACGGCACGGGCGAGCACAATTTGTACAGCGGCTCCGTGCGTTATTACGTGCCGCACAGCAAGCGCGCCCTGTTCTACGCGGGCATTTCCGGCGATTTCGTCAGGAATGCAGACATTGCCGACCTCCTGACATTGGGCGGGGACAACGGCTTGCGCGGCTACCCGCTGCGCTACCAGAGCGGAGACCGGCGTGCGCTGCTCACCTTCGAAGAACGCGTTTACTCCGACTGGTATCCGCTACGCCTGTTTCGTGTGGGTGGCGCCGTGTTCTTCGACGTGGGGCGTGCATGGGGCGGCGAGAACGCGAACACCGTCAACCCGGGCTGGCTCAGCGACGTCGGATTCGGACTGCGCATTCTCAGCTCCCGCTCCGCGTCCGGCAATGTGTTCCATGCAGATGTCGCGTTCCCGCTGAATCCCGATCCCAGCATCGAGTCCGTACAGTTTCTGTTCACGAGCAAGCTTAGCTACTGAGCCGCCGTCGAAACCGGCAAAGCCGACTGGAGGCGCTCCGATCAAGTTCCACATGCCGCCCGCGCCCATCTGCGCTCAGGAGTATATCCGGCCGCCCTCGCCAGTAACGGCCATGCTGGACAAGGCGCGCGCCGCGTATTTCTGGCCCGCTATCCTGTGAATGTCGTTTCCATACTAGAACTGCGTTCCCCAGCAGATCGGGAGCGCGGGGGCTGGCGGGATTTCGCTTGCAACAGAAATTCCGTTATTTGACGATTTCTAGCAAGTGAACTTCGAATATCAAGGTGGCGCCAGGTCTGATAGCGGGCGGTGATCCGCGTTCCCCGTAAGCGATGTCGGCCGGGCACACCAGGCGGCTAGTGCCACCCACCTTCATCTGTTGCAAGCCTTCGGTCCAGCACTTGATCACGTTGCCGAGCGGAAACGTAGCCGGCTGGCCGCGCTTGACGGAGCTGTCAAATACCGTCCCATCAACCAGGGTGCCGTGGTAATGGACCTTCACTTTGTCCGTTGCGCTGGGAGACGGACCACTACCCTCCTTGGTGGTCTTGACGATCGCTCCCGACGCGGTTTTTTTGGCGCCCGGTTCCGCGGCGGCCTTTAGCAGAAACGCGGCACCAGCCTTTTTCTCCCGTTCGGCGACCGTTGCGCCACGAACCTTCACCATCTGTTCGATTTTCGGTCCATAGGTCTGCATGTCGACCTTAAGGGGGCGCTTCATGACGCCATCGGAAAGGCCGGACCTCACAATCTCGAGTTCGGCTTCGCTCAGTGAAAAATCATGCAGGGACTGGCTGAGCGCGACGCCGATTGCGTACAAGGTCTTTTGTTCGTCATTCGCAAGTTCCGCCGCGTCAGCCTGCACGCCGGGGAACCCCATTCCGAGTAATGCCGATAGGCAGAGCGCAATGACTTTCATGGGAAATCCTTTCCTTGGGGACGTCGCGATAGTAACCCAGCCCGCGTATGTGCTGGCGGTACCGCACGCGTCCGGGATAAAGCGGGGCTGCCGTACAGCACCCTCGGGATAGCACGTGCATTTCACGGTGCCTGGAACACAGCACTCGTCAATCGTTCTCAGCCTCGCCAGTGTCGCGCTCGGCCGCGTCCGATCCGATAGACCCACCAACCGCCCAGCAACCCGCCCAGATGCGCAAAATGGGCCACGCCCGATTGCGATCCGGTAACGCCCAGAAACAGTTCCAGCATGGCGTAGAGCAGCACGAACACGCGTGCCGGCATCGGGATGGGCGGGATCAGCAGCATGATCCTTCGATTCGGAAAAAGCAGCGCGTACGCCAACAGCAATCCGAACACGCCGGCCGAAGCGCCGACGACAGGCCCGCCGCCGCTGCCGATCGCCCCCGCGACCAGCAAATGCGCCACGGCACCGGTCACCACGCTCAAGAAGTAGGCGCTCGCCAGTCGGCGCACGCCCCAAACGCGTTCCAGCTCGGCACCGAACATCCACAGCGCGAACATGTTGAACGCAAGGTGCATCAGGCTGCCGTGCAAGAAGCTGTACGTCACCAACTGCCAGGGAGTAAAAAGCGGCAGGCTCGCCAAGCCCGAGCCCTCGCCTGGCCAGAGCGCGAACCACTTTACGAGGCCGCCGCCCCCCGCCAGTTGCAGCAGGAAGACGCCGACGTTGGCGATGATGAGGAATTGGGTGAACGCAGGCATGCGGGTGTCGGGAAAATGGATTGACGGGTTGCCGCTTTCGTCGGCGTCCCGCGGCGTGACGGTGGCGCAGGTGAAACTGCCGTGACGAGTACCACTGAGAATGGAGTCTGAACTCCACCTTTTCAAGGAGGAATGAAGGTTTCTGCGATGCGGACCGTGACCCGATTCGCGACCGACTTCGCGTTACTGGGCGAGCAACGCGGCGACCCGCTCGATT
Organism: Betaproteobacteria bacterium; assembly: GCA_052387775.1. GTDB lineage: Bacteria > Pseudomonadota > Gammaproteobacteria > Burkholderiales > JACQAP01 > JACQAP01. The sequence continues at coordinate 36,256 of JBQTIV010000188.1, forward strand.
GACCGGGCCAGCGTTCGATCATGTTGCCAACTTTGTGCTGTTTGATACACTGCAGTCTGGCAACTTTGAAAGGAGGTGATCCCGTGAGCGACCTACGAGGCAACACCGGATGGCAAGCCGGATCAACCCGCAGTTTCAGGAGTTTGGCCCGGTAGCTCAGGCCGGATTGCCTAAGCAGCAAAAACGCCCCGATCGTGAAAGCGGTCGGGGCGTTTCGTTTCCTGCGCAATGAGGCGAGGGACCGAGGAATTTAAGGCGGGTCCCGAGCCCGTCGCGCCGATCCCTGGCTCAACCCGATCCCGTCCTTCCGGCATTAACGGAAAAGCGCCAGCTCCTTCAGGTAACGCACGACACCCGGGTGCAGCATATCCGCACGAGGAACGGCGGCAACCGTATTGGCGGCGGTCGTTTCGCGGGCCTGCACGAGCCGTTGCCCGAACGCCGGCTCGGCTCGGTGAAGCGCGCGGGCAAAGCGGTAGGCGAGGTCATCGGGAAGGCTCTGGCGCGCAAGAATCAGGCTCCACGAGCCGACCGTGGTGATGGCACGATCCATCCCTTGATACGTATTGGCGGCGACATTCATTCGTTTCAGAAACGGATACTTTGCCTCGATTCGCGAAACCTCGCCCGGTTCAAGGCCGATGAAGCGCGCACCTTTCGGGCCGTGGGCAAGCGCCTCGAACGCTGGCCAGCCGATTCCGCCGCCCCACAGTGCGGCTGCTTCCCCATTGAACACCATCGGTGGAGCATCTTTCACTTTTTCGAGCAGTACCGCGTCGAACGCCGTCCACATGTCCAGACCCAGACCGTCGAGCACGTAGCGCGCGAACAGCACGAAGCCGGAACCCGCCGCACCGAAGACGACGCGTTGGCCTTTCAAATCCGCGATGGTTCGGTACGGCGAGTCGGCGCGCACCGCGAACATGCCCGCGCTCGGGTACATGGCCGCGACAACCGACAATTGGGCGGGCGTCCGTCCGATCCCCGTCAGTGCTTCGTAGGCGGCCGTGCCTTCTACCAGCGCCAGATCGAGTTTTCCGGCTTCGAGCAGAGGAATATTTTCATTGCTGCCGGCGGTCAGCTGGGGCCTGATTACCAGGGTGGGATCGATCTCGCGCAGCGTCTCGGCGAGCACCTCGCCGTAAACAGTGAATCCGCCGCCCGGCGTCGCCGTGCCGAGGGTCAGAGTGGAAACTTCCGCGCCGGGAGAGGCCGGAACGAGGCCGAGGGTTACGGCGGTAGCCAGCGCGACGCGCAGAGAAGTCACGGCAGCCGCAGAATCGGCTTCATGAATCCGTACTCGTGGAGCGCCTCGACCAGTTCGATGATGCCGACCAGCCAGACAAACCACAAAACATCACCCATTGTCCGGCGAAACAGCCTGGGGTCCACCACATACGATCCCGGCTCGTTGAACGCCTTCAGGCTGGGGAAAAAACGCGGCGTTCGGGCGCAATAGTCGGTAAAGACGCTGCCGAATTTCGCACGCAGAAACTCCTCCTCTCGTCGGATTGTGGCCGGGTACACGAGCAGGAAAATCAGTACGAACGCCACGCTGAAGCTCAGCGTTTCGGTCGCTAGGCCGATTCCCACGAAACCCAGAAGCGAAGAGAAGTACAGAGGATTGCGACTGATCGAATACGGTCCCGCCGTGATCAGCTCGGAGTCCTTTCGCCCACTGATATACAAAGAGCACCACAGCCGGCCGACGATAGCAACGCCAATCAGAGTGAGCCCGATCAGGAACAGGATGCTCGAAATAATGTGTCCCTTGAGGGCGCTCTCGGTGACGGCCAAGAGCACGAAGAACGCGATCGCAAACAGCCTTGAAACAAGGATTCGGTGCGACGTAACCAGGTCATCCAATTTCGCCAGCATGACCGCGGACTCCTCAGTTGGCGGGGCGATGCGATCGCGCGGCGCCGTCGCACGCGTCCGCGGGCTGATTTTTCAGTCTGTCAAAGATGTACGTCGAACCGGATAGGGCTCAGTGGCGGTTTTTGTCCACTCCCATCTTTTTCCACAGCGAAGCCTCCCAGGCCATTTCCGCCGAAACAGCCTCCCTGCCTGGCTCCGCGACGGGTTCCTTCGCAACCGTTTCCCGGGAATCCACGTAATTCGTGGCTGCCTGAACCTTGCCCTCGGCAATTTCCTTGGCGAGGACTTCGTCGCGGTCCTGAAGCAGCGCCTGCAGCTCCTGGAAGCTTTGCTCGATCGACGCGGCGGTCTGCTGCCCCTTGGCCGACGCCGGTGCGACGTCACGCCCGCAGTAGCGGCAGACGATCGCTTCCGCCTTGATCTCTTCGGCGCAGAACTGGCACTTCTTCGCCGCGTCCCGCGCTGCGGCCTGACTTTCCGCCGCCAGCTCGTTCCAGCTTGGTTCGTTCATCGAATACAGCGGGTCTGGCGCCGGCGGCGGGACCTCGGACGTCTCCCGCAGGTCCTTGTTGACTGCCCAGACAATGGCAGCCAGCCAACCGAAAACCGTCCAGCCGAGAAAAAAGTTGATCAGTCCGATCGCTGTGGTGAACCGGTGCTTGCGAAACACGGCGATCAGCACCGGAGTGAAGTAGGCAATCAGGAGCACCGGCAGGAGCGCGATGGTCCAGTCTTCGTATCCAGGAAATCGTTGGCTCAGAGCATCAAACATGAACACCAAAATCCTTGAGGTCCAGCCATTGTACGATGTTGATCGGCAATAGGAAACAGGGTGGCTCGAAAGGCCGTGACGAGGCGAGAACACCTGGCTATTCCGGGTGTTTTCACGTCGTCACGTCTGTTCCGGTGCTACAATGACCGGAACGAGAAAGGGAAACCCGCGTGAACGCGATTTCAGAACGCTCAGTGACCCTGCTGGCATGCGCCGCCGCCTTCGCAATGTGGGCCGCGGCGACGGTGGCCGTCGCCTGCGTGGAAGGTAATCTGCGAGGGGACGCCGTAACCTTTGAGCGCGAGGTCGGGGTGACTGCCGCGGGCGGAGAAGCCTCGATGAATGTGCTCGGCGCCGGTTGGTTTCGCGTCGTCGCGATTGAGAAGCGCGGCGGCAGCAGCGACCAGACCTACGTCACACTGGAACTCGACGGCACGCCGGTGATCACCGCGTCGTTTGCGTCACTGAAGAAACCGTGGATGCAGCTGAGCACGCCGTTCATCGTGGCCAATGTCAAGACGGATGGCGACACCAGCACCATGACCATCTGGTACTCCCCGGAGTTGAAGTTCAGGGCCATGGCGGTGGTGCGGGTGGACGTAGAGGAAGAGGGTGTCGATGGCTTGCGGATGCGTACCGTGATGAACAAACCCGCACCGCACGAACACCCGCCGGGGACCGTACCCACTACGCTGGCCATGCCGGCGTTCAAGTAAGGCCCCCCTCTCCCCAGCCCTCTCCCGCGTGGGGAGAGGGAGTTACGTCAGAAACGAAAACAACGCCGGTGTCGTGAGTGGCAAATGAATTTCGATAGGATAAAGGCGACCAACCGGTCGCCTTTCACTTTTCTGGCTCTAGGACTCCCTCTCCCCCTGCGGGAGAGGGCCGGGGAGAGGGGGCTACTCTTTGTAAGGCTCCACCAGGCTTGCGC
>JBQTIV010000189.1:0-7850 GCA_052387775.1 Betaproteobacteria bacterium
GAGCAGGCGCCCCCCGTTTCCGTGGTGACGTGACTGCCGAAGAAATACTTGAGTTCGAAAATGCCGCGCGCGGTAAGCATGAACTTCTGCGTGGTCACCCGTGACACGGTGGACTCGTGCAGGCCCAGCGTGTCGGCGATCTCGCGCAGAACCAGCGGCCGCATCGCCACCTCGCCGTGCTCGAAGAAATGGCGCTGCCGGTCCACGATCGCCTGGGAAACGCGCAGGATGGTGTCGAAGCGCTGCTGCACGTTCTTGATGAGCCATTTCGCTTCCTGCAACTGGCCGGCTAGCTGCTGAAAGCTCGCATCACGATTGCGATGCAGGATGTCGGCGTACATGCGGTTGATGCGCAGCTTCGGCATGGCCTCGGGGTTGAGCGACACGACCCACAGGCCTTTGATCTTGCGCACCACCACGTCGGGAATGACGTAGCGGGTTTCGCCGTCGGAAAAGCTCGCCGCCGGCCGCGGCTTGAGGCTGGTGATCAGGCTTTGAATGCCGCGCAGCGCGTCGTCGTCGCAGTGCAGCAGCTTCTTGAGCCGGAAATAGTCGCGCGCGGCGAAGGTATCGAGGTGCTCGGTCACGATCTGCAATGCCTGCTTGCGATAAGGCGTGTCCTTGGGCAGCGCTTCCAGTTGCAGCGCAAGCGACTCGCCCAGGGAGCGCGCGCCGATGCCCGGCGGATCCAGGCTCTGCAGGTATTTCAGCGCGATGTTCAGGTCTTCGGCGCCGATTTCCAGCTCCGCCGGTAACAGCGCCGCGAGCTCGGCGAGATCCTGCGTCATGAAACCATCGTCGTCGAGATTGTCGATCAGATACGCGACGATGCGCTTGTCGCGGTCCGGCATCTGCATGATGTTGATCTGCCCGAACAGATGGTCGCGAAGCTTGGCCGGCTCGGCAGCGATCTGCGGTGCCTCGGATTCGTCGTCGGCTTCCTGGCCGCTGAACGAACCGTAACCGTCGTCAACGGACCACTCGCCTTCGGGATTGACGCGTTCGTCTGAAGAGGCGTTCTCCGCCGGTGCCGGCGCGGACTCGGCTGGCGCAGGTGAGGTCGCCGGCAGGGCGCCGGGGATCGGGACTGTTGCGGCTTCCTCCTCCTCTTCGTCACGCTCGAGCAGTGGATTTTCCTGCAGGAAAGTCTCGATTTCCTGATTGAGCTCGAGGGTCGACAGCTGCAGTAGCCGGATGGACTGCTGCAGCTGCGGCGTGAGCGTAAGGTGCTGGGACAGCTTGATCTGCAGGGAATGCTTCATTGGCTGGCGGTGCGCATGTTACGAATGGACGCTTTTTCAGGCCCCTGTTACAAGCGGAAATGCTCGCCCAGATAAACCTTTCTTACGCTTTCATTGTAAACGATTTCCTCGGGTTTGCCGGCAGCCAAAACCGTGCCGTCGTTGATGATATAGGCGCGATCGCAGATGCCCAGGGTCTCGCGAACGTTGTGGTCGGTAATCAGCACGCCAATTTCGCGATCCTTGAGAAAACGGATGATTTTCTGAATATCGAGCACGGCGATCGGATCCACGCCGGCGAATGGTTCGTCCAGCAAGATGAATCGCGGCTGGGTAGCGAGAGCCCGGGCGATCTCGACGCGGCGGCGCTCGCCGCCCGAAAGGCTCATCGCCGGGCTGTTGCGCAAGTGCGCGATGTGCAGGTCGTGCAACAGCGTATCGAGCCGTTCGCGAATCTGGTCTTCCTCGAGGTCGCGCAATTCCAGCACTGCGCGGATGTTTTCCGCCACCGTGAGTTTGCGGAAAATGGAGGCTTCCTGCGGCAGGTAGGAAAGCCCCATGCGCGCGCGCCGGTGGATCGGGGTGTGGGTCAGCGCCTGCCGGTCGAGGAACAGATTGCCGCCGTCGAGCGAAATGAGCCCGACCATCATGTAGAAACAGGTGGTCTTGCCGGCGCCGTTGGGACCGAGCAGTCCCACCACGTCGCCGCTGGACACGTCCAGTGAAACGTCCTTGACCACCGTGCGCGCCTTGTAGCGCTTGTTGAGTTTTTCCGCGCGCAGTTGACTCATGAATGAAGCATCGATGGGACCAGTGCCGCCGGCGGGCGCGGTAGCAACGTCAGGGTTGCGCCGGTGAGGGCGTGTCGGAGGGCGCCAATTCGACCCTTGAGGCGGTCCCGGGCTGGGCAGCTGTCTTGGGTTTGGGCTGGATGACCGCGCGCACCCGGCCCTGCGGATTGCCAGGTGTGGCCACGGTCTTGCCGCCGCCGATGACCTGGAAGAACTCCGTTATCGCGTTGTAGGAAATGTAATCGCCGCGCACTTCGTCACGTCCGCGCTGGAGGCGCGCGTTGGTGAACATTTGTACCTTGTCGGCCTTGCCGTCGTATTCGATGCGCTCGGAAAAGCCCTCGATGAAATCTTCGAAGCCTTCGCGCTTCTGCCGGAAGTGAGCCGGGCCGCCGTAGGCGATCCCGTACTGGAAGCCGTCCGCATCCTGCTTGACGATGATCTTGTCGGCCTTGATCATCAGCGTACCCTGCGTGAGCGTCACGCTGCCCTCGAACACCGCCTCCTTCTTGGCATCGTCGAGGTCCACGCGATCGGCCTCGAGATTGACTGGCATGTCGCGATCGGCTCGCTCGGCCCAGGCGGCGGCAGGCGCACCTGCGGCGAGCAGGATGCAGACCAGCGTGCGCGCCAGACTACTGGCTCGCGGGCGGGCGCGAAGTTCTTTTTTGAACACGCCTGGGAATTTCATAACTGGCTTTGACCTCGGACAACAGCTTGATCTGGCGGTTGCGATTGTCGAATTCTAAGCCAACCGAGGTGGCCGTGGAATTTCCTTCCACTAATCTTACCGGCTGGTCGGTCTTACCGAGGTCCTTGTCCGGAATGACATGCAGGAAACTGGTGAACATGCCCAGTTCGGCGTTGGTTCCATGGGCAGCGCGCACCACCTGGACGTCGCCGTTGAAGAACACCTCGTCCCCGCCGTGCGTGACTTCCGCAGTATCCGAGCGCACGGTCACCGGGGCGCGCTCGTAGTCGAAGTACACCAGGTTCGGCAGCTCCAGGTGGGTGCTGTTGTCGTCCGGGTAGTGCACCATGCGGGTTGCCGACAGGGCGTAGCGGCGCGTTCCGTCCGGGTTCATCTTCATCGCCGAGAAGCCCTCGACGTAGAAATCCGGGTCGTGACGCGTGCTGCCGTCGGGCAACCGCGCCGGCGGCTGGACCTTGCGATCGAGCCAGAACGTCAGCGCCGCCAGCAGTGCCAGCAGGATGAGCGGAGACCACGCTAACAATCTTGCGTTCATCGCAGGTAAGTTGCCAGCCGGGCTTCGAGAGTTCCCTGCGCGCGCATCAGGAACTCGCAGGCTTCACGAACCGCGCCGTGGCCGCCCGCATTCTCGGTGACATAGTGGACGTGGCTGCGCACGATTGGCGGCGCGTGCGGCACACTGAACGCCAGGCCGCAGCGGCGCAGCACCGGCAGGTCGGGCAGGTCATCGCCCATGAACGACGTTTCCTCTTCCGCGAGTTTGAGCTTGCGCAGCAGGCCGCGATAGGCTTCGAGCTTGTCGGTGCTGCCCTGCAGCACGTGCGCGACGCCTGTTTCCCTGGCCCGCAGCGCGACAGCGGGTGACTTGCGCCCGGACAGCAGTGCCAATCGTACGCCGCTTGCCGCCAGCATTTTAAGCCCGAGGCCGTCCAGAATATTGAATGCCTTGATCTGTTCGCCGTGCTTGCCGAAATGCAGCGAGCCGTCGGTCAACACCCCGTCAACGTCGAAAATCGCCAGACGGATGCGGCCCGCGCGGGCGATCAGCCGTTTGTTCACCGATTGGCGTCCTCGCCACTCGCCACGCGTTGAGCCGCGAGCGGTCTCATATGACCTTTGCCCGCATCAGGTCGTGCATGTTCAGCGCGCCCACCAGCCTCATGTCGGGGTCCACGGCAAGCAACTGGGTGATCTTGTACTCCTCCATGAGTTGCGCTGCTTCCACGGCGAGCTGATTGGGCCGGATCGTGCGCGGGCCGGCGGTCATGACTTCGCGAATCCCCTGCTTGCGCAAATCGTCCAGTTTGTCCAGCGTGCGCCTCAGGTCGCCATCGGTGAAGATGCCGACCAGACGATCGCCGCGATCCACGATGGCGGTCATGCCCATTCCTTTCTTCGACATTTCCAGCACCGCCTCGGAAAGCGACGCGTTATCGGACACGCGCGGGATTGCTTCACCGCTGCGCATGACATCCGCGACATGGGTAAGCAGGCGCCGGCCGAGGCTGCCGCCGGGATGGGAGCGGGCAAAATCTTCCTCGCCGAATCCGCGGGCTTCCAGAAGCGCAACCGCAAGAGCGTCGCCAAGTGCCAGGGCCGCCGTGGTGCTGGCCGTTGGCGCGAGCCCGAGCGGGCAGGCTTCTTCGGCGACGTTGGCGTCAAGATGGACGTCGGCTTCGGCGGCCAGGGTTGAGCGCGGATTACCGGTGATGGCGATGAGCCTCGCGCCCCGGCGCTTGATCAGCGGGACGATCACCAGCAGTTCGGCGCTTTCTCCGGAATTCGAAAGCGCGATCATCACGTCCTCGCGCGTAACCATGCCGAGGTCGCCATGGCTGGCTTCGGCGGGATGGACGAAGAATGCAGGAGTGCCGGTGCTCGCCAGAGTGGATGCGATCTTGCTGGCGATGTGACCGGATTTGCCGATTCCGCTCACCACGACGCGGCCGCGGCAGCCGAGCACAATTTCGAGCGCGCGCACGAAACTGTCATCGAGCCGCTCGGAAAGCTTCACCACGGCGCGCGCCTCGATCTCGAGCACCCGTCGACCCAGCGTGATCGCCTGCGCCGGTGCGATCTTTCCCAGTGCTGTCATGGTGCTGGAGTATAACCCATGGCACCGAGCAGGCTTCCGCCGCATTTCGAGGATGCTGAAACTCCTGTGCTAGAGTTCGTGAAGCAATCTGCCTGCAACATCCCGCGAAGTCTTGCGATGCTCCGCCGCCCGTGAACCCCGGAATTCTGGAATTCGTGTTGATCCTGCTCGCCACTGCCGTTGTGGTCGTGGTGATCTTCCGGGTGCTCAGGTTGCCGGCACTGCTGGGTTATCTCCTGGTCGGCATCGTCATCGGGCCGCACGCACTCGGGCTGGTGCCCGACAGCGGCGAAACGCGCTACCTCGCCGAATTCGGCGTGTTGTTCCTGATGTTCAGCATCGGGCTGGAGTTCAGCCTGCCGAAGCTCGTGACCATGCGGCGCATGGTATTCGGGCTCGGCGCCGCGCAGGTTGGTGCGGTGCTGGCGCTTTGCCTTGGCGGTGCCGCCGTTCTCGGCCAGGACTGGCGCACGGGTGTCGTCCTCGGCGGGGTCTTCGCGATGTCTTCCACCGCCATCCTGGCGAAGATGCTGACGGAGCGCCTGGAACTCAATTCCCTCCATGGCCGCCAGATCATCGGCATCCTGTTGTTCCAGGACCTTGCCGTAGTGCCGCTGCTGATCGTGTTTCCGGTGTTGGGGACGGGCGGCGAAACGCTGGTTCAGGAGCTCGTGGTGGCGTTGGTCAAGGCCGGGCTGGTGCTGCTCGTTCTGCTGACTGTCGGACAGCGATTCATGCGCCAGTGGTTCACGCTGGTGGCACGGCGACAGTCCTCCGAGTTGTTCGTGCTCAATGTGCTGTTCATCACGCTGGGCCTTGCCTGGCTTACGGGGCTCGCAGGGCTTTCGCATGCGCTGGGAGCGTTCCTCGCCGGCATGCTGATTTCCGAGACGCAATACCGCTACCAGGTGGAAAACGACATCAAGCCCTTTCGCGACGTGTTGCTGGGCTTGTTTTTCGTCACGGTCGGCATGCGCCTTCAGATTGGCGTGGTGCTTGCCGAATGGGCCTGGGTGGGGGCGCTGTTGGCCGCCGTGGTGATCGGCAAGGCGGTGATCATCACCGGGCTGAGCCGGCTGTTCGGGAACGATTCGGGCGTAGCGCTGCGCACCGGGCTGGCTCTGGCCGGCGCCGGCGAATTCGGCCTGGTGCTGCTGGCGCAGGCTGCCCCGCTCGGGTTTGTGACGGTGCCGATGCTGCAGATCGCCTTGGCGGTTCTGGTGCTGTCGATGATGATCTCGCCGTTTCTCATCGAGCACAGCGAACATCTGGTCCGGCGTTTCAGCGCCGGCGAATGGATGAGCCGCGCCATGGCGCTGCACGACATCGCTATCCGCGCCATGGCCACCGACCGCCACGTCATCATTTGCGGCTACGGCCGCAGCGGCCAGAACCTGGCGCGTTTTCTCGAGCAGGAGCAGGTGAGCTTCATAGCGCTCGATCACGATCCGCAGCGGGTCAAGGAGGCCGCAGCAGCGGGCGAAAGTGTGGTCTTCGGCGATGCGGCCCGGCGCGAAGTCCTGATCGCCGCAGGCCTGTCGCGGGCGAACGCGCTGGTGATCTCGTATGCGAACACGGCTTCCGCGCTGAAGATCCTGGCGCTGGTGCAGGAGCAGCGTCCCGGGCTGCCGGTGGTGGTGCGCACGCTTGACGACAGCGACATCGACCGGCTCAAGGAAGCGGGCGCGGCGGAGGTCGTGGCGGAAATCCTCGAGGGCAGCCTGATGCTCGCGACCCACGCCCTGATGCTGCTGGGCGTGCCGCTCAATCGTGTGCTCAGGCGCATACGGCAGACGCGAGAACAGCGTTACGGGCTGTTCCGCGGCTTCTACCGCGGCGTCACCGACGAAGTCGGCGCCGACGCCGACAAGCTGCAGCCGCGATTGCACTCGGTGGTACTGCCGCCGGGGGCGGCGGCGGTGGGAAAGACGCTGCGAGAACTCGATCTGCCCCGGCTCAACGTCGAGGTAAACGCGATCCGCCGCCGCAATATCCGCAGCTCGACTCCGGATGCCGAGACCCGGCTCACCGAAGGCGACGTGGTGGTGCTGCGCGGCACACAGGAGGACCTGGAAGTCGCGGACATGTACCTGATGCAGGGTTAGAGCGAAAAAAAAGCCCGCATCAAGCGGGCTTTTCTTGCCGGGAAGACTCCGTTACAACAGGCTTGCGCCGCCGCAGTTAGTGCTGCCGTTGGTGGTATTCCATATGCCCGCCGCGGTCGTCAAGTTGGTGCAGGCCGGTTGTGCCGCCGCGCCGTCGGTCGGTGCAGAGGCGCCATTACCCTGGTAGCGGGAGAACTGGAAGCCCCCGGTATTGGGCGCGCCATCGTCGATCTTGCGGTCCATTTCGGCGATGATTTCCACTGGAACCTGGCTTCCGGACTTGATGTTGTGCCGAAGCGGCGAGGGTGTGGTGGTATCGCCCGCCCCGTAAATGCCATCGAACACCACCTGCATATACACGCCATAGGGATTTACTGGCGAGGTGGTCGGGCCCTCGGCTGCGAGGCAGGTGTAGGTGCCGGTAACGAAGCCTGCCTTTGAAAGGTGTTCCCACGCCAGCACGTTTTCGCTGTTGGTCGTTTCGATCCGGCCGTTACCGTTGCCGTTGCCGACAACGGGCCCCCCGCAAACCGACGCGGCGGAGACACCAACAATGTTAGTCGTGGCGGCGGTGTAATCCCCGGGGAAATCGTCCTCCGCGGCGAGCTCACCGGACACGTCGACGGTGATCGCGCTGGGCAGCCTGCCCGCGACGGCGTGCAGCACGATGCCCAGCTTCTGCACCAGCGGCAGCCACGGCCGCACCTCCTCGCCGACCACGCCACCGACCTGCACGTTCACCGCATCCGGCACGAACTCACCGGCGAGCGCCAGCTGCACGGACCGCGCGACGTCGGTGCCTGCGCGGTCCTGCGCCTCGTCGGTGGATGCACCGAGGTGCGGGGTCACGACGATCTGCGGCAGCTCGAACAGCGGGCTGGAGGTGGTGGGCTCGGTGACGTAGAC
>JBQTIV010000190.1:0-3419 GCA_052387775.1 Betaproteobacteria bacterium
GGCGTGTGGACCCTCACCAGGAAGTAGCGGTTAAGAAGCGCCCGGACCCTCGTCCCGGTTGCAGGTGCAGGTGTCGCTGAACGTCTTGTCGCAGCAGACGATCTTGCCCGCGCGGCAACCGCACACCCCCTTGTTGCCCTTGCAGCACTCTGGCTGCTGGGCGAGAAGGTCGGCGGCCGCGCCGGTTCGAGCGGCCTCGACGCACGTCTGGGCTCCCGGCGCGAGCGGCTTCGCGACGCCCCGGTCGGCCCCCGTCTCGGCCACCGAAAACACAGACCAGGCAACCAGCAGCAATACCAGGTGGAGGCGTTTCATCTTGTCACCTCGATTGTATTACCCGATTAACGCTTCCGGGGGCTTCCGGTTGACTCTATCGCCAGCGGCCGTTGACCTGACGACCGCCCTACCCTATTTTGCCCGCGGCGCCTTCCGGGCACGGTCGACGGCGTCCAGCGCCTCGTCGTAGGCCTTGCGCGCCTTCGCGTCCCTGGCTTTCGCCGCATCGAGGGCTTGCCTTGCCGCGTCCAGCTGCTGCTTCGTCTCCGCGGCCCGCTTCTGCGCGACGCGATCGGCTTCCTGCGCGTTGAGAAAATCCTGCTCGGCGCGCGTTGCGTTGTGCCGCGCCTCCTGCATCTCCTTATAGGCGGCACCGGCCCGCTGCTGGGCGCTGCTAATCGCCTGCTCGCGCTCGATCACCTCCCGCGCAGGCGCTTGTGCCGCGGCGCCGGATGCCGCAAGCAGCAGTATCAAACCCGCGCACGCTGCCTTCATGTCGCCTAGTATCGCAGAATCGTTGCGACCCGCGCAGGGGGTTACGGCTGCACGATGACGCTCGTCGAGTCGGTATCCGCCTGATTCGCTCCGCTGACAACCGTGAGCTGGAACGACAGGGTCACCGCGCTCGCCACGAACGGGGCGATGAACGTCGCGACTGCGCTGCTGGCGCCGTTGAGGGATACGGCCGGCCCCCCGGTCTGCGCCCACGAATACGAGTCGATGTCGCCTTCGCTGGCCGACCCGTCGAGCGTCACGACTGAACCGGACGACACGGTCTGATCGGGACCCGCATTCGCGACCGGAAGGAACGCCTGAGAGCAGAACTGCGGGTCGCCGAAGCATAGCGCGACCGACACGTCGCCGCCGCAGCCGAGCAGCGCCGTCAGCGCGAAACACGCGAGCAACCCACGCTTCGCCCGCATCACAGCTATTCCTCCGAATCGATCTCGATCGACTGGCCGACGGATACGATGCAGCGCTCGCCGGACGCATGCACTGCGAGCGGACAGAATACCAGCGCGGGCGCTCGCCCTGCTCCAGGGGAGTGGGTCTGGTTGGATTCGAACCAACGACCAAGGGATTAAGAGCCAGGGTAAACAGTTGTTTTCATAGCGAACGGGCCCGCCCTCACTCGCCCACGCTCGCCGAGAACATCCAGAATTGTCACGTTTGCGTGAGGTTCATTCGCCGTACTGAGAGCGCCTTCTGCCAGCGCCAAAGCTTTTTTTCAGCCTACTTCAAGCTGCCCGCCGCTTGTCAGGTTGTTTGATCAAAGACTCGGCGGGAATGCCCAGCTTGCCGTGAAGCCGCTGGATCATAGCGAGCGTCAGCGGACGCCTGCGGCTCAGGACTTCGTATACGCGATTGATGCGCCCGATCATCGGCACGAGGTCCTTGGGCGTCATTCGCTTCTGTTCCATACGGAACTTGATCGCCTCGACCGGATCGGGCAAGTCGAAGCGATAGTGCTTGTTCTCGTACGCCTCGACGAGCGTGACCAGCACGTCCAGGCGCTCGCCCTCGGGCGAGTCGCGTTCCGCCTCCATCAATGCCTCGATCTCCTTCAGCGCGGCGCGGTAATCCGCTTTGGTCTTGATCGGCTTGATTTCCATGTCATCGCCTCTTTCAAATGGTCTGCGCGTCTATCCTGTCGTATTGCGCGTGGGTGCCTATGAACCGGACGTACACGACGCGGTACGGATAATTAATCCAGACCACGATGCGGTACTTGTTGCCGGCGATGTTGAACACCACCCGCCCGTCTCGAAGGATACTGGCGCTGCCGAATTCGCGTTTGACCTCGGCGGGCGAGCGCCAGTCCCCCTGGAGCACATGCCTGTACCACGCCAGCGTCGGTTCCCGCGCATCCGCATATGCCGCCTTGCCGGTCCAGAATTCGCGCAGCGTGGACAGAGCGATCACACGCATGACGCAGTATAGTCCCAAATTGGGACTGGCGCAAGGGCGCGGCTTAGAGGAGCACTTCTAAGTCGTTTATTGCAGAAGTGGGTCTGGTTGGATTCGAACCAACGACCAAGGGATTATGAGCGGGGGAAAACAGCTGTTTTCATAGCGAACGGGCCCGCCCTCACTCGCCCACGCTCGCCGAGACTGACCAGAATTGTCACGTTCAATCGCGGCACCCTTCCGGCGGTTTCGACCACGATCAAACCGCCGCCAGCCGCTTGACGGTATCCGGGTAGTGCGCGACCAACCGGATGAGCAGCGCGGCTTGGGCGTTCGGCCTGGCCCGACCCTGCTCCCAGTTTTCCAGCGTGCGCTCGTTGGTGCGCAGGCACCGAGCAAACACCGCCCGTGAGAGCTTCAGCCTCGATCGAACGCGCACCAGCTCTTTCGCCGTCACGGTGGGGGCGGGCTTTCGCTCCACCGCATGGGTGCGCAGCGTGCGCTTGCCCTCGCGATGAGCCTTGAGCGCATCGAAACCTTCCGTCAATTCTGCAAACAAATTGCGTTTCATGACTTTCTCCTTGCTTCAACCTCTCGTTTGAGCATGTCCTTCAGTGCCCGCCGCTCCGTCGCGCTCAAGTCGTCCATAAAGACAGGCAGTTCGACGAACAGGGTTTGCACGATGGGATTGTACGCAGGTTGCGTATGGACGGAAGACCCGGGAAAACCGGGGACCGACCACGATTCCCGCTCGCTCAAATAGGAAAACGTGGCCTGTCCCCGGTTTCCTCGGAACCGTGCAGAATCAGGTCAATTTTTCCTGCCGTGCACCGCTTGAACTATGCTTTTCGCTCTCACTTCGCAGGCCGCCCGCAAAAAACATCAAGGTGTTGATAGTAAAGAGTGTTTCTCGTAATTTAATATGTCATGTATATTTGACATAGGTATTTCACGAGCGTAGCATGATAAGGGCATGCGATATCCGATGCGTTTTCCGGAAATCTCCGGAGAGGTTCTGCGGCGCCGTCTGGCGAAGGGGTTGACTCAGGCCGAACTTGCTGCGCGTGCCGGCCTGTCGCGCGCCACGGTGAACGCCATCGAGAACGACACGGTTCCCGATATCGGGGCACGCAAGCTTGCCGGCCTGCTCGAAGTGCTGGGCGCGCAGCTCGACGTTACGACTATCCCCGACAAGCGCGGTCCCGACTTTCTGAAGATTGCGGCGACCTCGGCAA
>JBQTIV010000191.1:0-13778 GCA_052387775.1 Betaproteobacteria bacterium
GCCGAGCTGCCGGACACCCGCGAGCGCGACCGCAAGGATACGCGCACGCACGTCATGCCCCCTTCGGGCTTCCGCGCGCTGGTCGCACTCGATTCACCTTACTTGGAGCGCGATGGCAGGCAATACCGGCTCAACTCGGGAATGCTGGTGTCCGCCGAGATCCATCTCGGCACGCGCACGGTGATGGAATACCTGCTCTCGCCGGTAAGCCAGACGCTGCACGAGGCGGGACGGGAGTTGTAGCGCGCCAGCAGGGTTTGCGCTTCAGTCCGCTCGCCCGTAGCCCGGGCCGTTGAGCAGTTCGTCCTCGCGTATGGACTGAAATTGGTGTTCGGATAAGGCCGAGTCCAGCCACGCGAACGACGACAATTTGGACTGTTGGTGAAGGTACTCTGAAAACGCGCCGACGATGCGCGCGAGAAGAAGGCCCGCGCCCGCGGAGAGGCCATAGTAAAAAATCAGGTCAGGCTCGCTCATCTGTGCAAGTGCAGCTTCCCGTGTATCAGTGTTTCATGATCGCCGGTGGCTCACATGTGGTGCAGAAAAAGACTTCACCGGTACATTTCATCGCATCGGTTCACTCGATCGCTGCGAAGGTTGGTGCGCCCGGGGCACGCGGGAGTCAAGCGTCTTGGAAAAAACACCCGACCTCCCTTGCTCCCCGGATCCCCCAGGCGCAGTGACTATTCCGCAATGGCTATGCCAACGAGGGGCGTCGAAAAAATGACAGCTGACGCCGCGGGGAATGCGCTCTGTTTGTGAACGAAAAAACGCGGAGTCGGAAAGCAGACAAATTCACTGACGAAGTTTCAGCAATTCGCGCTGCCACAAAGCGTCAGTGAACGCCGGAATTGCCCTTTGGAGATGTGCGGAACAGGCGCGCCAGCGTGTCACGGCGCGTGAAAATCGGCAGTGCGGCCGGCTTGGTCATCCACCCCGAGGGCGATGCCGCCGCGCTGCCGGGGCGCTTCAGTTGCGGTAGGCGATCCCCTTGCGATCCAGCAGGCGCAGGAGCGCCGGCCATTCCTTGTGCACTTCCGAGCCGCCGGGCCGATCGAATTGCTCGAAGCCCTTGCGCGCGGTCTGCTCGGAGATGAGCCCCACTTCGACACGTCCGCCGGCGAGTGCGTCGATCTGAACCTGGCAGGCGCAGTCGAGGTAGTACATCAGTTCGAAGGCTTCCCTGACCGTGTCGCCCAGCGAAAGCAAGCCGTGGTTGCGCAGGATCATCGTCTTGGAGTGCGGGCCAAGATCGCCGGCAAGGCGCGTGCGCTCGTCCAGATCGAGCGCAATGCCCTCGTAGTCATGGTAGGAGACCATCGAATAGACCCGCAGCGAATGCTGGCTCAACGGCAGCAGGCCGCATTTCTGCGCCGAGACCGCGACGCCGGCGCGGGTATGGGTATGGATCACGCAGTTGATCTCCGGCCGCGCCTCGTGCACGCAGCCGTGAATCACGAACCCGGCGTAGTTGATGCCCAGCCCGGTGGGATCGTCGATGATGTTGCCGTCCTTGTCGATTTTCACCAGGGTCGAGGCGGTGATCTCCTCGAACATCAGCCCATAGGGATTGATCAGCAGGTTCTCGGTGCCGGGCACCCGCGCCGAGAAGTGGGTGTAGATCAGGTCGGTCCACTTGAACAGCGCCGCGAGCTGGTAGGCGGCGGCGAGGTCGCAACGCATTTCCCACTCTTCCGCGCCCACGCGCTGGCGCACCGACGAGGCTCCGACGGACTTGAGATTGCCTTCTTTCCCGGCCACTTTCCGATCCTCCGCTGATATCCGAGTCTGAAATCATACGCCTGCGATCGCAGCCACGTCACGGCCACGCATGTCGTGGCAACCGTGGCTCGTGGCTGGTGCCTCGTTGCTGAATTTCCCGGCTACCAAACCCGATTCCCGATTCCCCATTCCCGATTCCCCATTCCCCGCCTCTTCATTTGGCTCTGTAACGGCGGATCACGTCCGGGTCGGGATCGAAGCCGAGGCCTGGACCCTGCGGTACCGCGATCGAGCCGCGCTCCGGTATCGCCGCATCGCCGTACAGGCGGGACTCCAGGTCGAAGAAGCGCCACTCGACCAGAGAATCCTGGCCCATCGCCGCATTGACGTGCAGGCCTCCGAGGAACGCCGGGCCGTCATAGAAGCTGTGCGGTACCACCGCCACCTTGTGCCGCGCGGCGAGCGCGAATACCTTGCGCAGTTCCGAGATCCCGCCCATCTTTGCCGGGCTCGGTTGCAGGTAATCGACCGAGCGTGCTTCCAGCAGATGCTCGAACTGCGTGAGCGTGGTGGCATTTTCGCCTGCGGCCAGCGCGATGCCGCCCTTCGCGCGCACCTGCGCCAGCGCGGCGTAATCCTCCGGGGGCCACACCGGCTCTTCCAGCCAGCGCAGGCCGAACGGCCGCAGTTTCTCCGCCATCTCGAGCGCTTCCTGCACCGACCACGGACAGTTCACGTCGAGCATGATGTCCACGTCGGGACCGGCCGCCTCGCGAGCGGCGCGGGTTGCCGCGATTTCGATCTCATGCAGCTTGATGTGGCGAAAGCCCAGCCCCAGCGCGCGAGCGATGTTGGCGGCAATCACTTTCGGTTCTGTGAAGCGGACGAGGCTGGCGTAGCAGGTGAGCCGCGGCGCCTTCGCTCCTCCCAGCATCCTGTGCACCGGCTGCCCGGCTGTCTTGCCGGCGATGTCCCACAGCGCGATGTCCAGCCCCGAGAGGCCGAAGATGATCGGCCCACTGCGGCCGAAGATGTGCAGCTTCTGCTGCAGTTCCAGCATCAATTCTTCGATCTTCAGCGGATCGCGCCCGAGGCACATCGGCGCCAGGATCTGGTCGATGGCGACCCGGGTGGCCGGAATGACGTTGTAGCCAAAGGCCTCGCCCCACCCGGTGATGCCGGCGTCGGTGCCGACTTTCACCAGCAGCGTATCCGCGGTGCGCCAGGCCGTGCCGCCCCAGGCTTCGGTGCCGGACGGGCCGCCACTGCTGTAAGGGATGTTCAGCAGGATGGTTTCGATGGATTGGATTTTCATTGTTCTGGTGTGCCCCGGGATTGATCGCGAAGGCGAAGTGAAATGATAGGGGAGAGCGCGGGGGCGTGCCTGCTGCGGACCAAAAATGATGTCCTTGCCTGCGCGTTTGCGGGCCCGCACAATCATCAGATGAAAATCGCCGTCATCGGCACCGGTGCGATGGGGTCTGTCTATGCCGGGCTGCTCGCCGCGGCGGGCCACGAAGTGTGGGCAGCCGATACCTGGCGCGAGCACGTCGAGGCAATGCGCAAGAACGGTCTGCGCGTCGAGGGCGCCTCCGGGGACCGCACAGCGCAGGTGCATGCGACGACGCGCCCTGCGGACGCCGGCGTCTGCGATTTGGTGATCATCGCCACCAAGGCGATGCATGTCGCGCAGGCTGCTGAATCGGCGAAGCCGCTGCTCGGTCCTGACACGGTGGTGCTGTCGATCCAGAATGGCCTGGGCGGCCCGGACACCGCGGCGCGCGTGCTTGGACGCGAGTGCGTGGCGGTGGGTGTGGTCGGCGGATTCGGCGCCTCGATGAGAGGCCCCGGACACGCCCATCACAACGGCTGGGAACTGGTGCGGCTGGGCGAATTCTCCGGCCCGGTGACGCCGCGCCTGGAGAAAATTGCCGAGGTGTGGCGCTCGGGCGGCTTCAGGGTGAAGTGCTTCGATGACATCGACCAGCTGGTCTGGGAAAAGTTGATCTGCAACGTTTGCTATTCGGGTACGTGCGCGCTGACCGAGCGCACCGTCATCGAGGTCATCGAGGATCCCGACACCTGGCATGTGGCTTCGGGCTGTGCGGTGGAAGCGTTCGCGGTGGCGAAGGCGCGCAAAATCCGCCTCGACTTCGACGACCCGGTAGCCTACGTGCGCGAATTCGGCATGAAGATCCCCAATGCGCGCCCCTCGATGCTGCTCGATCACCTGGCCGGGCGCGTCTCGGAGATCGACGCCATCAACGGCGCCATTCCGCCAGCCGCCGCCGCTGTCAGCCTCGCCGCTCCCTGCAACGAAGTGGTCAGCGCCCTGGTGCGCGCCAAGGAGCGGCGCATGGGCGTGCGCGGCCGCTGAGTGGCGGGTCTGCCGACCCCGTGCGTGCAGACACGGCGACGGGGGTTTGACGCGCCAGCGGCGCCTGTCGCATAGTTCGCGACAGCGAAGCATTTCAACCGGAGGAGAGAAAAATGCTGAGACCGTATATTCACGCGCTGCGCGAATTCACGATGCTTCGAGCCGCAGCCGGCGGAGGAGGGGCGCAGGACTGCAGCGGCTCGATTAGTGTGGAGGAAGCACTCAAGGCCGAGCAGGATCGCTACGCGGCGCAGATGAAAGGCGACGTGGCGGCGATGCAGCGATTGATCGGCGATGACCTGGTCTATATTCACTCGAGCACCGTGCAGGACACCAAGGCGAGCTTCATCGAGTCGATCCGTTCAGGCAACGTGAAGTACCGCACGATGAAGCGCGGCGAGGTAAAGGTTCGGACCTACGGTTGTATCGCCATCGTCAGCGGCGGCGCCAGTTTCGAGGTGACGGTGAAAGGAGAGGACCGGACCCTCACGCTGCTGTTCCACGCCGTTTACGCGAAGCGCACGGCGGGCATTCAGTTCGTGTCCTGGCAGGCGACCAAATTGCCGGCGTAATGACCGCTGCCACTTTGCCGTTGCTCTCGCCGCTCGAAACCCGCGTGCTCGGCGTGCTGGTGGAAAAGCAACTCACCACGCCGGACTACTACCCGCTGTCGCTCAATGCGCTGGTCGCCGGCTGCAATCAGAAGTCGAGCCGCGATCCGGTCATGAGCGTCGGTGAGGACGAGGCGCAGGGCGCGCTCGACGCGCTCAAGGAACGCAAACTGGTAACCAATACCTGGGGTGCATCGCGACGGGTGGTGCGCTATTCCCACAATTTCCCGCAAGTGTTCGATACCGATCCGGGCACTACGGCATTGCTGGCGACGCTCATGTTGCGCGGAGCTCAGACGCCGGGGGAATTGCGAATCGCCTGCGAGCGCATGTACCGCTTCGCCGACCTGTCGAGTGTGGAGGCTTACCTGGAGGAGATGGCGGGCCGCCCCGCCCACGCGTTAGTGGTGAAGCTGCCAAAACAACCGGGCGCACGCGAACATCGCTGGGCGCAGCTGCTCGGCGGGCCGGCGGGCGCAGCGACCGTTGTCCCCGCGATGGACGCGGGCGCGGCGACGGCCAGGGCGGGCGGCGCCGGATTGGAAGCCGAATTTGCGCGCTTGCGCGATGAGGTGGCAGAACTCAGGACGATGGTTGAACGGCTGAGGGAAGAGATCAAGAAGTAATCTCCGGTGCTGGGTGGACCGCAAGAAGCCGCTGTTGTGTGCTGAGTTAAACCTGGGCTCCAGGATGCAGAACGAGTGCGGAGCCACACTTCTTCCGGCTTGAGAAACTCAAAATGGCCATTTACAATACAAAAATGGACATTTCGGTCACGGAGTTCAGGCAACACTGCCTGGAGATAATCCGCCGCGTCGAGGAATCCGGCAAACCGGTCAACATCACGCGTCGCGGCAAGGCGGTGGCACGTCTGCAATCGCCGCCAGTGGCCGATTTGAAAAAGGCGGCAAAGCCGTGGGAACAGCTCCGCGCAATGGGCGGTCGCCTGCGCGCCAAGCCCGGCGAGTCCGTGCTGCGCGACGAGGACTTTGAGGCCTTGCGTTGAGCGTATTGCTCGACACCCATGTCTGGGTGTGGTGGTTGACGCCCCGTTCGCCGCTTTCCGCGAGGGAACGTGGTGCTCTCGACACCGGTGCGACGCGGCGCGAACTCTTCATCTCCGCGATCAGCCTCTGGGAAGCGCAGGTGCTGTACAAGAAGGGTCGGCTCGAACTTCCCATGCCCTTTTCGGAGTGGCTCAGGCGCGCCACGGACGATCGCATGCTCACCGTACTGCCCATCGATATAGAGGTCATCCTAGCCCTGGACAGTCTTCCCAAGTCGTTTCACGGCGACCCAGCGGACCGCCTGATCGTTGCTACTGCCCGGACACATGCGTTGTCTCTTGCGACGCGTGATATCGCCATCCGCAAGGCGCGGGCGACGAAGATCTGGAAACCGTAAAGCGTCTCCGCATGACCGACGACATCAAGCCGCTTGCGCGACCGACTTCGGAGAAGGAGTTGTTCGTGACCTTCACGCTGCTCGCGTTACAGGGTTTCGGCGGGGTTCTGGCCGTGGCGCAGCGCGTGTTGTGCGAACAGAAGCGCTGGCTCACTACTGAGCAATTCGTGGAAATCCTCGCATTCGGGCAGGTGCTGCCCGGGCCAAATATCTGCAATGTCGCGCTGATGGTCGGCGATCGCTATTTCGGTTGGCGCGGCGCCTTCGCCGCGTTGGCGGGGATGATGACGGTGCCGCTGGTGATCGTGCTGGCAATCACGGCGGTGTATTCGCAGTACGCGGCGAATGCCCTAGTGGCCGGCGCGCTCAAGGGCATGGGCGCGGTCGCGGCCGGGCTGATCGTGGGAACGGCGCTGAAGCTCAGCAATGCGTTGCGTGCCAACCCGATGGGAATTCCCGCTTGCACAGTGTTGCTGGCCCTGGCGTTTGCATTTGTAGCGATCCTGCGCTGGCCGTTGGTGTGGGTGCTGCCCGGGCTCGGTGCCGTCGCGTGCCTGCTTGCCTGGCAGCGCCTGCGTGCCGGTCCTGCGGCCGCAGCCGAGGGCGGTTGATCGGCACGATGCCGCTACCAGTCGATTTGGCTGCATTGCTGGCCCATTTCCTGCTGCTATCGCTACTGGCGATAGGGGGCGCGATCACCGTTGTCCCGGAAATGCATCGGCTGATGGTCGACCAGATGGGGTTACTCAGCGACGCTCAGTTCAATGCCTCGATCGCAATCGCACAGGCTTCGCCGGGACCCAATGTTCTGTTTGTCGCCGTGATGGGTTACCAGGCGGCCGGGCTGCCAGGTGCGGCGGCCACGCTTGCCGGCATCATGCTGCCCTCGACCACAGTTGCGCTCGCGGCTGCCCGCTGGAGTCATGCGCGCCGGGACTGGCTGGCGGTGCGGGCGTTCAAGGCCGGCATGGCGCCGATCGTGATCGCGCTCATGTTCGCCACCGGCTGGATTCTCACCGCGGAAACGCCGGGCTGGCGGCACGTGCTGCTCACCGTAACGGCGGCCCTACTGGTCTGGCGAACGCGGCTGCATCTTCTGGTGATGATCGCGGTCGGAGCAATCATCGGTGGGCTGGGATGGGTGTAAGAGCAAGGATGAAGGATGAAGGATGAAGGCGGAAGGAGGAAGGATGAAGCAGCAAGGATGAAGGATGAAGAACGGCAAGTGCCCTGTGCCCAGTGCGGGGAAGGGCAAGGACGAAAAATGAAGGATGAGGGATGAAGGATGAAGTACGAGCCGGGGAGCGCGGCATAATACGGATCGTGGATTCGCGGGGTTCGGCGACTGGACCGGTGTAAGTTAAACTATTGATTCGCTTCCATTTCGAGGCCAAATCGGATGGAGTTTTTGCAAACGATCGAACCGTTTCTGGAATCCACTTTGGGATTTCTGAGACTCTTGGTGCAACGGCTGCAGCCATGGGCCTCCGACGGTGTTGCGGTGATGATCGCCGCCGTATTGGCGGGTGCGGCAATCGCCTGGCTCGGGGCGCGGTTCTTTTACCTTCGACGCAGCCGCGCGAGCACGGCCACACAAAATCCCGCCGCAGCAGCGATTCCAGCAAAATCGCAACTTTCGCAAGAGCAGTATCACCTCCTGTTCGATCACAACCCGATTCCGACTTTCGTGTGCGAGTCGCGCAGGTGGGTTTGCCTCGAAGTCAACCAAGCCGCGGTGAACGGTTATGGCTACTCGCGCGAGGAATTCCTCAAGACCAGATTCACGGATCTGTGCCCGGCGAATGACATGGAGCGGCTGTCGACGACGCTTGCGAATCTTGGCGCCGGGGCGAATGAGTTGGGGGTATGGCGGCACACCAAGAAGGACGGCACAGCATTCGACGTGGAACTCGTCACTTTCCGGGTGCAATTTGACAGGCGGCAGGCCCGGGTTTTGGTCGCGAGGGATGTCAGCGGCCGCAGGAAGATCGAGGAAGTGCTGTGGAAGGACGTTGAGCGCTTCGGGCTGGCGTTCAAGGCAACCAATGACGCATTGCTGGAGTGGGACCTCGCCAGCGACAAGGTGTGGAGAAGCGACAGTTATCAGCGCCTTTTCGGGTATACAAACGACGAACCCCAGTCGAATATGGAGTCGTGGTTCGCGCATGTCCACGCGGACGACCGGCTGCGGGTGCAGCAGCGCTTGCTCGGTGTCATAAATTCCAGCCAGAACCTCTGGAACGACGAGTTCCGCCTGATGCGGCACGACCAGACAGTTGCGCATGTCCACGCCCGGGGATACGTCAACAGGGATGACGCCGGATCGGCGCTCAAGTTGCTCGCGGTCTTGCAGGACGTCACCGCCCGCAAGGAGTCTGAAGAGCGCACCCGTTTCCTGGCGGATCACGACGAGCTGACCGGCTTGCCCAATCGCAGCCTGTTCAAGCAATCGCTGGCGCAGGCGATCCAGCGGGCGGAGCGCAGCCGTCATTTCCTGTCGGTTCTGTTCCTCGATCTGGATCGCTTCAAGAACATCAACGACAGCCTCGGGCACGAGACCGGCGACGAGGTGCTGCGCGCGGTCGCGGAGAGGCTCGCCGGTTGCGTGCGGCAAGTGGACGTCGTTGCCCGTTTCGGCGGCGATGAATTCGCGGTGCTCATCGAAGGCTTGACGGCGGAGGACCAGGCCGGCGCCGTCGCCCGCAAGATTATCGACGCTCTGGCCAAGCCGCTGGTCCTGGCGGGGCGGCAGTATCGCCCGGGGGCGAGCATAGGCATCAGCACCTACCCCTCCGACGGCCGCGACGTGCTGTCGCTGCAGAAGAATGCGGACATCGCGATGTACCGGGCGAAGGAAGACGGGCGGGGCAGATTCCAGTTCTACTCCGATCAGTTGAACACGCATTCGATCCAGCGCCTGGAATTCGAGTCGAACCTGAACGGCGCGTTGAACAACAAGGAGTTCGTGCTGCATTACCAGCCGAAGCTCGAACTGGCAACCGGGCGTATCGCCGGCGTAGAGGCGCTGATCCGCTGGGTGAGCCCGCAATTCGGAATGGTGTCACCGGGGCAGTTCATCGCCATTGCCGAGGAGACCGGGTTGATCGTCCCGATGGGGCGATGGGTGGTGCAGACCGCCTGCGTGCAGAACCGCGCCTGGCAGAAGGGCGGGCTGCCGCCGCTGCGCATCGCGGTCAACATATCCGCCCGCCAGATGGCGGACAAGGGCCTCGTTAATTTCATCGTCGATACGATGGCGCGCACCGGCCTGACCGCGGAGTCGCTGGAGCTGGAGATCACCGAAAGCGCGGTTATGAGCAACCAGGACCACGCGGAGAAAGTGCTCAATCAGTTCAAGGCGCTCGGTTTCTATCTGACCATGGACGATTTCGGCACCGGCTATTCGTCGCTGGCCTATCTCAAGCGCTTCCCGTTCGACAGCGTGAAAATCGACCAGTCCTTCGTCCGTGGCATTCCCGCCAACCGGGACGACTGCGCTATCGTCGAAGCCATTCTCGCCATGGCGCAAAGTCTGGAACTGAAGGTTGTGGCGGAGGGCGTGGAGACCCAGGAACAGTCCGAGTTCCTGCGCAAACTCGGCTGCGACCAGATCCAGGGCTACGTTTTCAGTAAACCCATTCCTTCCGCGGAAATTGTGGCCCTGCTTTACAAGACCATGACCCGCACCGCCACCGCTCGGGTGGGAAGCTAGGAGTTCGTGACGACGTGACGCGTGACGGCGTGACGAGGACCGGGCCGCGAGAGCGCGTCTGTTAGTTCTTGAGCGTTGCGAGGAACTCCAGCAGTGCGGCGTTGACCTCGGCCGGGCGTTCCTGCTGAATCCAATGCCCGGCTGCATCGATGAGCCTGCACACGCGCAGGTCATCCACCCAGCGCTTCATGTACTCCACCAGGTCCACGCCGGGAACAAACCGGAGCACCCCGTCGCGGCTGCCGGCGATAAAGCACGCGGGACGCGTGATGCGTGCACCGGTCAACTCGGTCAGGCGCTCCCAGTCGCGCTCCTGGTTGCGGTAACGGTTGAGCGGACCGCGAAACCCGGATTTCTCAAACTGCGACACGTAATAGTCGAGGTCGGCTTCGGTCAACCACGCAGGCAGCACCGGCGGATCCGGAAGGTCGTCGAGCATGCGCGCGTCCGCCGGTTTGTCGGGTCGGAACATTCCTCTGGGAGCATCCCCCGACCCGGAGTAGTAGATCTTGCGCAGCGCCGTGCGAATATCGGCTTCGAACTCCGCCTCGGCTCGCCCAGGCTCCTGAAAGTACAGTTGATAGAAAAAACGGCCCGCGTAGATCTTACGCCACAACGCAATCGAGGAGGTCTTGCCGCGCGGCGCGTAGGGCACGCTCAACGCCGCGACTGCGCGCACCCTCTCCGGATACAGCGCCGCGGTGTTCCAGACGATGGGTGCGCCCCAATCGTGACCGATCAGGATGGCCTGCTTTTCCCCGAAGTGATCGATAAGTCCGAGGACGTCGCCGATCAGGCTCTCCATGTCGTAGGCTTCCAGTGCGGCGGGCGCGTCGCTGCCGCCGTAGCCGCGCACGTCGGGGACCACGACGCGGTAGCCGGCCGCGCGCACCGGTGCGATCTGGTGGCGCCACGAGTACCACGACTCCGGCCAGCCGTGCACCATGATTGCGAGCGGCCCCTCGCCCTCGACGACGCAGCGCAGGCGCACGCCATTGGCTTCGATCATTTCAAAAGCGCGGCTCGGGGGCATGAATGCCGTGAATTTCGTGAATGCCGTGAATGTCGTGAATGTCGTGAACGCGGGGAAAGTCGTGAATGCCGGGAATGTCGGCAATGCCGTGAATGCAGTGACGGTCGTGACTCGTAAAACAAAAAAACAGAACCTGGAATTAAAGCTAAATTGTGAGCATCGACCTCTTGCCTCTCGCCTGTAACCCCTCGCTTCTAACTTGCTATCGTCACTCCGCCATCGGCGACAATCGTCTGTCCGGTGATGAACGCTGCGGCTGGCGAAGCCAGAAATGCGGCGATGCCGCCGATGTCATCGGGCTCGCCTATGCGGCCCAGCGGCGTGAGCGTTTCGTAACGGCGCAGCGTCTCCGGGTTCTCCCACAAGGCGCGGGCGAAGTCGGTCTTGACCAGCCCGGGGGCGATGCAGTTGACGCGAATATTGTGTCGGCCCCACTCGACTGCCAGATTGCGCGCAAGCTGCATGTCCGCCGCCTTCGAGATCGCGTAGGCGCCGAGCACACCAGTGCCCTTGAGCCCGCCGATGGATGAAACGATGATCACCACGCCGTCCTTTCTCTGCGCCATTTCCGGCAGCACCAGATTGGCCAGCCAGTGGTTGGACACGACGTTGTTTTGCAGGATCTTGTTGAAGGCGTCGTCGGGCATCTGCGCCATCGGTCCGTAGTAGGGATTGCTGGCGGCATTACAGACCAGCACATCGATCCTGCCCCACTGCCTGCGCGTTTCGCCGACCAGCTTCTCGATCTGCGCTTTGTCGCCGATGTTGGCGGGGATTGAGACGGCTTCACCTCCGGCTGTTCGGATCTCCTGCACCACTTCCTCGCAGGCGGGTGCCTTGCGGCTGGAAACGACGACCCTCGCGCCCGCTGCGGCGAGATGCCCGGCAATGGAGCGGCCGATGCCTCGGCTGGAGCCGGTGACGATCGCGACTTTGCCTGTGAGGTCGAACGCTTTCATGTGTGAAGCCGTGATTGAGTAATTGAGTGATTGGGTGAACGTGTGAATGCGTTCGCGGGTGCGGGAGCTTCCGCCGCGCCTGCGATCGCCGCAACTTTACCATCTTGGCCGGATTGTGCGACGCGGGCGGGGCCGCGCACCAGAAATCCGGGTCTTGGCATATCATGCGTTTCGGCGGTCGCGCGGCAGCGCTGCCGGTGCAGATGCGGATGGAGAAGAACAAGTTCGGAGGAGTGCATGCGTACTTATATGGTCGGGTCGGGGGCGATGGGATCGGTCTACGGCGGGCTGCTCTCGCGGGCTGGCTACGATGTCACCCTGATCGATCCCCGCGCGGATCACGTCGGCGTCATCGTGCGAGACGGACTGACGATCGAGGGGGTGCGCGGCCGGCACCTCATTCGCCTGCCGGCGCAAACGAGCCACGCCGGGCTGCCCCCCGCGGATTTGGTCATCGTTTTCACCGACGCCAATGCCACCAGGGAGGCGGCGCGCACCGCGGCGCAGGTGCTCAAAGCGGACGGCTTCGCGTTGACGCTGCAAAACGGCATCGGCAATGTAGAGGCGCTGGTCGCGGAGCTGGGTGAGGGACGCGTCATCGCCGGCGTGAGCATGAACAGCGCCGCCAACCCGGAACCGGGGCTTGCACAGTACACCAACGCCGGAATGACTTCGATCGGCGAGCTGAACGGCCGCGACAGCAAACGGATCGCAGAGGTGGCGCAGATGCTGAACAAGGCCGAGATCGAAACCACCGTCATTCCTGACCCGATGGCTTACATTTGGGGCAAGTTTGTCCTCAACTGCGCGATCAATCCGCTCACCGCAGTCACCGGACTGCGCAGCGGCGAGATGTACCGCACGCCGGAAGTGAACGCACTGCAGGACCGCATCATCGACGAGATCCTCATGGTGATCGAGCGCAAAGGCGTGCGCATTTCCGAGCCCGATCCGCGCAAGAAGATCAAGGAGCACTGCCGGGTGCGCTACAACCGGCCGTCGATGATGCAGCACGTCGAACAGGGCCGCCGCACCGAAATCGATGCGCTCAACGGGGCGCTGGTGCGCGAGGCGAGGGCACTCGGGATCGCGGTGCCGTACAACGAGGCGATTGTCGCGGTGGTAAAGGGACTGGAGAAAAACCGCCGACAGCGGCTGCACGAACCGCCGATCGATTACGCCAGGCGCGAGGAAGAAGCGGAAAAGGAAGCAAAGAGGAAATGAAGCAGCCAGCCAGCAAACCGGCGCGACGACCCGCGGCAGGTTCGCGGCCGGTGAAACCGCAAAACGCACGGATCAACGTGCAGACGCGCAAGCTGCTCAAGCAGCACTACCGGGCGAAGTACGGCGTAAAGTGATGCGGTGACAAGTGACGAGTGACCAGTGACAAGTGACAAGTGACAAGTGACAGTAGAGAGAGCTATGAGCGCCATTCTGAGTGAGGACGAACTGCATCACTATAAGGAACAGGGGTACGTGTTCCCGAAGTATCGCCTGCCGGCGCCGCTGCTGGATCGGTTGAGGAAGGGTATCGACCGGTTGCTGGCTGCATACACCGACGTGGCGCAGGAGGACCTCGCCAATCCGCACATGATTCCGCCGACCGAGGGCGCGCACCTGAATCCCTTCATGGAAACCGCGCGCCATGCGCCGATCCTGGACATGGTCGAGCAGGTGCTGGGACCGGATGTGGTCCTGTGGATCTCACGAGTGCTCTGCAAGCCGCCGCGTAACGGCCGCGAGGTGCCTTGGCACCAGGACGGCGAGTACTGGCCGATGCGTCCGCTGGCGACCTGTTCCGTGTGGATCGCCATTGACCCGGTGTCGACACTGAACGGCTGCATGCGGTTCATTCCCGGGTCGCATAAACGCGAAGAACTTTACCGGCACCACCAGGCCGATCGCGAGAATCTGGTGTTAAACCTGGAACTCGACCGCGATCAGTTCGATGAGTCTGCGG
>JBQTIV010000192.1:0-19955 GCA_052387775.1 Betaproteobacteria bacterium
ATTACAACTGTTTTCCGGCCCATCATTCTTTGCTTCGTTTTTCTCTGTGTCCTCTGCGTTCTCTGCGCCTCTGTGTTGGGTGTAGATCCGAATTTGAGGAAAAATAGGAATGGCCAATCCGATCCAGTTTTATTTCGACTTCGCTTCGCCCTACGGGTACATGGCGGCAACGCAGGTTTCACGCCTTGCGGCGAAGCACGGCCGCAGCGTCGAATGGAAGCCGTTCCTGCTCGGTGTCGTGTTCAAGGTGACCGGCGGCGTACCGCTGCCCAGCGCGCCGCTGAAGGGTGAATACAGCCGGCGCGACATGCAGCGCAGCGCGCGCCTGTACGGGATCCCGTTCAAAGTGCCGAGCAAGTTCCCGATTGCCAGCCAGGCGCCGGCGCGCACCGTTTACTGGTTGGAGCCGCAGGGTTCCGCCAGGCAGGAGGAGGCGGTGCTCGCACTTTATCGTGCCTACATGGTGGACGACCGCGACATCTCCAGTCCGGAGATCACGGCCGATGTCGTCGCTTCGATCGGCCTGGACAGGCAAGAAGTGCTCGACGTCATCGCCGATCCTGTGATGAAAGAGCGGCTCAAGACCGAGACCGAGACCGCAATCCAGCGCGGCGTGTGCGGCTCGCCTTTTATGATCGTGGACGGGGAGCCGTTCTGGGGCGCCGACCGTGTGGAGCACGTCGACAAGTGGCTTGCGATCGGTGGTTGGTAAGCGGAGTACCCGCATCCGGATCAGGATTTCATGACGGCAATTCAAAGCAAGCTCAGTCCGCGCGCACCTGACTTCAAAGCCAATCAGGAGGTAATGGCGGCGCTGGTGGCCGACCTCAGCGCCAAGGTCGGGCTCATCAGCCAGGGTGGTGGCGAGGCGGCGCGGGAAAAACACCTCAGCCGCGGCAAGCTGCTGCCGCGCGAACGCGTCCGCCGCCTGCTCGATGTCGGCTCGCCGTTTCTGGAGTTGTCGCAGCTTGCCGCGTGGAACATGTACGACGGCGCGGTGCCGGCCGCCGGCATCATTACCGGCGTGGGGCGGGTAGCGGGGCGCGAGTGCGTCATCGTTGCCAACGACGCCACGGTGAAGGGCGGCACTTATTTTCCAATGACCGTAAAGAAGCATGTGCGGGCGCAGGAAATCGCGCAGCAGAACCGGTTGCCGTGCATCTACCTTGTCGATTCCGGCGGCGCGAACCTGCCCACGTGGGACGAAGTATTCCCGGACCGCGATCATTTCGGGCGTATTTTCTACAACCAGGCGAACATGTCGGCAGCAGGAATTCCGCAGATCGCCTGCGTGATGGGTTCGTGCACCGCGGGCGGCGCTTACGTGCCGGCGATGGCCGACGAAGCGATCATTGTCAGGAATCAGGGCACCATCTTTCTGGCCGGGCCGCCGCTGGTCAAGGCCGCGACCGGCGAAGTGGTGAGCGCGGAAGAACTGGGCGGCGCGGACGTGCATGCCCGCACTTCCGGCGTCGCGGACCACTACGCGCTGGACGACCCGCACGCGCTTGAACTGGCGCGGCGCATCGTTTCGCACCTCAACCTGAAAAAGCAGATCGCGCTCGAGATCCGCGAGCCTCGCGATCCGCTTTACGAGGTGGCCGAATTGCACGGCGTGGTGCCGACCGATGCGCGCAAACCGTTCGATGCGCGCGAGGTGATTGCCCGGATCGTGGACGGCAGCGAACTCGACGAATTCAAGCCGCTCTACGGTACTACTCTGGTGTGCGGCTTCGCGCACGTCTTCGGCTACCCGGTCGGAGTCCTTGCCAACAACGGCATCCTGTTTTCCGAATCGGCGATGAAGGGCGCGCATTTCATCGAGCTGTGCGCGCAGCGGCGCATCCCGCTGGTGTTCCTGCAGAACATCACCGGCTTCATGGTCGGCAAGAAGTACGAGGCCGGGGGCATCGCCAAGGACGGCGCCAAACTGGTGACTGCGGTGTCCTGTGCGCGCGTGCCGAAGTTCACGGTGATCATCGGCGGCAGCTTCGGCGCCGGCAACTACGGCATGTGCGGCCGCGCCTACGGCCCGCGTTTCCTGTGGATGTGGCCGAACGCGCGCATCTCGGTAATGGGCGGCGAGCAGGCGGCCGCCGTGCTGGCGCAGGTCAAGCGCGATGGTCTGGAGAAGTCCGGCAAGTCGTGGAGCCGGGAAGAGGAAGACGCGTTCAAGGCGCCGATCCGCGCACAGTACGAAATCCAGGGGCATCCATACTATGCCAGCGCGCGGCTATGGGACGACGGCGTGATCGATCCGGCCGACACCCGCAGGGTACTGGGACTGGGAATCTCCGCTGCACTTAACGCGCCGATAGAGGAATCGCGCTTCGGGGTGTTTCGGATGTAAACCATGGACGCGCGCTTTCCCCACAGCGGCATGGCGTCGATCTATTTCACCGAAGAGCATGTCGCCCTGCGCGAGCAGGTCGCTCGGTTTCTGGCGAAAGAAGTCGAGCCGCATGGGCAGGCATGGGAGGAACAAGGCTTTGTCCCGCGCGAGGTTCTGCGCAAGATGGGCGAACTGGGCTTCTTCGGCATCACCTATCCGGCCGAATACGGCGGCGCGGAGGCCGACGCGCTGACTGCGCTGGTGTTCGCTGATGCGGTTTCGCGCACGACCTTCGGCGGTTTCGCGGCAACTGTCCTGGTACACACCGACATGGCCTCGCCGCATCTGGTCAACGCCGGCTCCAAAGCACAGCTCGACAAATATCTGCCCGCGATCATCCGCGGAGAGCGCATCACCGCGGTCGCGGTGACCGAACCGGACGCTGGATCAGACGTTGCGGCAATCCGCACGCGCGCCCGCAAAGACGCCAACGGCTGGGTGCTGAACGGCGCCAAGATGTTCATCACCAACGGTGTGCACGCGGATCTCTACTTCGTCGCGGCGCGCACCGACCCCGAAGCCAGGGGCTCGCGCGGCATCTCGATGTTCATCGTCGAAAAGGGCGTGCCCGGATTCCGTGTCGGCGGCTGATTTAAGAAAACAGGCTGGTTGTGCTCGGATACTGCGGAACTGGTGTTCGAGGACTGCCGCGTGCCGGCCGAGAATCTGCTCGGGGAAGAGAATGCCGGCTTCTACGCGGTGATGAAGAATTTCCAGACCGAGCGCATCGCCGGTGCCGCTATCGCGGTCGGCCACGCGCTGACGGCGTTGCGTCTGACCGTCGACTACGTCAAGACCCGCAAGGCCTTCGGCGGAGTGCTGTTCGACAAACAGGTGATCCGCCAGCGCCTGGCGATGCTGGAGGCCAGGACGCACGCGGCGCGCCAGTTTCTCTACCACTGCGGCTGGCTGGCGTCGCAGCGGCGCGATTGCGTGCGCGAAGTGTCGATGCTCAAAGCCCTGACCGGCGAACTGGTGAACGAAGTGCTCTACACCTGCCAGCAGTTCCACGGCGGCATGGGATACATGCGCGAGAGCGCCATCGAGCGCCTGGCGCGGGATTCGCGCGTACTCTCCATCGGCGGCGGCGCGACCGAAGTAATGCTCGAGGAAGTGGCGAAGCGCTTCGCGCCGGACTGAGCAACGATTGCACCATTGAAAATGCTTCACCACAGAGACACGGAGAAAGTCAGGGCGAGAATGAGAACCCCGTTCCATCCATCGGAGTCTCGCCCCGCCAAGGCGATTTCGGGTCTGTCTTATCATTTCCTGTTCCTGATCTTCTCTGTGACTCTGTGTCTCTGTGGTTCAAGGGAGTTGTTGAAATGAAATACGACACCCTGGAAACCGAGACCACACAGGGGCTGGCCGTGGTGCGCATGAACCGGCCGGACGTGCACAACGCCTTTGACGATCATTTGATTGTGGAGCTCACCACGGAACTGCGCCGCCTGGAACAGGCGCCGGAAGCGCGCGTGGTCGTGCTCGCCGCCAACGGCAAGAGCTTCTCCGCGGGCGCGGATCTCAACTGGATGCAGCGCATGGCGAAATATTCCGAAGCCGAGAACCTGCGCGACGCGGTGGCGATGGCCGGGCTGATGCGCACGCTGCACGCAATGCACAAACCGACGATTGCGCGGGTGCAAGGCGCGGCATTTGGCGGCGGTGTCGGTCTGGTCGCCTGCTGCGATATTGCGGTGGCTGCCACTGACGCATCGTTCTCACTGTCCGAG
The DNA here is from genome assembly GCA_052387775.1 of Betaproteobacteria bacterium. GTDB lineage: Bacteria > Pseudomonadota > Gammaproteobacteria > Burkholderiales > JACQAP01 > JACQAP01. The sequence continues at coordinate 4,126 of JBQTIV010000192.1, forward strand.
GTGCGGCTGGGGTTGATACCTTCGGTGATCAGCCCCTACGTGATCGCGGCGATCGGCGAGCGCGAGGCGCGGCGTTATTTCCTGACAGCCGAGCGCTTCGGCGCCGACGAGGCCAGACGCATCGGCTTGGTGCACGAAGTCACAGCCGGCGAGAAGCTCAATGAGGCGGTGAAGAACCTTGCTGACTATCTTCTCAAGGGGGGACCAAACGCGCTGGCAGCGGCAAAGAAACTGATCGCAGACGTTGCCCGCCGAGCGCTGGACGATGCGCTGATGGAAGAGACCGCGCGGCGCATCGCTGCGATCCGCGTCAGCCCGGAAGGGCGCGAAGGCTTGAGCGCTTTCCTGGAGAGACGCCCGCCTGCCTGGACGAAGAAATCCTGAATCGCATTTACCAGAAAAACCTTCTTGCCGCAGAGGTCACAGAGAACACAGAGGTGAACAAGATCAAGAGCGTTGACGCGAAGTACGCAAAGAAAGATAGAGAGGACGCAAAGAAACCATGACTTGTGTCCGTCTTCATCCCGGTATCCGGCATCCGCCTTTCATGTGAATGCATTCTTTTGCTTTTCTCTGTGCCCTCTGTGTTCTCTGTGGCTGAATTCTTGATCTAGATGTTCAAAAAAATCCTCATAGCGAACAGGGGCGAGATTGCCTGCCGTGTCGCACGCACGGCAAAGCGGCTCGGCCTGCGCACTGTCGCCGTCTATTCGGAGGCCGACGCAACCGCGCTGCATGTGACGAGCTGTGACGAGGCCTGCCTGATCGGGCCGGCGCATCCGCGCCAATCATATTTGCGCGCGGACCGCATCCTCGAGGCGGCGAAGAAAAGCGGCGCGCAGGCAATTCATCCCGGCTACGGCTTCCTGTCGGAAAATGCAGAATTTGCCAAAGCCTGCAATCAGGCTGGGGTGGTTTTCATCGGTCCGCCGGCTGGCGCGATCGAATCCATGGGATCGAAGAGCGCTGCAAAGGCGCTGATGGAAAAGGCCGGCGTGCCGCTGGTGCCGGGCTATCACGATACTGCGCAGGATATCGCGACGCTCAAGAAGGAAGCAGAGCGAATCGGCTACCCGGTGCTCATCAAGGCTTCTGCCGGCGGCGGCGGCAAGGGCATGCGCCTGGTCGGGAAGGCGGCGGATTTTGCCGACGCGCTCGCTGCGGCGAAGCGCGAAGCGGCTTCCTCGTTCGGCGATGACCGGATGCTGATCGAAAAGTATCTTACCCGTCCGCGGCATATCGAGGTGCAGGTGTTTGCGGACACCCAAGGGCATTGCGTTTACCTGTTCGAGCGCGACTGCTCGGTGCAGCGCCGTCACCAAAAGATCCTCGAAGAGGCGCCGGCACCGGGATTGACCGCTGAGCGCCGCCGTGAAATGGGTAATGCCGCGGTTTCTGCGGCGCGGGCGGTTGGTTACGTGAATGCCGGGACGGTGGAATTCATCACCGACGAACACGACCACTTCTATTTCATGGAAATGAACACGCGACTGCAGGTCGAGCACCCGGTGACCGAGATGATCACCGGGCTCGATCTGGTCGAATGGCAGTTGCAGGTTGCCTCGGGCGAAGCGCTGCCGCTGGCGCAGGAGCAACTGACGATACGCGGCCACGCGATCGAGGCGCGCGTGTATGCGGAAGATCCCGCGCGTGGATTTCTTCCCTCCGCGGGGCGCATCGAGCACCTGTGCCTGCCGGAGCAGTCGGCGCACGTGCGCGTGGACAGCGGCGTGCAGGCGGGCGACGAAGTCGGTGTGCATTACGATCCGATGATCGCCAAGCTGATCGCTTGGGATTCGGACCGCGCGTGCGCGTTGCGCCGGTTGCGCGCTGCGCTTGGGGAGTTTCAGATCGCCGGGCCGGCGACCAATCTGGCGTTTCTGTCCGCCGTCACCGCGCATCGCGCGTTCGCCGAAGCGCATCGCGAGCCGGGATTGCTCGATACCGGCCTGATCGAGCGTTATCGGAGCGAACTGTTCCAGGACAGCGGGCCGGCGTCCGACCCGATCCTGGCGATCGCGGTATTGAGCGAACTGCTGCGAATGGATCGTTCAGCGGCGCAGACTGCCATGCACTCGGCGGACCCATACTCACCGTGGAACGCGCGCGATGGCTGGCGCCTGAACGAGGACAACCATCACACCTTTGTGTTCATCGACGCCGGCACGCGCGTGGAAGTAGTGGCGCACTACCGCAACCGGGGTTACCTGCTGGAACTGCCGGGTGGAAAGATGCTGGCCTCGGGAGACCTCGCCGGCGAGCGGACCATCGATGCCGATCTCGCCGGCAATCGTGCCCGCGCAACGGTGGTCCACCGGGTCAACGAGCTCACCGTGTTTGCCTTCGGCGGCAGCCATCGGCTCGCGTTCGAGATCCCCGCCAGCGTCGAGGAAGAGGACCCTTCCGGCAGGCTGGTCTCGCCGTTACCCGGAGCCGTCATCCAAGTGCTGATCAAGGACGGCGTAGCGGTACAGAAAGGCCAGGCGCTGATGGTGATCGAGGCAATGAAAATGGAACACACCATCTCGGCGCCGCGGAGCGGGACGGTCAAGCGGATATACTTCGAGGCAGGCGAGCAGGTTGCCGAAGGCGAGCAGCTACTCGAGTTCGAGGAAACGGCCAAGGCATGAAATTTCCGAAACGCGTCAAGATGGTTGAAGTCGGTCCGCGCGACGGTTTGCAGAACGAGCCCGGCAACGTTGCCGCTGACGTCAAGGTCGCGCTGATCGATCGTTTGTCCGGTGCGGGATTCCAGGTTATCGAAGCCGGGAGCTTCGTCTCGCCGAAATGGGTGCCGCAGATGGCCGACACCGCGGAGGTGATGGCGCGCATCCAGCGCAAGCCGGGCGTGACGTATCCGGTGCTGGTGCCGAACACGAAAGGATTGGAGGCCGCGATTGCCGCGAAGGCGACTGAAGTAGCGGGTTTTGCGGCAGCCACCGAGGCCTTTTCAAAACGCAATACGAATTGCACGATCGCCGAATCGATGCAGCGACAGGCCGAGGTGTGCAGGGCGGCGCTCGGCGCTGGCCTACGCGTACGCGGTTATATTTCCGTAGTGCTCGGTTGTCCCTATGAAGGCGAAGTAAAACCGCAGGCGGTTGCCGACGTTGCGCGGCAGCTCCTCGACATGGGTTGTTACGAGATTTCTCTGGGCGACACCATCGGCACTGGCACGCCGGCCAGGGCGCAGCGCATGATCGAAGCGGTGGCGAAGAACATTCCGGTCGAGAAGCTCGCCGGTCATTTTCACGACACCTACGGACAAGCGCTTGCCAACATCCTGGCGGTAATGGAAATGGGGGTGGCCACTTTCGACAGTTCGGTGGCGGGGCTGGGTGGCTGCCCGTATGCGAAGGGCGCGACCGGCAACGTTGCCAGCGAAGATGTGCTTTACATGCTCGGCGGCCTCGGCGTCGAAACCGGCGTGGACATGGCCAGGCTGCTCGATGCGGCCGGGTACATTTGCGCGCAACTCGAGCGGCCGACGGTATCGCGCGCTGGCCGCGCGCTCGCGGCCAAACGTGAGAAGACGGCGGCATGATTTCGAACCGCAAGGATATTCAGTCGCCCTGCGTCGATGTCTGCCAGATGAATCCGTACACCGGTCTTTGCAGCGGTTGTTTTCGCACTCTCGACGAAATCGCCGGCTGGCTCGAATTTTCCGTGTCCGAGAAACTGGAAGTGCTCAGACGACTCGAGGAGCGGCGTCCGAACCACTCCCCCAAATGAAATGACGCTCAGCTCTTGTCATGCCTGGGCCAGCGACAGCCCGGTGATCGCGAAACGCTTTCCAGGTTTCGATAACGGCTCGAAGAAGACTCCAGGCTGATGCGCCCCAAACCGCTCTCGGGGATTCGCGTCCTCGATCTCACCCGTCTTCTTCCTGGCCCGGTGTGCACGCTGCATCTGGCCGATCTCGGTGCCGATGTCGTCAAGATCGAAGACACCGGCGCCGGTGACTATGCCCGCACGATGGGCGCTGGCGCCGGCCGGACGGCGCCCTTGTTTCTTGCCATCAACCGCAACAAGCGCGCGCTCCGCCTCGACTTGAAGAAATCGGAAGGCGTCGAGGTGTTCCTGCGCCTGGCACGCGACGCGGACATCGTGGTGGAGAGTTTCCGCCCGGGTGTCGTGGACCGGCTTGGCATCGGTTATGCCGCTTGCAGCGAAGTCAATCCGCGCATCGTCTATTGCGCGATTTCCGGATACGGACAGACTGGTCCTTACCGCGAACTGGCCGGACACGACGTGAACTACTGCGGCTACGCAGGGTTCATCGATCAGGTGGGTTCGGCCGGCGGCGATCCGGTGATTCCGAATCTTCAGGTCGCGGATATCCTTGGCGGCGCGGTGGTGCCGGCCATGGGCATTCTTGCGGCATTGGTGGACGCACGGCGCAGCGGCCAGGGACGGTACGTTGATGTGGCCATGACCGAAGGCGTGCTCTCGCACAATCTGCAGGCCCTCGCCGCCGTGGCTTCCAGCGGGCACGTTCGTCCGCGCGGGGAGGACTTTCTCTGCGGACGCGAACCCTGCTACGCGGTCTATCGCACGTCCGACGCCAGGCACATGGCGGTCGGCGCGCTGGAGCAAAAATTCTGGGATCGCGTCTGCGAGGTGCTCGCGCGGCCGGACCTCAAGGCCTGCCACTGGGAAGTCCGTGGCAAGGATCCGCAGTGGGGCAAGGCAGAACTGAGCAGAATCTTTGCCGCCCGGCCGCAGGCCTACTGGGTGGAAAAATTCCGTGGTGAAGATTGCTGCGTGACCCCGGTGCTGGCCCTCGAGCAAAGTCTCGAGGATCCGCAGATCAGGGCGCGCGGGATGGTCGTTCGCGACGGCGAAGTCCTGCAGCTGGCCCCGCCGCTGAAAATGAGCGAGTACGAGTTTGCTGTGGAGCGCCCCGCGCCTTCCCCCGGCGAACACAGCGATCAGATTCTGCGTGAAGCCGGCTACCCCGATGCGGCAATCGGAAAATTGCGTGCCGCCGGCGTGATCTGATAAGCAGTTATTCGGAGATCAAATCGACAGGCGCGAAGCCGTGCACGCGGGGAGTGCACCCTGGATGGGGCAAGCGAAAAAAACGCAGCAGCGCGATTGGCTGCCGCTGTTCAGGTCATCGGCAGCATCACAATTTTCTTGTAAGCCGGGCGCGCGCTCAGCGTGTCGTACCAGCGCTCCAGGTTCGGCATCTGCGGATGGTCGATGGGTAGCGTCATCCAGCGCTGGATCGCACAACCCATGGGAATGTCGCCCATGGTGAGCGCGTCGCCGGCGACGTACGCGCGGTTCTTCAGGTGCGCGTCGAGATAGCCGAGGATCTCGGCGGTCTTCAGCCGTGAGTCCTCCATCGCCTTGTCGTCGCGCTGATCGGCCGCAGTGCGCACCAGGTTCCAGAACAGCGGGCGGAAGGTTGGCCAGAACATCGTGGTCTGCCAGTCCATCCATTTGTCGGCTTCGGCGCGTACCTTGAGGTCCTCAGGCCAGAGTTTGCCGGGGCTGTGCTTGGCGGCGAGATAGCGCACGATCGCGTTCGACTCCCAGAGCACGAAGCCGTCGTCTTCGATGGTCGGCACCAGACCATTCGGATTGAGGTTGCGGTATTGCGGCGTATTCACCACACCAAAGGTGCCGCCGGCGTCCACCCGCTCGTACTGAACGGCCATTTCCTCGCAGCACCAAAGCGGCTTCTGGACATTGACCGAGTTGTTGCGGCCCCAGATTCTCAGCATGGCATCCCCCCGTTTAGGATCTTGTTGTCAGTTTGAAGCGCCGAGCTCAGCGAGCGCCGCATCGATCAGTCGTCGGGAAATGCTGATCTTGCTCGGCAATGCCTGCGGCAACCGCTCTGCGCTGAACCAGCCCGCGGCTTCGATTTCGCCGGGATCGGGCGTGATCTCGCCGCCGGCGTAGTCGGCGTAGAAAGCGATCATCAGCGAGTGCGGGAACGGCCAAGGCTGGCTGGCGAAGTATCGCAGATTGGCAACTTCGATGCCGACTTCCTCGCGCACCTCACGCACCAACGTCTGCTCCAGAGTTTCCCCCGGCTCGACGAAGCCGGCTAGCGCACTGTACATGCCGGGCGGGAAATGCGGCGAACGCGCCAGCAACAATTCGCTCCCCCTTCTGACCAGTGCCATGACCGCAGGGGCGATGCGCGGGTAATGCGACTGGCCGCAATTCGGACACACACGCGCGCGCTCGTCAGCTTTCGGCTGGGTCGGTGTGCCGCAATGGCCGCAGAACTGGTGAGACCGGTCCCAGTCGACGATCTGGAATGCGCGCCCGGCGAGCGCGAACAGCGAATCGTCGAGCGCGCCGAACAGCGCACGCAATCCCGACAGCTGCATGCCCTGCGGCGGGGCGGTGTTGTCCTCCAGCTCGCAAGCGAAGCAATGCTGCTCGCCGAGGATGCCGAGGTACTGGCTGCGTTTCGGCGCGAATCCGAATTCACGCGGGTCGCAAGCCGAGGGAACACTCGCGCTTTGCGTGCCGCGCACGATCAGGATCTGCGAGCCCTGAAACGCGAACCACAGCGCCGGCCCCTTCCAATCGGCCGGCGGACTGATCAGCGCGGTGAACCGATCGGGGGCGGCCAGAATCATGGCTATCGCTTCGGTATATACAGATCGGTGATGCTGCCTTCGGCGATCTCGGCGGCGAAGAAAACGGTTTCGGACAGCGTCGGGTGCGGGTGGATGGTGAGCCCGATGTCTTGGGCATCCGCGCCCATTTCCAGCGCCAGCACCGTTTCCGCGATCAACTCCCCGGCGTTCGGCCCGACCATGGCGGCGCCGAGCAGGCGCTTGCCGTTCTTGTCGAAAATCAGCTTGGTCATTCCCTCGTCGCGCGCGGTGGCGCGCGCCCGGCCGCTCGCCGCCCAGGGAAATACCGCCTTCTCGATCGCGGTCCCCTGTACCTTTGCCTGCGTCTCGGTGAGCCCCATCCAGGCGACTTCGGGATCGGTGTAGGCGACCGATGGAATGGTGCGGGCGTCGAATGCGCGTTTGTGTCCGGCGATTATTTCCGCTGCGAGCTTGCCTTCGTGACTGGCTTTGTGTGCCAGCATCGGTTCGCCGATGATGTCGCCGATCGCAAGAATATGCGGCGCGTTGGTGCGCATGGTTTTGTCCACCGGGATGAAGCCGCGATCCGTGACGTTCACCCCGGCAGCCTGCGCGTCGATTTCCTTGCCATTGGGCCGGCGCCCCACTGCAAGCAGAACGCGGTCATAGACTTGCGACTTGGGTGCACTTTCGCCCTCGAAGCTTGCCTTGAGGCCGTCTTTCTGCGCTTCCAGTTTGGTGACCTTGGTTTTGAGGTAAATGCCCTCGTAGCGTTTCTCGATGCGCTTGTGCAATGGTCTGATGATGTCGCGGTCGGCGCCAGGAATCAGGCCGTCGAGCAATTCCACCACCGTGACCTTCGAGCCGATGGCGTCGTAAACCGTGGCCATTTCCAGGCCGATGATGCCACCGCCGATCACCAGCAGCCGCTTCGGCACGTCTTCGAGTTCGAGCGCGCCGGTGGAGTCCATCAGCCGTGGATCGTCATACGGGAAACCGGGAATGCGCGCGACACTCGAGCCGGCAGCGATGATGGCATGGTCGAAAGACACTTTTTTCACGCCGTCCGGCGTCCTCACATCGATCATGTGGGAGGAAGTGAACTTGCCTGTACCCTGCACGATTTGGACTTTGCGTTGCTTGGCGAGTCCGGCGAGGCCGCGGATAGACTTGTCCACCACGCTGTCCTTCCAATCGCGCAGCTTGGCGATCTCGATCGTGGGCTTGCCGAAGGCGATACCAAAATGGCTCATTTCCTCGGCTTCCGAGATGACTCGCGCCGCGTGCAGCAGCGCTTTCGACGGAATGCAGCCGACATTCAGGCACACGCCGCCGAGCACCGGGTAGCGCTCGAGCAGCACTACCTGTTTGCCGAGGTCGGCGGCACGGAACGCGGCGGTATAGCCTCCCGGACCGGAACCCAGAACCATCACTTCGGCGTGAATGTCGCCTTTGGTGACTGGTCTGGCTGAGGTGACCGCCGGCGCCGCCGGCATCATCGGCGCGGCGGCGGCCGGTGCCGGCCTGGGTGCCTCGGCCTTTGCCGCCGGCACCTCGGCGGCTACGCCTTCGAGGAGCAATACCACGCTGCCTTCGGAAAGCTTGTCGCCGACCTTGACCTTGATCTCCCTGATCACGCCGGATTGCGGCGAAGGCACTTCCATTGTCGCCTTGTCGGATTCCAGGGTGATCAGCGCGTCTTCCTTGTTGATCCTGTCGCCGGCTTTGACCAGTACTTCGATCACGGGAACGTTCTTGAAATCGCCGATGTCGGGAACTTTGATTTCGACAACTTGGCTCATGAGGATTGTTGGTGACTAACCGTCAAAGCAGAAGCAAGAACGAAAATTCCTACCACGAAGACACGAAGAACAGCGAAAAAAACAGAAAATTGGTCAAACTTCCTTTTTGGGGTCGCCGTGAACTTTGAATGCGGAATTGTTGATTTTAGATTGCCGAGTTATTCGGGCGTGTGTCCTGGCCAAGAATCTATTTTTTGTCGTTCAGTTTGAAAGTTTCTCTTCGTGTCTTCGTGGTGAGATTTTCTCTTGGTTCTTTGTCCGATTGCGGCAAGGCATCACTCGCGAACGTGGCCGTCGCCGAGGACGATGAACTTCAGCGAGGTGAGGCCTTCCAGACCCACGGGACCGCGGGCATGCAGCTTGTCGGTGGAAATGCCGATTTCCGCACCCAGGCCGAACTCGAAACCATCGGCGAAGCGGGTGGACGCGTTGACAAGTACGGAGCTCGAATCCACTTCGCGCAGAAAGCGCCGCGCCCGGGTGAGGTCTTCGGTGACGATGGCGTCGGTGTGCTGCGAGCCGTAAACGGCAATGTGCTCGATCGCCTGGTCCAGGCCATCCACCACGCGCACGGCGAGAATGGGGGCAAGGTACTCGGCGTACCAGTCTTCTTCGGTGGCGGGTCTTATCTGCGCCACAAGCGCGCGCGCCTGCTGGTCGCCGCGCAGTTCAACACCTTTATCGGAATAGATCTTCGCCAGCGCCGGCAGCACGGCTGCGGCGATGTTCTTGTGCACCAGCAGCGTTTCCATTGTGTTGCAGGTGCCATAGCGCTGCGTCTTGGCGTTGTCGGCGATTCGTATCGCCTTGTCGAGGTCGGCGCGATCGTCGATGTACACGTGGCACACACCGTCGAGATGCTTGAGCACAGGGATACGCGACTCGGTGGTGATTCGCTCGATCAGACCCTTGCCGCCGCGCGGCACGATGATGTCCACGTAGTCTTTCATGGTAATCAGTTCACCGACTGCTGCACGGTCCGTGGTTTCGATGACCTGTACCGCAGTTTCCGGCAGCCCGGACTTGCGTAGACCCTCGTGCACGCAGGCGCCGATTGCCTGGTTGGATTGGATCGCTTCGGAGCCTCCGCGCAGAATTGCCGCATTACCGGACTTCAGGCACAGCGCGGCGGCGTCCGCGGTGACGTTGGGGCGCGCCTCGTAGATGATGCCGATTACGCCGAGCGGCACGCGCATTCTCCCCACCTGAATGCCACTGGGCCGGTAGTTCAGTCCGGAGATTTCGCCGACCGGATCGGCTAACGCAGCGACCTGGTGCAATCCTTCTGCCATGGACGCAACGCTCTTCGGTGTCAGCGTCAATCGGTCCACCAGCGCAGCCTCGAGTCCCTTGGCGCGAGCAGCCTCGACATCTTTCCTGTTGGCATCCAGCAGGCGAGCGATGTCGCGCTCGACGGCCTGCGCCATGGCGGCCAATGCGTCGTTCTTTGCCCTGGTGTCGGCCTTTGCCATTTCGCGCGAAGCGGCCCGCGCGGCGCGTCCGACCGAGTGCATGTAGGACTGAATATCCACAATTTTTACCTTGAAATCGTGCCGGGGATTTTACCCCTAAATCCCCGTGGCATGCCGTCCTGCGCCGGCGCCATCAGACTCAATCCGAGCTGCAGCAGCGCGTCCCATACGTCGCCGTAGGCGAGCCCCTTGATCATGCGGTCGACCTCAGCGGCTCGCCGCAGCGCGGCGATGAGCTGGGGCAGAGTCAGTCGCTGCAGGGCGCGTGGCAACAGTTCCTGGCGCGGCCCCCAGACGCGCGCCTCACGCACCGCCTGCGCCAGCGGCTGTCCTGCGTCCATCGCCGCCTTCACCTTTGCCATCGCCCGCGTTTCCTCGGCGATCGCCCACAGCATCAACGGTGGCGCAATGCCCTCGCCGCGCAGGCCGTCGAGCATGCGCACGAAGTGCGCCCGCTCGCCTTTGAGCAGGGTGGCGCCAATCTCGAACACGTTATAGCGCGCCACGTCCAGTACCGCGTTCTTCACTTCTTCCAACGGCAGCATGCCGGCGGGAAACAGGAGCGCGAGCTTCTGCACTTCCTGGTGCGCTGCCACGAGGTTGCCCTCGACCCGGCTTACCAGGAAATCCAGCGTCTCCGTGTCGGCTTGCTGGTCCTGTCGCGCGAGCCGGCGGGATAGCCATTGCGCCAGCTGCTCGCGCTTGACTGCCGCCGCATGTACGGCGACGCCGGCGCGCTCGAGTGCCCCGAACCACTTGGAAGCAAGTTGTTGGCGATCCAGCCCGGGCAGTGTGATGAGGACGAGGGTATCTTCGGGCAGCGAACCGGCCAGCCGCTGAAGGGCTTCCGAGCCGTCCTTGCCGGGCTTGCCGGAGGGAATTCGCAAGTCGAGCACTCGCCTGGCTGCAAACAGCGACAGGCTGTTGCCGACCATCGCAGCTTCTCCCCAGTCAAATCCGGATTCGACAAAAAGCACACGGCGTTCGTCGAAGCCCTTCTTGAGCGCTGCAGCGCGGACGCTATCGGCTGCTTCGAGCGCGAGCAACAACTCCTCGCCGAAGATGACATAAAGAGGTTTCAGCCCGCGGGACAGGTGAGGCGATAGCTGTTCGGAGTCGATGCGCATCGGATCTGGTCGTGAAAAAAAGAACAATCCAAGACAAAGCTCTTACCGCGGAGGACGCAGAGAACGCGGAGGGGATGCTCTGCGGATGGGAAGCGAGGACAGGTAAGAAATCGTATCCATATTTCTCCCGGCACCCTCGATTCGCCGGCAGGTCATGGTTCTTGTCTGATCTCTGCGTCTTCCGCGTCCTCTGTGGTTAGTGGTTATGTTTTCCAGAATTGCCGCTAGCGGTTCATCTGCAACAGGAGTTGCTCCAGCTTTTCAGGGTCGTTGCTCTTCAGCATCTTGCGGGTGAACGCCACCACTTGCTGAAGGTCGGACTTCAATACCTGCTGCTTCACCGACAGCAAGTACGCCGGATGCATCGAGAACTGCCGCAGTCCGAAACCCAGCAGCACCCTCGTCAGGCGCACGTCGCCGGCCATCTCACCGCACACCGCGACCGGCACGTCCGCGCGATTGGCGCTGCGGATGATATGTGCCACCAGGTTCAGCACGGCCGGATGCAGCGGGTCGTAAAGATGTGCGACGGTGTCGTCGGCGCGGTCGATTGCGAGCGTGTACTGGATCAAGTCGTTGGTGCCGATCGAAAGGAAATCGAGCTTGCTGGTAAAAGTGGAGAGCGACAGCGCCGCGGCGGGAATTTCGATCATGCCGCCGATCTTGATCTTTCTGTCGTAGGCGAGGCCGTCTGCCCGAAGGCTTTTCTTGGCCTCGTCGATCAGGTGAAGAGTCTGGTTCAGCTCGTGCGCTGAGGACAGCATGGGAATCAGTATGCGCACCTTGCCGTAGTGCGAGGCGCGAAGGATGGCGCGCAGCTGGTGATGGAACATCTTCGGTTCGGCCAGGCACAGACGGATCGCGCGCAGGCCCAGCGCCGGATTAGGTGCGACGCGTTCAGTATTGTCCATGTGCTTGTCCGCGCCCAGGTCGAAGGTGCGGATGGTGACGGGTAACCGGTTCATGTCCCGCACCACCTTGCGATAAGCTTCGAATTGTTCGTCCTCTGTCGGCAGGTCGCGGCGATTCAAGTACAGGAACTCGGTGCGAAACAGGCCGACGCCGTCGGCGCCGTTCTCCCTGGCGCCGGCAACATCGTCGGGCAACTCGATATTGGCCTGCAGTTCGATCGCGACGCCGTCCAGCGTGGCGGTCCGCGTCTTTCTCAGCCGCCGGAGTTTCAGCCGTTCGAGCTCCCACTGTTCCTGACGCAGCTTGTACTCTCCCAGCACCACCTTGTCGGGATTTATGATGACCACGCCGTTGGTTCCGTCGACGATGAGCACTTCGTTCTCGCGGATCAGCGTACGTGCGTGGTGCAGGGCCACCACGGAAGGGATGTTCAGGCTGCGGGCGATGATCGCAGTGTGCGATGTAGCGCCGCCAAGGTCGGTGACGAAACTGGCGAAACGGTGGCTCTTGAACAGGATGACATCCGCAGGGGAGAGGTCGTGCGCCACAAGAATGCTGTTCTCTTCGGGCGTGCTGCGTGCCAGGACTTCGCCGGGCCGCCCCATCAACACCTTCAGTACCCGCTCCACGACCTGGAGGACATCAGTCTTGCGTTCGCGGATATATCCGTCCTCGATGCGCTCGAACTGCTCCATCAGCGCTTCCATCTGCAGCTTCAACGCCCATTCGGCATTGCACTGCTGGGATTCGATGAGCTGTTTCGGCACCTCCGACAGGGTCGGATCGTCGAGGATCATCAGGTGAAGATTGAGAAAGGCTTCGAACTCCGCCGGCGCACCGGCTGGAATGTGCCGGCCGAGGCTGGCAAGTTCGGCGCGCGCCGTTACGAGCGCCGCGTCGAAGCGGGCCTGCTCTTGCGCGACCCTCGACCTGGAGATGTTGTAATGCGCGACTTCGAGCTGGGCGTGTGAAACGAGCTGGGCATGGCCGATGGCGATACCCCCCGATACCCCGATGCCGTGGATGGTGAAACTCATAAAGGTGCAGGATTGAGGATTGAGGACCGAGTCTGAATTCTTCCGATCCCCAATCCCCAATCCTCAATCCAGAGTCATTCCCCTTCCCCGAATCTGTCGTTGATCAGCCCGACCAGCGCTGCCATTGCTTCGGCCTCATCCGCACCGCTGGTCTCGACAACGACGATCGCGCCTTTGGCGGCGGCGAGCATCATCACGCCCATGATGCTCTTGGCGTTGACCCGGCGGTCGTCGCGCGTCACCCACACCTCGGCGGCAAATCTGCCCGCGAGCTGGGTGAGCTTTGCAGCCGCACGCGCGTGCAGTCCAAGCTTGTTGGTGATCTCAATTTCCTGTTGCTGCATTTTTGATGTGTGCCGCGGGAATTTGCATGACGCCTTCGATGCCCCCGGAAATCGCCTTCGCGACCACGGTCTTCAGGGGCTCGTTGCGATAAGTCAGTGCGCGCACCAGCATCGGCAGATTCACGCCAGCCACCCCTTCTACTTTGCCGGGGATCAGCAACTTGCCGGCGATGTTGCAGGGTGTGGCGCCGTAGACGTCGGAAAGCACCAGCACGCCGCCGCCCTGGTCAAGACTGCGGACTAGCTTGACCGCCTGCGGCAGCATCAACTGAGGATCGTCGTCCATTCTGATGCCGATCTGCATCAGCTGCGGCGGCCGGCTGCCCATCACGTGGCCCGCGCAGTGAATCAGGCTTTCTCCCAGCGTGCCGTGGGCAACGATCAGTATTCCAACCATGGATGCCTAGGATTGATCGGGGACAAAGGAGAATTCTACCTATGTAGATCAGGTGCGTATGGGGTGAGGGGTGAGGAGTAAGGAAAACCGTATCAGAGAGTTTACCCCTGTCTCCTCACCCCTCACCCCTTACCGCTTTTTCCAGCGCATCGATCATCAGCGCCGCAACGTTCAAGCCGGTCTGGTCGGCGATTTCACGCATGCAGGTGGGGCTGGTGACGTTGACTTCCGTCAGGTAATCGCCGATCACGTCCAGGCCGACCAGCATCAGTCCCTGTGCCCTGAGTTCGGGGCCGACGGTCTGCGCAATCTCCCGGTCGCGGGCAGTCAACGGCTGCGCTACGCCGGTGGCGCCAGCAGCGAGATTGCCACGGGTTTCCCCCTGTTTGGGAATGCGCGCAAGCGAGTAGGGCACCGGCTTGCCATCGATGAGCAGCACGCGTTTGTCGCCCTTGACAATCTCGGCAATGAAGCGCTGCGCCATCACCGTGCGCCGGCCGTAATGGGTAAGGGTTTCGATCACCACCCCGACATTGGGATCCTGGCGGTGCAGGCGGAATACCGAGGTGCCGCCCATGCCGTCCAGGGGCTTGAGGATGATATCGCCATGCTCGGCGAGAAAGTCGCGGATCAGTTGCTCGACGCGCGTGATCAGCGTCGGCACGGTGAACTGCGCAAACTTGGCGATTGCCAGTTTCTCGTTATGGTCGCGCACCGCACGCGGGCTGTTGACGACGCGCGCGCCCTGCTTTTCCGCCAGTTCCAGCAGGTAAGTGCTGTAGATGTATTCCATGTCGAACGGTGGGTCCTTGCGCATCAATACCGCATCGAAAGTTTCGAGCGGCACCGGCTTTCGGTCGCCCACGCGATACCAGTGCCGGTCGTCGGACGTGAGCGACAAGTCGCGTGCGTAGCCAAGTACGCGGCCGTCGCGCCAGATCAGGTCCTCCTGCTGCAGCACCGCGAGCGCATGGCCGCGCGCCGCCGCTTCGCGCATCATCGCGTAGGAAGAATCCTTGTAGGTCTTGAGGGTGTCGAGCGGGTCGAGAACGAAGGCGATTTTCATGTTGTCATCGCGGGAGCGCGCCGCCCGCGCCGCACGCGCAAGCGTGCCGGAACCACGTGTCAGGTATTAGCAGCCAGGGCCTGCGCAAACGGCTGCTGTTCGAGCGCGGCTTCCATGCGCTCCAGTTCGATCGCGGCGGCGAGCAAGGCCAGCCGCGCCACAACGCCGTAGGCGTAAAAACGGTTCGGTGCACAGTCGGGATTGCCGTCCAGGTCCGGCAGCGAGCAACTATCCTCGAAAGCGAGCGGCTCAAAACGCATGCCCGGCGCGTTGAGGTTCTGGTCGACGGCGCGCTGGGTGTGCACGCGATAGAAGCCGCCAACCACAAAGTGATCGATCATATAGATCACCGGTTCGGCGACCCCGTCGTTGATGGTCTCGAAAGTGTAGACGCCTTCCTGCACCATCACGTGGGAAACCTGCAGGCCTTCCTTCACTACCGCCATCTTGTTGCGCTGCTTGCGACTCAGGCCCCGTACTTCGGAGGGGTCCTTGACCGTCATGATCCCCATTCCATAGGTGCCGGCGTCGGCCTTTACGATCACGAAGGGCTCGGACTGGATGCCGTACTCGCGGTATTTCGCGCGCGTCTGGGTCAGGATGTGGTCGACCCAGCCCGCGAGGCATTCCTCGCCGAGGCGTTCCTGGAAGTTGATCTCGCCGCAGGTGGCAAAGTAGGGATTGATCAGCCAGGGGTCTATGCCAAGCAGGCGGGCAAATTCTTCGGCGAGTTCCTTGTACGCGGCGAAATGGTTCGACTTCAGCCGTGTCGACCAGCCGGCGTAGAGCGGCGGGATCACCGGCTGCTCGAGGTTCTTGAGGATGTCCGGGACGCCGGCCGATAAATCGTTGTTGAGCAGAATGGTGCAAGGGTCGAAATCGGCAAGACCCAGGCGGTTGCCGCGCCGAACCAGCGGCTCGAGCACGAGCTTCTTGCCGTCGGTCAGGTCCAGCTCGGTCGGCGCGGTGATCTCGGGTAACAGCGAGCCGATCCGCACATTCATTCCGGCGAGCTGCAGGATGTTCCCCAGTGCTGCCACGTTCTGCAGGTAATGGATGTTGCGGGTATGGTTCTCCGGGATCACCAGAAAGCCGCGCGCGTCCGGG
>JBQTIV010000193.1:0-8410 GCA_052387775.1 Betaproteobacteria bacterium
CGATCCTGACCGATTTGTACTCGGGGATATCCCGGTGCAGCGTGCCGGCGTAGAACTGCTCGATATCGGGAAGGACGATTCTGCGTTTTTCCATGGCTCTGCCTCCTAGGAAGAACAAGTTTTCATAACGCGACCGCCTCGATCTGCAGACGCGCTTCACAGAAGGGCAGGTCGCATACGGCGAGCACGCTGATGGCCGGCGGATCATTTCCAAGCGACGACAGCAGGACGGTCCGCACAAACGGGAAATCAGACACGTCGCGCAGGTAAACGGTAATCTTGAGAAGGGAGCGCAGAGTCGAATCGAGGCTGGCAAGCACGATCTGCAGCTGGTCGAGGATGCTCTGCGTCTGAACTGCCGCCGCGAGCTGCTCGCGTGATGCAAGGTAAAGACCGCCGATGGCGCGTTCAACGTTGCGTGCAGAGGGCGATCCGAGATCGGATGGGCGCGACACCATGCGGCAATTGACCGGATCGTAACCGGGTAATCCCGATACGAATACGAGATCGCCGCCGCGCACCGCATTCACGTAGCGCCCCCAGGAGGCAACCCGGGCGTCGCGCGGTGCCGGGCGGAGCGGTCCGCCGGCATAAGTGATTCCCTCGATCTCGATGTAAAAGTCGCGTCGCGCAAGGCTTTCAACGCCGATCGCCGTGGCGGCGGGTACTTTCACCGGCAGGAAATGGCTTCCAATCCGTTCTGCTTCCGGCAGCTCGCGCATGCTCCGCAGATACAGGTTGAGCCGCAGCAGGCTTTCGAGCCCGGTTCCGTGCTCCGCCAGCATGCCGCGGAGCAGCTTATAGATGGTGTAGGTCTGGGCGGAGACCGGCTCGAGCATCAATTGTGCGGCGAGACCACCACGCGGTCGGGGCCAATCGGCATCCGGCAGCTCGTCCGCGCCGCGGACGATGAGGCCGGTCTCCGGGTGCGCGCCGACGACCCCCGCATAGAAGGTGTAATCCCCCGCGCGTGAGGCCAGCTCGTAGTTGGACAGCGGACCTTGGACGACATGCCTCGAGGTGAGGACCTGCTTGGTGGGACCATTGGCGGGATCAGGGACCAATGCCACGGGATCAAAATAGACGACTGCTCCGGGAAACAGCAGGTCCGGAACTTGCGAGGCCGTGCTGGGCGGCGCAACGCCGCTTTCGAATATCGCTGCTCGCGTGCGCACGAGCAATGGGAAGTTCCGCATCTCGCGCAGGTAGATCCCATAGAAGAGAAGGTCGGTCTTCGTCGCCCCTTGCTCGGTGAGCAGCGTCTCCAGGTCTTCATACATTCTTGAGGCCTGCGATACGAGAATCTCCTCCCAGCTGTCCGGGGCAAGCAGCCCGAGCGCGAGAGGCGGCTTTCTCCCGAGGTCCCGGTATCCGGAAAGAGGCGTTCCGGTTGCGGAATCGAGTCCGAGCCGACCTGAAATGAAGAGCAGGTGGCCCGCCCGGGTGGCAACCGGAAACCCGGCCACCGGCGCGGAAACCGCGCTGCGCGAGATGCTCTCCTTTTTCATCTTGGCTCAGGCCGCGTGCGAGCTGCCAGGTCGTCTCGCGGCCCTGAGGACGCCTTCCGCGTTCTCGTAGAAGATCCGGTTTTTCGGCCCTTCGGCCAGGCGATCCAACGCCGGAAGCGCACGCCTCGCCTCGGGATCGCCAATGTCGAATGGATAGTCGGTTCCAAACATCACGCGGTCCGCGCCCGCGACCTGGATCGTGAAGTCAACCGACTCGGGGGAGAGAGAACACGTGTCAAAGAAGATCTGCCGGAAGTAATCCCCCGGGGCCTGTGACACGTTTTTCCTGTAATACGGATCCGCCTCCCAGCCGGTCGCCTCATACGCGGAGTTGAGCCGGCCTCTGAGGAAGATGAGGTTGCCGCCACCGTGTGCGAGCAGGAGCTGCAGTCCCGGATGCCTGTCGAATACCCCTTCAAAGATCATGCGTGTTATCGCGAGCGTGGTCTCGAACGGCCACTGTACGAGTACCTGCATGCCGTATAGAGGGAACCGCAAGGGCGCTTCCGCAGAGACGGGGTGCATGAAAAGGAGCAGACCGAACCGCTCCGCAACGGCAAACATCGCATCGTACTCGAGGCCGTCGAGCGGGCGCCCGCCTGCCGTTGTCGGCAGGAGTGCCGACCGCAGGCCGTAGAGGTCCACGGCGCGCTCGAGCTCATATGCGCATCGTTCGGGCTCCCCGAGCGCCAGCGCTGCCATCAATTCAAGTCGACCGCCTCCTTGACGGGCGATTCGTGCGCCGTGTTCGTTAAGTGCCCGCGCGTATTCGACATCGGCGGCGCCTCCGGGCCAGGCCACAAAGCCGGGCGGAGGCGCGATCAGCTGCAGATTGACACCCCGGCGTGCGAGGCTCTCGATGCGCTTCGGGATGTCGAAAAGATTTTCGTCAAGCGAATGCACGCGTCCTCCGGGGCGCTCGATCCAGAAGCGCTGGTCCTTTCCGCGCTCCGCCGCCAGGCCGAATGCCGGCTTGCGGCAAAGGCCCTCGAGAAAGGCTTCATCCAGGGCGTGTGCATGGGTATCGATGATCATTTCGTCATCCCTTGTTCTCAAGTTATGGAATCAGTCTGGACTTCCCGGACTCCAGCGTACACCTTGTAGAGTGCCATTTGACCTGCGCTCCGGCAAAACGCTTCTTCAGCTGCAGGTTCTCCACTGAACAAGTTACCATGAGGACCCACAAACCGGTTGGCTGCAAACTACCGACTCGGGTCAGGGAACCCTCGCTAGCCCTTCGCGTAAATTTCCGGATTGATCAACCCCGCCAGGCGCTCACCTCTCATCAGTTGAACCAGGCCCTGGGCGATTGACTCGGGCGAGCAGAAAGCGCGGGTGAAGCTCGCTGCTTATTCGTTCCAGAAATACGGGATGCTGGACGGAGTTGTGAAGCAGCTGAGCGCCGACGTGCAGGCAGGATCAAGGTCGGCGTCGGCGCGGACGGTCCTTGAGTCTCTCCTCTCACTCGTGCAAAGAGTCGCCCAGGAGGCGGGACTTCGCTACCGGGTGACGGTTCCGCTCGGTTGATTGGCGCGAACGGCAGCGCGCGGCTGCATGCAGATATCGTTTGCTGCGTGGACAAAGACCGTCGCCCCCAAGGTCAAGTCGCCAATGCTGACGTGCTCACCTTCCTTGGGATAGTAGCCGGAGCCACCGCCGCGCATGCGGCCCTGTGGGCCGTAGCAGATCGCCGGAATCCCGGCTCGAGTCAATGGCGCCGTGTCGGCATACCAGCCGTCCCAAGTGACCTCCGGCGCCGAATCCCAGACGCTCTGGTGGGCTTTCGAAATGGCGCGCACGACATACTCGTTTGCCGAGACCTCGGCCGTGTGGGCAATCTGCACGACATTGACTTCGATCTGCAGGTCGGGCGCTTCCCGCTGCAGCGCCCGCGTGCATTCGCGCACGCTCTCGACGATGTCGGCGGAGTCCTGGCCCGGCATCATACCAACCTCGAAGTAGAGGCGGCAGAAGCTCGGAAGCTTGGACGGGCGAAAGGGATGCCCGCCCTCGATCGCGATGACGTTGACGTTGCCCGCCGGCTCGCCATGGTATCGAGTATGCGTAAGGTAATTCTCACCCCAGTTTTTCAGCGCGGGGATCGCCCGGAGCATCTTTTCGATCGCATCTTCCCCGGGTTTGACCTGCACAGATATCCCGCCACGCTTGTAGGTTGCGCCAGGATTGCCGCGGGTCTGGAGCTCGAAGAAGACGTAGCCGCCGGATGCCGTCGAGATCCGGTTTGACGTGGGCTCCGGGATGACGACCATGTCGGCCCCAACGCCGTTGGCGACCATGAAGCGGGCTCCGACGCCGCAGCCCCGGAACCGTGGACCCTGATATCTGGCGACGTTCGTGTGGCAGGTTTCGCCGACAACGCCGGCAATGATGAGGTCGCCGCGGAAACGCGCCTTCGAGCGCGCGAGCGCCTCGACCGCCAGGATGGCGGAGGCGTGACCGCCCTTCATGTTGTAGACGCCAAGCCCGTGCACCCAGTCACCGTCTACCCAGGACTTCGGCTGATATCCCGGCCCGAGATCGCGAATGCCCTCTTCATCACCCCCGTAGGTGGTGTCCAGGTGCCCGAGATACATCAGATTGGCACCGCCGCCCGTACCCTCCAGTAGCCCGTAGACGTTAAACCGCCCCGGCTCGACCTCCTGCAAGCGGGTCTTCAGGCCCGCCGCACGAAAACGGCCTTCCAGGTAGCGCGCAACGGCTTCCTCGCCGCCCATCGGACTTGGAATATCGATCATCTCGGTGACGAGAGAGGTGAGCGCGGCCTTGTCGATGTGGGCGAGGGCGTCCTCGACAGCATTACGACCGAGAGCCTTCTCAGCAATGTTCATGGCAATTTGCTCCTTCACAAAACAGGCGATTCTTACCCGCGCGGGTACCGCTGTCCGAGAGCGCTCCGTTCAGGCCTGATCCTTCTTGGCGCTTCCGCGACCCTCGGTGTACATATCGCTCTCCGCGTATAGCGTCTCGGCACCGACCACCTCTGCCCACGCGGCCAGGCCGTGCTCGAATGTGGGCAGACCCGCCTCCGGAATCGCGAGCTCCAGAGCTTCCAGAATCTCGCGGGGCGTGACTCCCAGCGCCAGCGCCTTTCTCATGTGGCCCTGGATTACGTAGTGCGGCAGCCGCAGGCAGGTCATGCTCAGGATGAAGAGAAGCTCTTTGGTCTTTGGGTCGAGCGATCTCTGGGCGAGATAGACGGCCGAGGGAATCGCGTTGATCGCCTTGGCGACCTCGAGGTCGTAGGTGGCGACGTAGCGATGCACGTCGTTCAGGTAGCCTCGTTGCTTTGCCATGTGGTCGAGAAGCGCTTGCTTTTCTTCGCGCTTGTTGTTTTTTTCGCGCTCCACGTCGGGGTGAGTTTTCCTGGCCATAGGACTTTACGTTCCTCTTGTCTGGAGCTTCACGTCGAATGACGTTGAAGCGTTGTGAGACGTCCGAATCAGTATAACGGCGACGATTATAGCGCGCGACTGCCACGCGATTATCATCGAAAAACTCAAAGCTATGGGTTTTGGAACCCCGCATCCTCGATTGCTTCGGTTCACTTTATCGTATACCGTTACGCGACTGAGACTGAGCGGAGGATTTGATGGTGAACCGTGCTGCCATGGTGGTCGTGCTGTCTCTAACTTGCGGTGCGCTGCCGGCAACGGCGCAGACCTTTCCCGCCCGGTCCATACGCATCGTTGTCCCCTATTCGCCGGGCGGAGGCACGGACATCGTCGCGCGCATCATTGGGCAGAAGCTTGGTGAAGCCTGGGGCCAGCAGGTGGTCATCGACAACCGCCCAGGCGCGAGCGGCATGATCGCCGGCGACATCGTGGTGAAGAGCGCTCCGGACGGCTACACGTTGCTCATGGGATACACGGGCGATGTTGCGATAAACCTGAGCCTGTTCAAGAAAATGACCTTTGACCCCGTGAAGCAACTCACGCCGGTGACGCTCGCCGCGGTCGCCCCGATGATTTTCGTGTTGCACCCCTCATTGCCGGCAAACAGCGTGAAGCAGGTGATCGCGCTCGCCAGGGCAAATCCCGGGCAACTCCCGTACGCGTCCGCCGGTGTCGGCCAACCCGGGCACCTCGCGTTCGAGCTCTTGCAGCGCGATGCCAAGATCCAGATCACGCACGTGCCGTACAAGGGCGGGGCACCGGCAGTTACCGATCTGGTGGGCGGTCACGTCGTGATGTTTTTCTCTGGCATCATGCCCGCGATCCCGCACGTGAGATCCGGCAAGCTGCGCGCAATCGCCATCTCGACGGCGAAGCGCTCTCCAGTCGCCCCCGAAGTCCCCACCATGATCGAAGCCGGCATGCGGGGGTTTGACTTGCCCACCTGGTACGGCGTGCTCGCGCCCGCGGGAACCCCGAAGGACGTCGTCGGAAAGCTGAACGCCGAGACCTCGCGCGCGCTCACGCAACCCGACGTCAAGGAGCGGCTGTCACGCGAAGGCGCTGAGGCCGCACCCAACACGCCCGAACAGTTTGGTCAATTCATCCAGTCCGAGATTGCGAAATACGCGACGATCATCAGGGAAGCCGGCGTGCGTGCTGACTGACGGCTCGCGCCGTCAGTGATGCAGCTCCTCCAAGTCGGGAACGGTGCGGCGACTAGGGCGCAGCGCGGCGACGATCGTGAATACAATCACTACCAACATGACCAATCCCACCGGTCGCAGAAGTACGTCCATCAATGTCTGGTCCTTGAAGATGATCAGCGCCCTGCGGAAGTTCTGATCGACCAGCGGGCCGAGAATCATTCCCATCACAAGGGGAGCAAGGGGGAATCCGCCTAGCACCAGTGCCATACCCGCGATCCCGGAGATCAGCATGATGTAGATGTCCGCAACGTCGTTCTGCGCGGCGAACGCTCCGAGGACGCACACCGGCATGATGGACGGCAGGAGCACGCCTCGGGGGATCGACAGCAGGGCGACGCAAGGTCTTGCGATCAGGTAGCCCATCACGCCGAGCAGAACGCTGACGACCAGGAGTGAAGCAAAGATAAACTCCATTATTCCCGGATGGCCCATGCGGATCATTGGCCCCATGGCGATTCCCTGCAGGTTCAGAGCGCCCATGAATGCCGCAGCCACGGTGCTGCCGGGGATCGCGAGCACCAGGAGCGGAATCAGCGATCCGCCGACGCTCGCATTGTTGGATGATTCGGCCGCGATGATCCCGCGGTAGGATCCCTTGCCGTACCTCTGGCGCTCCTTGGCCGACGCGAGGCGCCGCGATAACGAATACGAGATGAAGGCCGCGATGTCGGCGCCTGCCGCGGGCACCGCGCCGATGAAGGTGCCGATCGAACACCCGCTTATCAGCGTCCTGAAGTGCTGGCGTATCTGGTGCCAGAGGATTCTCACGCGATTTACGGGGACTGTCTCGGCGTCGCGCTCGAACAGCAAGCCGCGCGCGATCTCGGCAAAGCCGAATACGCCAATCAATACCGCGACGAAGCTCACGCCACCGACCAGAGACTTGATGCCAAAGGTGAACCGCTCCTCTCCCGATACCGTGTCGATGCCGATCAGGGACAGTGCGAGCCCGATCAGGCCAGAGAGCCAGCCTTTTAGCGCTGGCGCATCGGAGATCGAACCGCTGAGGAGCACGCCCCACAGGCCGAGCAGGCAGATCTCCCAGGAGCCGATCTGAAGCGCGAGGCTTATGACGAACGGAGTGCAGACAATCAGCGCCACGGTTCCGAACAGGTTTCCGATGGCGGACGACATGACTGCAGTTCCGATCGCTTGTCCGCCTTCACCGCGCAAGAACAGCGGGTATCCTTCAATGGCGGTGCAGACCGCAGCAGGCGTGCCGGGGATGTTGATGCAGACTGCGGAGATCGAACCGCCGAACACGCTCCCGGAGTACACCGCGAGGAGGAAGATGATCGCGCCCTGGACCGGCATCGCTCCCGAGAAACCGATCAGGAGTGCCATCGCCATGGTCGAGGACAGGGCGGGAAGCGCGCCCCAGATGATGCCGAATGCGAGGCCGGTGAGGCAGTAGAGCAAGTTTTCCAGCGTCATGCAGGCAGGCAGCGCTGCCAGGGTCCCGTACAGGATCTCGGTCATCGCGGACATTGCCCGGTTCTTCTCAAGGAATGAGCGATTGGAACACGTAACGGAAGACGAGGGGCAGCAGGATCCCCATGCCAGCCGTCAGCCCTATCGTCAATGGCCATGAGGCACGGCTGAAGGTTCGAAGCGCCACCGGTAGAAAGATGGCGGTGGCCCACTCGAAGCCGATCAGCGGTGTTGCGACTCCATAGCCGCCGCTGAGCGCGAGCCAGCCAGCCACGCGCGCGGGCGTGGACTTTGGCAGAGGCCGCACAGCATCGGCCGCGGGCCGCGCGGCACGCCTCATGAGCCAGTCGCGCACCTCCGCGACGAGCAGTGCGATGCAGACCAGCACAATCGCGGAACTTAGGACGAGCGGAACGATCCAGGGCGAGGTGGCCACCGGAGCGGCCAGGCGGGTGGCGGCAATCGTGCCCACGCCCAGGGCCCCGAAAAGTGCGAAGATTTCAATGATAAATGCCACGAGATCCGGTCCGCGGCCCGTTTCGGTCGTCACTCTAGAATTCGCGTAGGCGCGCAGCGCACGGCTTTTGTTGTGCCGTGCGCGTCGTTTTCACCTGGGCGTCAGGACTGCCGCGAGTGAAACGAGTGCCGAGCGATTGCTCAGAGAGCGGGCTTGTAGCCCTTCGGCGGCCACCACTTGTCGAAGCCCTCGGGGGAGGGCAAGCCGAGTTCCTGGGCGGTTTTCTTTGCGAGCTTCAAATCCTGGAATAGCGCTGCACGGTCCGTTTCATACCGGGCGGCCTTCTTGTCCATTGCCTCCCCAGTCACGACGTTCGCCACGATAAAGCGATCT
>JBQTIV010000194.1:0-1788 GCA_052387775.1 Betaproteobacteria bacterium
CGGCCGCGGTGTGTTTTTCTAAATTTACCCGCGTTTACATCCCCCACCCCAACCTCCGATTTTCTTTGGGTTTAGCGGGGGTTTTCCCCCCCCGCTCCCGCCGCCCTCAACGGCCCGCGCTACATGGAAACGACATCGATTCCGAACGCGCGTCTAGCGGAGCGAGCGGTTCCTCGTCTCCGGTCCAAACGCTCCGATGGTCACGGCCACGATCACCCAGGTTGCCGCGATGCAGGCGAACACGGGTGCGTAGCCGTAGCGGCCGTAGATGAACGCAATGATCAGCGGGCCGGCGATGTTAGCCAGCCGCCCGACGCCGTACGACAGCCCGGCACCCGAATTGCGAATCTCGGTCGCAAAGCACTCGGGCGTGTACGCATAGATCAAGGACGAGAATGTCCGAAGAAACATCTGCATCAGAAAGCCGAGCACGACGATCGCGACCGGGTGGCTCACCAACCCGTAGGCCAGGCCGCATCCCGCCACGACGAGCGAGGCGACAGGGATGAGCCACTTGCGCTCCCAGCGGTCCGAGATCATGGCGGCGATGAACGCACCAGGAATCGTTCCGATGGAAATTGCCGAGGACCATTCGAGGGATTGGACGAGCGTGACCCCACGGGCCACGAGAAGCGTCGGAAACCACGCGGTGAACCCGTACAGGCCCAGCGTCAATGCGACCCACGTGACAACCAGCACCACCGTGATCGGTAGATTGCCCCGCGCCACGAGGTCGCGGAAGCGGCCGGTCTTGCGGCCGGACTGCGGCACTTCGATCACGGCCGGCAGTTCCACGCATTCGCGGCGCACCTCGGCCTCGAGGCGGTCCAGCGTCGCGTCAGCCTCGGCCAGCCGGCCCTTGTTTTCGAGCCAGCGTGGCGACTCCTCGAACCGCTTCGAGAAGACAGGAAACAGGAGTCCGAGCGATCCCCAGATGAACACCAGCCGCCAGCCCCAGTCAGCCAACGGAATGCAGAAGCGAGCCACGGAGGCGGTCGCCGGCACGCCGGCGAGGCCAATCGTCAAAACCCACGCCTGATAGGCGCCGCGCGTGCTGGCCGGAAACAGCTCGCTGATGTAGGTGATGCCGACCACCGTCATCGCCGACAACCCGACGCCCGTGAGCATCCGGCTCAGGAACAATCCGGTTGGCTCCCAGACGAAGGCATTGAGCAACGAGAATCCGGAAAACCAGACGGTCGACAGCACGAGCGCGCGTTTTCGTCCCACCCGATCCGAGAGCCAGCCTCCGGCGGTTGCGCCCACGAGCATGCCGATGAATGTCGCCGACGTGATGAGACTGATGGTGGCAATCGACAGGTTCCAGGATTCGAGCAGCGCCGGCGCGGCAAATGAAAACGAGTAGATGTCCCCGAGCTCGAGGAAAAAGACGAAGCCGAGGAGCCACATGGCCCGCTTGTGCACCCAGGCAATGGGCAGCCGATCGAGCCGCGCCGTCGCGGACGCGCGTGTCTGCGCGGAGTCGGCGACCGGCGGATCGAGCACACCTGGGTTCATGGCCTCAGTAGCGAAGCTCCGCCTCAAGCCGCCCATAAATCATGGGGCGACCGAGGAGTGGATCTTCGCTACTAGATGCGCGGGCGCCCCAGGCGGCCCCCCCAAATACACCGCCAGAGGCACCCCCGCCGAAAAATGCTTCAATAGTCACGATTTGGGCCTTAGGAGATGTGTAGCGGAGTTGCCGAGTTGGCGCGGGCGGTGCTACCGGTGCGACGCGGATTGCTGCATGACGATGCGCACTTCGTTGGCGCGGGCCATGTGCGCGCG
>JBQTIV010000195.1:0-7451 GCA_052387775.1 Betaproteobacteria bacterium
CAATTATGCCGAAGCAATACTTTGGCACGGCGGCGAGGCCGCGGCAGCCCGCGAGACCTTCCGCACCATGCCCAAACAGGATCGCGAAGCACTGCTCGCCTTCCTCGCATCACTTTGACGATAGAGGAAACCAACATGCGTCTCGTTCTTGCCGCCGCCATAGCAGTCCTCGCAATCAACGTGCGGGCCGAGGTCATCTGCCCGGACTCGCTCGAAGTACGACAGCAGGCCGTTGCGCCATCGGCGGACTGGAGTCTCACGTACACCGACCCGCCGCTGAAGCTCACCGGTGTAACGGTATTTGACGGACCGCCTTCGCAGAGGCACAAAGTCAAGCCCTATTCCACCAGGAGCACACAGGGGGAATTGCGCATCTCGTGGCGCCTTCCGGTGAGCCGGCGCAATTTCCACCTGATGTGTACTTACGAACGCACCTCGGCCAACCTGGTGACCGTGTTGCCGCCGGGCGTGACCGGCTGCAACGCGGTATACGACCCTCGCGTCTATTATGGGCGTGAAGGCTACGCAGTGAAGCGCATGGTGTGCAGCTGACCATCCGCCATGTCTCCCGATACGCGGTGATAGACTGCACTCCTTCATGCAAAGAGAATTCTCATGACCCTTTCTATCGACGTGATTTCCGACGTGGTATGCCCGTGGTGCTTCATCGGCAAGCGGCACCTCGAATCCGCGCTCGCCGCGTGGCGCAAGGATCATCCGGGCGAAGAACAGCCTCAAGTGCGCTGGCATCCGTTTCAGCTGAATCCGCAATTGCCCCGCGGCGGCATGCCGCGTGCAGAATACGTCGCGACAAAGTTCGGCGGCCCGCAGCGCGCGAAGGAAATCTACGCCAGGGTCGCGAATGCCGGTGCGCGTGCCGGCATCGCCTTCGACTTTGACAGGATAGTGGTACAGCCAAACACCGTGAACGCTCATCGGTTGATTCATCATGCCGGCTCCGCGGGCAAGCAGGATGCGATAGTGGAAACGTTATTTCAGGCCTACTTCCTCGAAGGCGCTGATCTGACGCGCGATGAGGTGCTCGCCGAAATCGCTGCGCGCGCCGGCTTCGACCGCAACGAGGTCGGCGCCTACCTCGCCAGCGATGAGGACAGCACGCTCATCGAGGACCAGGATCAGCACGCGCGGTCGCTCGGCGTCGAAGGCGTGCCATTCTTCATTTTCAACCGGCGCTACGCCGTTTCCGGTGCACAGCCACCGGAGACCCTCCTCGATGTAATGGCGAAAACGCAGGAGGAACTTGCTGCGGTGCCGCAATAGCCGCCGAATTTGCGATTGATTCGCCCGCGCGACGGCGTTAGCATGCGGCCAAGAATAAAAGCACCAGAAACTGCGTGACCCTCAACTCCCACCAAGGAGGTGCACCATGTGCTTCGAGTTCGAAGCCCTGTACTGGGCAAAGCTGGCCGAAGAAGAAAAGCAAAAAAAAGAGGCCGAGAAGCAGGTAAAACCGCTGAAGCCGGCGGAAACCAAACCGCAAGCGCGGCCTGAATACGAAGAGGACCCGCTTCCGGTCTGAAATCTCCGCGAGCCGATTTACGATTGCAAGAACCCCGCGCAAGCGGGGTTTTTGTCTTTCCGCCACGCCTTCCCGCGCGTTCGCCTGATGGGATAATCCGCCGAGGCGGGAACCATGAAGCTCATGACCTGGAATATCCAGTGGGGCCGCGGCATCGACCTCAAGGTCGACCTGGCGCGGATCGCGCGCACCGCCGCCGAGATCGCCGACTTCGACGTGCTGTGCCTGCAGGAAGTGGCGGAGAATTTTCCGGCTTTGGCGGGAAGCCAGGGCGAAAACCAGGTCGAGGAATTGTCGCGATTGCTGCCGCGCTGCTCCGCGCATTACGGCATCGCCACCGACGTGGACGACGGCCACGGCCAACGCAGCCGCTTCGGTAATCTGATTCTTTCGCGACTGCCGGTGATCCAGGTCTTTCGTCATCTGCTGCCCTGGCCGCCTGACCCGAATGTGCCGAGCATGCAGCGCATTGCCGTTGAGGCCACTGTGCAGGCCCGCTGGGGTCCGTTGCGGGTGATGACCACGCACCTGGAGTATTACTCGGCGATGCAGCGGATGGCACAGGTCGAGGCGCTGCGGCGCCTGCACGAAGAAGCCTGCGGGCACGCGGCGTCCTTGCGACTTGCCGGAGATCCGGGCGAGCCTTTCGCGGCGTTGCCGCGCCCCGCGTCCGCGATTTTCACCGGCGATTTCAACTACAAAGCGGGCGCGCCCGAGCATGAGCGCATGACTTCAGCATTCGGCGCGGACGTGCCGTGCCTTGTTGACGCCTGGAAGATCGCGCACCCGAAGACGCCGCACGCACATACCGTCGGGCTGCACGAAAACGGTTGGGCAGAACACCCCTACTGCTGCGATTTCATTTTCGTGACCGACGACCTGGCGCCACGCGTTCGCGCGGTCACCGTGAATACGCTGACTCAGGCCTCAGACCATC
The DNA here is from genome assembly GCA_052387775.1 of Betaproteobacteria bacterium. Lineage (GTDB taxonomy): Bacteria > Pseudomonadota > Gammaproteobacteria > Burkholderiales > JACQAP01 > JACQAP01. Next base: position 2,478 of record JBQTIV010000195.1, read on the forward strand.
AGCCGGTTCTGATCGAGTTGGCGGACTGAAAGTTCGGCCCTGCAGCCCGGCCAAGCGGGAAAGGGGAGTGGGGAATCTGAAATCGGGAATCGGGAATCGGGAATCGGGAATCGGGTAAAGGCGACACTAACCACTGTAAAAAGGGTCAGGCCTGCACAACTGCATAAGGAAGGCATTGATACGCGCCGCACTCCGTGACCCGGCATGATCTGTCGCGAAGTTCGCTCGTTCAGGTGCCGTAGACGCCGCCGTTGACATCGAGTGTGGCGCCGGTAATGAAACCGTCGTACTCGCTCGCGAGAAACACGGCGGCGCGCGCAACATCATCGGCATTGCCGGCGCGACCGAGCGGTATGCCGGCCACCGTCGCCTTGGCGGACTCGGGGGTCGTGTGTGTGTTGTGAAAACTGGTGCCGAGAATCATGCCTGGTGCGAGGGCGTTGACGCGCACGCCCTGAGGACCGAGCTCGTTGGCAAGGGCGCGCGTAAACGTGAGGATGGCGCCTTTCGCTGTCGAGTAGACCAGCGAGCCGGGATGGCCGCCTTTGCGGCCGGCGAGAGAGGACAGGTTGACGATGCTGGCGCCGCCGCCGGTCTTTGCGGCAGCGATGAGGTGAGGCGCAGCAGCGCGCGTGACGCGGTAAGCGCTTCCGACATTGAGTGACATCACCTCTGCCCAGAACACGTCGTCGGCCTCGGCCAGCGTTCTGCGCGCCACCAGTGAACCAGCGTTGTTCACCAGCACATCCAGCCCGCCTAGAAACTTCACCGCCTCGCCCACGAGCCGTTCGCATTCGGGCGATTCCGTGAGGTCGGCGGCAGCATGAGCGTACCGTCGGCTGAGCGCTTTGGCTTCAGCCTCCAATCCGCGGGCGGCATCGGCACTGCTGCGATAGTGAACAAATACGTCGCAGCCGGCCGCGAGTAGCTGGCGGGTAATCGCGAGACCGATACCTTGTGCGCCAGCGGTAATTAAGGCGCGTTTGCCGTGGAGTTTGTGCATCGGAAAGCAAAGACGGACTGTTGATGATCACTATTGTAGGTCAACGTCCTGGAGCGATCATAATGGGGGAGTGCCCCCATCGACGAATCCATCACCCTTCTTGCAAAGCGTGCGAGAGACCATCCGGGTGCGCCATTGGAGCACCCGCACCGTGCAAAAGCACGCACGCGTTGAACCGCGGCGTGCGTGCGCGGTGAGCCCGCCGGATCAGACGGCCGCTTCGCTCGATTCCGCGGAGGGCGCGCGCACGATGTAGCCGCCGGACTTCTCGTCGTGCTCGAGGTTCAGGTGCCCTCTGATTGCGGCCTCTTCGAGCAGGCTGTTGAAGCTCTTGAATCCGTGATAGGCCTCGTTGAAGCCGGGATTGCGGCGCTTCAAGGCCTGCTTGACCATCGAACCCCAGATCTTGTCGTCCCCGCCGCGCTCGGAAATCAGCGCCTCAAAAGTATTGACCACCAAGTCAATCGCCTTCTGCGTCTTGTCGTCGGATAGCGTGTCTTCTGCCTCGAGCGGTGCGGCGGAGTGTGCCTTCGGCGCGGCTACGGGTTTGGCCGCCGGCCTCTTGCGCCCGCCGCCGCCGCGGCGCGCCTGGTTCTTTTCCCGCACCAAGTCGTCATAAAAAATGAACTCGTCGCAGTTGGCGATCAGCAGATCGGAGGTGGAATGCTTCACCCCCACGCCGATCACTTCCTTGTTGTTCTCGCGCAGCTTGGAGACCAGCGGAGAAAAATCGGAATCGCCGCTGATGATCACGAAGGTGTCCACGTGCGCCTTGGTGTAGCACAGGTCCAGCGCATCGACCACCATGCGGATGTCGGCGGAGTTCTTGCCGGACTGGCGCAGGTGCGGAATCTCGATCATCTCGAAGGCAGCCTCGTGCATCGGCGCTTTGAACTCCTTGTAGCGGTCCCAGTCGCAGTAGGCTTTCTTGATGACAATACTGCCCTTGACCAGCAGGCGCTCGAGGACTTTTTTCATGTCGAACTTGTCGTACTTCGCTTCGCGCACGCCGAGCGCGATATTCTCGAAATCGCAAAACACCGCCATGCTGCGTTCGTCATTTTGTGTGCTCATTTGAAATCCAGTGAAGGGTGAATGAGTGAAGGGTGAAGGGTTTGGTTAAAGGTTTAGAGGCTGGAGCTTGAGGATTTGCACCCTTCACGCATTCACCCTTCACGCATTCACCGAATTTGATTGGTTCCTCGGCCCTGTATTCATGCCGCTTTCGCAAAAAACTCCCTGACCGTCTCGACGAAGCGGTCGATGTCCGGCCGGTCGACGTCCAGATGGGTCACCAGACGAATGGTGCCCTGCCCGCTGATCAGCATGCCGCGCTCCTTCAGATATTCGCGCATGGTCACCGAGCGCTGCGGCTCGACCGAGACGTACACCATGTTGGTCTGCGCTCCGCTGGGTGCAACATCCACTTCGTCAATCTGCGAAAGTCCTTCGGCAAGTTTGCGCGCGTTCTCGTGGTCGCGCGCCAGGCGCTCGACGTTGTGTTGCAGCGCATAGATGCCCGCGGCAGCGAGCAGGCCGGCCTGGCGCATGCCGCCGCCGACCATTTTGCGCCAGCGTCGTGCTCTGGCGATGAATTCTTTCGATCCGCACAAGACCGACCCTACCGGCGCGCCCAGGCCCTTGGACAGGCATACCGACACGGAGTCGAAGTGCCGGCTGATTTCCATCACCGGTACGCCGAGATGCACCGCCGCGTTAAAGATGCGCGCGCCGTCCAGGTGCAGGCTCAGCCCGCGGCTGCGGGTGAATTCGCGCGCTTGCCTGAGGTAATCGAGCGAAAGCGGTTTGCCGCCCTGAGTGTTTTCCAGGCACAGCAGTCGCGTCTTGGCAAAATGCGGATCGTCCGGCTTGATGGCCGCCTCGACGCGGCCCAGGTCGAGCGTACCGTCGGGCTCGTAGTCGAGCGGCTGCGGCTGAATGCTGCCCAGAACCGCCGCGCCACCGCCCTCGTACTTGTAGGTGTGCCCTTGCTGGCCGACGATGTATTCGTCACCGCGCTCGCAATGCGACAGCAACGCCAGCAGGTTGCCCTGAGTGCCGCTGCAGACGAAGATCGCGGATTCCTTGCCAAGCAACGCGGCACTCATCGCTTCCAGGCGATTGACTGTCGGATCTTCTCCGAAAACGTCGTCTCCGACGTCGGCCGCGGCCATGGCGGCGCGCATTTCTGCTGTGGGCTTGGTGACGGTATCGCTGCGCAGGTCGATGGCTTTCATGGGAGTGCTCCTGGACTGCGAACGGCGCCCGGAAGGTCACGCGGGCGGTTTCTTGTGCGAAACAGGATGTTACACCAGTAGTGAGGCCTTTGTTTGTCCTTGCCGAAGGCTGCGGGTTATCATTGGTTTGGAAGTTCTACAAGAAGCGCAAGGCGTTCGAGGCTCTGGAGGAATGAACCCCGGCAAGGTGGACAGCTTACTTCCGCGCGGCGCAATGTTGCGTCGCGCCGGGAGGCGAATGTCCGTGTCCGCTGCAATTGCGCTTTGCGCCCTGTGCGCGTCCCCCGCGCTTGCGGAACAGAGCATGGTGATCTGGAAGAACCACGAATGCGGCTTTTTCATCCTGCAAATGAAGTCGGGCTACGGTATTTTCGAATGGATAGATGGGCCGAAGCCGAACGACGGCGACGTGCTGGAAGGTGAGTTCAGATCCTCCGACGAACAGCGGGTCGACAACAAGACCGCCGATCTGCCGACCACGATCCTCATGAATGCGTTTGCGCTGAGTCGCAATGCGATCGCCGCGCGCATGCCGGCGAAGTGCACGGCGTTGACGGACTACGTTCCCTTCGAAGGCCCGTAACGCCGCCTCATTTGCCGGCGGGCAGGCTTTCCAGCAAACGCGACAAGGTGGCTGCGCGCATGCTCTGCGGATAGTTCTCGAGGAATTCCCCGGTAAGCGCGCGCGCCTTTCTGGAAAGAGCAGCCTGCTCCTGCGCGTCTCGCCCGGCCCGCGCCGCCTGCACGTAACAGATCGCGAGGATGAAAGACGTCTCCTCGCGCTCGCCTTGCTGCTGATGGGTCTTCAACAGACCCTCACCGAGGCTGATCTGCTCGGCCCGTTGCGCGCGCGTGTGCGCGACGGGCTGGAGCGGATCGCTGCTAATGCTGTCGTAAAAGGTCCCCTGCAGCAGCCGAAATGCCGCCTCGGCGGCAACCGGTCCCGATGCCTCCAGCTTCAACGCTTCCCGGTAGTGCTGCACGTTGGCCAGAAAGCGATTGGTCTGCGGAGCGAACGCCAGTTCGGCCCCGCGCGCCCTGAGCTCGCTCATCAGGAAATTCGAAGGCAGTCCCTGCACCCGGCCATGGGCCGCCAGATCGCGGTTTAAAAGCTCGCGGATCTCGTCAAGAGTCCTTCCCAGATCGAGATGGGCCTGGGCACGCTTTGCCGCCGGTTCCTGCGACGCAATCGTCCTTTGCGACGCTGCTACCGCAGCGAGGTAGCTCTGCGCGGATTCTGCGGTGATGAGATCGTGCGCAATCGCAACCAGCGACGGGCCCGCCAGCACACAGGCAAGGACAGTTCGCAACATCGAATCCCAGTTTGCGTTGATAGCCTGCGCACGCGGCGCAGCGGGCGGGCTACTGCGCTTCGCGCGGATCGAGGGGCTGCCCCTCTGCGAAAGCCAGCGCGCCCACGTGCGCAGGAATATCGCCGGCGTCGAAGGCGTCACGCCCGGGGATGGACAGGCCCAGGTTCCTGCCGTTCTGCATCAGCGCCTCGGCGAGGAGAAACCCGTGCTGCGGCAGGAAGTCATCGCGGCACACCAGTTGATATGCCTCGTTCTGCACCAGCACACGCAGCGGGATGGCGCCGTACTGGCGGAAGGGCTCCTCGCCATGAAACATCGCCAGCGCATTGGGGCGCGACACAACTCCGACCTCCGCCTGGCGGGTGGAGATCAGGCTGGCGATACGCTGCACGCGCGGCCCTCGCCCGACCACGGCCTTGCT
>JBQTIV010000196.1:0-12921 GCA_052387775.1 Betaproteobacteria bacterium
AGCGGGGGTGCAGCACCACGTCGAACAGGCCGCCCTGTCCCGCCTCGACGACTGCAGGCAGGCCTTCGACCGGGCCGGGTTCAAGTTTGAAGTCCTTCGAAACGATGCGCAGCCGCCCGGGGCGTTCCGTAACCAGCATGCGTCCGTCGGGAAGGAAGGCGATCGACCACGGATTCTCCAGGCCCTCGACCAGCGTGACCAGACGGAAGCTGTGTTTCTCAGAACTGAAGCTGCGTTCCGTCGCGAAAGACGGCGGAATAGGGACGGTGAGCACTGCCACGAAAAACGCGGCGGCAAAAGCAAGTACGCGGCGTCGGATATGCATGATTTTCTCTGGAAAAACCTTGACGCAAAGGCGCGAAGGCGCAAAGGAATCCTGAACGAAAATCGAACGTTGCGGGAGATCGGGCCGGGGAATTTCCTATCGTCCCCGTCGACGAAAACTTGTTAGCCCGTCCACCAAGGGCTTCGTACTACTGTTCGTTTCTTGTCTCTACTTTGCGCCTTTGCGTCTTTGCGTCAAATCTTTTGATTCTCGGTCGCCGGTCGCCGCTCCGTTCATTGGCTGACCTGATTGCGCCCTTTGTTTTTTGCACGATACAACGCCTCATCGGCTGCGCGAATGACTTTCTCCGGCAAATTGAGATACTCGTCGCGTTCGGCTACGCCGATGCTGACGGTGACCGACAAAGACTGATCCGGTTTGCGGAACACTTGCACGCCTGAGGTCGGCGTTTTTTTCGGCTTGCCGGTCGTGGACCGGCGGTCGTTACCCGGGCGGGAATCGCTGCGCCGCTCGTCGGTTCGAACAGTCATTCTGTAGGACTCGATGTTCTGGCGCAGAGTCTCCAGGCGCGGCAGCGCCTCCTTCATGGTCTTGTCGAAGAACAAAACCGCGAACTCCTCGCCGCCGTAACGGAATGCCTTGCCGCCCCCGTCGAGTTCGGCAAGCCGCGCCCCGACCAGTTTCAGCACCTGGTCGCCGATGTCATGGCCGTGCGTGTCGTTGAAATTCTTGAAGTGGTCCACGTCCACCATCGCAATGGCATAGACCGGCCCCAATCCGACCATTCGCTCCTCGAGCGCGCGCCGGCCGGGCAGCCCGGTAAGCTCGTCGCGGAACGCCATGCGGTGCGACTCCTGCAAAACCGCCAGCAGCAGGATGGCGCCCGCTGCCGAAATGAAGGCAGCAAATACACCCGGGGTAGTGGGCCACTGGCAGGCCACGAAGAAGGCCACGAGTGCGCCGGCCATGCCGATTTCCAGCAGTGAATGCGCCTCCCACGCCTTGACCACTGCAACCGCGAACGCCGTTGCCATGAGAGCCCGGCCGAGGAAGGGTACCGGCGCCGGCCTGATCAGCCAGTGCTCCAGCGTCGCGTGCCACGCGGTTCCCGAGAGGGCGCTCGTGCCCGCGCCTGCGACCCAGGCGGTAAGCAGTATTTGCGTGATCAGCAGGAGCAGCCAGCGGTAGTTACGGAAATAAGATATGCCTTGTTCCTTGATACGCAAGGCAATCAGGATGTTAAGCGGCACGAAGACCGCGAGCGCGGCAAACACCGCACGGCCGGCGAAATTGTTCGGCGCCGCGTCCTGCGCCAGCCGGTAGCCGACGAACGCGATGAGCAATGACAGCAGCACGATGAATGCCCGCCCGCGGTTGAACCAGAGGCTGATCGCCGCGCCGAGCAGCAGCACCGTATAGGGCCCGAAAATGCCGAATCCATCGAACGAGGCCGGCAACCTCTGCCCGATCGCGACCGCCAGCGTTGCAATGACGATGATTGCCACCGGCATGATCAGCGGACTCAGGGCTCGCAGTTGGGCGATTGCGATCACGACAGATCAGATCCGGGGGAAAAACAGAACCTTTGGGCGCAAATCCGGGCGCAAGTGGAAGCAACAAAAAAAGTAATCCGCGGAACTCATGATCCGAGACACAGGGTCCGTCTTGTTGCGGTATGAATGAATGATACCGCCGAATCGCGAATAAGGGATTCCCCGGGGTGTGGCACGAACCAGCCCGCGGGCGACGCCCGCGGACGCGCGCCATGATTCCGGGAGCCGCTGAAGTTTAGGAGTTAAAATTGGCCATATTTCCGGCTGCCGACATGACTGCCGATCCGCTTCTCCTCGCCAGGGCCCAGTTCGGGCTCAACATCGCTTTCCACATTCTTTTTCCGAGCATCACAATCGCGCTTGCGTGGGTGCTGGTGTACCTGCGCGTGGGTATCGCGCGCGGCGGCGTGGAGTGGCTCGCGCACGCCTATCGCCTGTGGGTGAAGGTGTTCGCGCTGTCGTTCGCCCTGGGCGTGGTTTCGGGCATCACGATGAGCTTCCAATTCGGCACCAACTGGCCCGGTTTCATGAAGAAAGCGGGAAACATCGCCGGGCCGCTGCTCGGTTACGAGGTACTGACCGCATTTTTCCTCGAGGCGACTTTTCTCGGCGTGATGCTGTTCGGGCGCGATCGCGTTCCGGGATGGATGCACACGGCGTCGGCATTTCTGGTGGCGTTCGGCACGTCGGCTTCGGCGTTCTGGATCCTGGCGCTCAATTCATGGATGCAGACACCCCGGGGATTCGAAATCATCGACGGCCAGCTGCATGCGGCCGATTGGTGGGCGATCATTTTCAATCCGAGTTTTCCGTACCGGCTGACGCACATGATGATCGCCTCCGGGCTGACAGCGGCGTTCCTCGTCTCGGGCATCTCGGCGCTGCAGTTGCTGCGCAAGCCGCAGTTCGAGCCGGCGCGCAGAATGTTGCGAATTGGAATCGTGATCGCTGCAGTGCTGACGCCGGCGCAGATCGTCGTGGGCGACCTGCATGGACTCAACACGCTGGAGCACCAGCCGGCGAAGATCGCCGCCATCGAAGGCATTTGGGAAACAGAGCGCGGTGCACCGCTGTTGCTGTTCGCCATGCCAAACGGCAAGGAGCGGCGCAACGACTATGCGATTTCCATTCCCAGGGGCGCGAGCCTGATTCTTACCCACGAGTTCGACGGGGAGCTCAAAGGCCTGAACTATATCGGCGACAAACACCCGCAGGTCGCGCCGCTGTACTGGAGCTTTCGTGTCATGGTCGGCGTGGGCGTGCTGATGCTGGCGCTGTCATGGTTGGGCGCCTGGTATCTGTTGCGGCGGCGAGAAAGTCCGCGACGGCTGCTGTTGGGCTTTGCCGCAATGGCGTTTTCAGGATGGGTGGCGGTACTGGCGGGCTGGCTCACCACCGAGATCGGCCGCCAGCCCTACGTCGTGTACGGCGTGATTACCACCGCCGAAACTGCTTCAGACGTGCCGGCTCCTTACATTGCGCTCACACTGGTGAGCTATCTGGTCGTGTATGCGCTGTTGTTGATTTCGTACATGGTGGTGCTCACCCAGCTCGCGCTCAAAGAGGCGGACGGCGACGGGTACCGGCGGCCCTCGCGCGCGGTCCTCCAGGCTGCGGCCACGCAGGCAGAATGATCGCCATGCAACTCGATCTGCCTTTGGTCTTCATGGTGTTGATGGGCCTTGCCATCCTCGCCTACGTCATTCTCGACGGATTCGACCTCGGCGTGGGAATCCTGCTGCCGCTGGCCACTCGCGAGGAGCAGGACGTGATGGTCGCTTCGATCGGCCCTTTCTGGGACGCAAACGAAACCTGGCTGGTGCTCGGTGTGGGAATCCTGCTGGTGGCGTTTCCGCATGCGCACGGCGTCATCCTGTCCTCGCTCTATCTGGAAGTCGCGTTCATGCTGATCGCGCTCATTCTGCGCGGCGTGGCATTCGAGTTCCGGCTAAAGGCCTCGGGCTGGCATCAGGAGGCATGGAACCGGCTGTTCTTCGTCGGCTCGCTCGGGGCGGCGATGGCCCAGGGGATGATGCTTGCGGGCGTCATCACCGGCTTCAATCAGGGCGCATTTTTTGTTGCCTTCAGACTTCTGGTTGGTGTGGGACTGGCCGGAGGTTACGCGCTGCTCGGGTCGACGTGGCTGGTGATCAAGACCGAGAACGATTTGCGCGAGCGGGCGTTGCGCTGGGGCATATTCGCGGTGACGCTGACCGCGGCAGGTGTCGCAGCAATCAGTCTGGCGACGCCATTCATGTACGCGGGCATCATGGAGAAATGGTTCACCTGGCCGCGCTTCCTATGGCTGGCGCCCCTGCCGCTGCTCACTGCCGCTGCGTGCGCCGGGATCCTGGTGTCGCTGATCCGGCTGCGGCGCGGTGCCGCGCAACGCGAATGGCTGCCCTTCGTATTGTCGGTGTGGGTGTTCGTGTTCGCGTTCGCCGGCCTGGCCTACAGTCTGTTTCCGTACCTGGTGGTGGACCGCATCACCATCTGGCAGGCGGCAGCGGCGCGCAAGTCGCTGATGTTCGTGTTTGTCGGCGCCTGCGTGGTGTTGCCGGTTATCGTGGCCTATACCGCGTTTTCGTACCGGGTGTTCTGGGGCAAGACCCGTTCAACCACGTACGGCGAATGAAGCCGTCACGTCGTCACGGTTTCTTACGGCAGTTTGATTTTTCCTCCGGGTCCGCCTAGCCCGGACGGGATGCCTTCGGGGATGACGATCGAAGAGCTGGCCTGGCGGCGCAATTCCTGAAGCTCCTTGACTGCACGCTCGACTGCGACCTGCGCGACCTCGGCGAACTTCGCGGCGGCATTGCCGATCGAGTCGGCCTCGATCTCGAAAGCGAGCGGAAGCGCGCCTACCGGCGTCATGAGCTGCGTTTCGCCGACGTAGATGACCTTGCGGCTGGCGTCGGTGGAGCCGTCGCTTTTCGCCGGCGTCATGACGCGAATGGTGCCGACCCTGCGGTCGGTGAAGATCTCCTCGCGATAAAGGTTCGCGGGATCCATTTTCAGGTCTGGTGTCTTGTCTGCAGCCATGGTCCTTGTCTCCGGTTCGAAATGTACTAATAACTCCCGGAATTATCCCACGGCTCGTCGAATGGATGCCCGAGTGCGTAAACTGCTCCTGATCGGGCGCCGCCTTTCTTCATTCTTCATCCCTCATCCTTCATCCTTGCTCTATGCTCGCCTACCGACATCTTTTTCATGCCGGCAACTTTGCCGACGTATTCAAGCACTCGCTGCTGACGCAACTCGTGCTCGCGCTGGAAAAGAAGGACAAGCCATTCTTCGTGCTCGACACCCACGCCGGAACCGGGCTTTACGACCTGACGCACACCTGGGCGCAGAAAAACGCGGAATTCAAGGACGGCATCGCGCTGCTGTGGGAGCGCAAGGACGCACCCAACACGTTGGTGCAGTATCTGGAGGCGGTGCGCGCGGAGAACGGGCATGGCACGCTGCGCTTCTATCCCGGTTCGCCGCGCATCGTGCGCCGGCTGCTTCGGCCGAACGACCGCATGGTGCTCATCGAACTCAACAGGAAAGACTGCGATGAGCTGGAGGCGCTGTTTCGCGGGGACCGGCAGGTGATGGTGCGCCTGATGGATGGCTACCAGGCGCTCAGGGCCTTCCTGCCGCCCAAGGAACGCCGCGGATTGGTATTCATCGATTCTTCCTTCGATCGCGCGCAGGAATTCAAGCGCCTGACCGAAGGACTGGTCGAGACCGACCGGCGATTTGCAACCGGTGTGTACGCGCTTTGGTATCCGCTTATGGACGCGAGTGCGATGCGGGCTTTCGAACGCGGCGTGATGGCTACCGGCATACGCAAGATTCTGCAGCTGGAACTCTCGGTGATGCCCGATAACTGGGGCGGAAGCATGCGTGGCTGCGGACTGCTGGTTGTGAACCCGCCGTTCGGATTCGAGGAGATCGCGCGGTCCATGCTGGACTGGCTGTGGCCGGTGCTATCGAGGGACCGCGAGGGCGGACACGCGGTGAAGTGGTTGGTGGAGGAGTGAGGAGCAAGGATGAAGGATGAAGGATGAAGGATGAAGGATGAAGGATGAAGGGTGAAGGATGAAGCATGATGTCGACGCCAGCCCTGAAGGGTGTGTTGCGGCGCAAGTTAACCCTTTATTAACAAAGGGCGTTTGACCGGATAAGGGTTTGCCTGGCGTTTTCCAATCTAGGGTAGAACTGCCCCACTTTGGGGCAGATTGTTGCGGAAAGCGCGGCGGAATGGTGCATTCGGGGGGATAAACGGGCGTTTTCCACCCCGGTTGGCGTGGCGCGGTTCTTGCGGGGGTGAAAGCAAGATCTAAGAACCATCATCTTTGTTACCCGAGTCAGGGGAGGAACTCCGGGTCGGTAAACCGACTGTGGATCATGCTTCACTGACGTCCCTGATGGTCGAGTTGTTCATGGCGATCAGGCTAATTTCCGGGTATCCCAGCCCAGACGTCCTTCCGCAAATCCACCGCGTCTCCGTAGCGGAAATGCAGCAGAAAATCTGCGGCGGCCGTAACTGCGCCGTAAAGGCCTTTTACCATCCGGAGTGGGGCGTCTATGTGGACGAGGGGCTCGACATCGAAAGCAACACCTTCGATCGCTCCATCCTCCTGCACGAACTGGTGCACCACCTGCAGAAGACCACCGGCAAGTTCGACGCCGTACCGAACTTCTGCGTCCGGCGCAATGCCCAGGAGCTGGAGGCCTACAATATTCAGAACCGTTACCTTTCCAACGAGAACGCGTCGCGCCGTGCATTGGTGGTGGGTTGGTCCGGAAAGTGCACGATCGAGGACACGCCGTAGTGACGGTGAGGCTGAAAACGATCTGATTTAGAGTGCCCTGGCGGCGTAGGGGCACCGGGTGGGAAAGCACGTTGGCCCGAGCCTCATAGAGTTTTTTCTGGTTGCCGAGTTCTTCGCAACCGACCACCGTACTATCAACTGTCAACCGGTTACTTTCATTCCCCTCTGGACCCCCGGTCGCGAGCCGACCGCTGCTCCCCAACGTTGCAGATTGGCGAATCCACCGGCCTGGTCGATCAGTACCTTGCGTGCCGCAAAGTTCGGGTACAGCATGATGTCGGCAACGGAATACTCATCCGCAAGGTACTCGCGCCCGGCCAGTCGCGCATCGCATGTTGCGAAGAAGCCGAGCAGCCGCTGCTTGAAATAGTCGGTGTTAGCGGCGATCTTGTCCGGGACGCTCGTTTCCATGCGAAAGATCGTGCCGCTGGTGCCGGCGATGTCGCTCGCCGCCTGCATCATCCACTGCATGGCGAGCGCGCGTCGCGCGCCATCCTTGGGCAGGAACTTGCCTGACTTCTCCGCGGCATAGAGGACGATCGCTCCCGACTGCGAAAGCGTTAGTGGTTTGCCGCCTGGGCCGTCCGGGTCGACAATCACCGGAATCAGACCGGCAGGATTGAGCTTCAGGAATTCAAGGGTGCGCTGCTCGCCCTTGGCAAGGTCCACCTTGTGTGTCCGGTAAGGCAGGCCGGTTTCCTCCAGTGCAACTGATGCGCGCAAGCCATTGGCGGTCGGTGCGAAGTAAAGTTCGATCATGCGGCGGTCTCCGTTGAGGTCGAGTCGGTCCGGGCGCACAGTCTAACGCGAGTCCACCGTCAGCGGTGCGCCCTCTGCCGCGCATGCGACACTGCGCGCCGGATGGTTCCCACGTAGAATTTCTGCACGACCGTTCGATCTACCCTGCCGTTGGCAGCTGACGGAATAAGCGATGAAAAATCTGCGGAACCTGGTTGCGTTCATTCTGCTCGGTATTGCGGCGAGCCCTGCCGGTGCGCAATTGGAGAAGGCCGCCGTGACCATCGCGGTGGGGGGCAAGGCATCGCTTTATTACCTGCCGCTGTCCATTGCCGAGCGACGCGGCTACTTCGCGGACGAAGGACTGAAAGTCGAGATCCTGGACTTCGCCGGCGGAGCGAAATCGTTGCAGGCGATGATGGGCGGCAGCGCAGATGTGGTCTCCGGCGGCTTCGACCACGTTCTGGTAATGCGCGCGCGCGGGCAGCGGCTCCAGGCGTTCGTGCTGCAGGTGGCCACCCCGTCAATTTCACTCGGAGTGGCGACCAGGCATGCAGCGAGGTACCGCTCGCCGAAGGACCTCAAGGGCATGAAAATCGGTGTGACGGCGCCCGGCTCGAGCACCCATGCGTTCGTCAATCATCTGCTTGCATCAGTGGATCTGACTTCCGAGGACGTCTCCATTATCGGCGTGGGCTCCGGCCCGGGGGCGGCGGCGGCGATGCAGGCCGGACATCTTGACGCGATCGTCAATATCGAACCGACCATCACGCTGCTGGAAAACTCCGGCTCGATCCGGGTCATGGTGGAAACAGTAACGGTGCAGGGCGCCAGGGCGGTGTTCGGCGCTCCCTTGCCGGCGGGGTCGCTGTACACGCGCGAGGCATTCGTCATAGCCAATCCGAAGACGGTGCAGGCGTTGACCAACGCCATGGTTCGGGCGCTGAGGTGGCTGAACGCCGCCTCGGCCGAGGAAGTGGCGAAGACCGTGCCGCCCGAGTATCTGCTCGGCGACCCGGGGCTGTATCTATCCGCAATGCGCAGAATGCGCGAAAGCTACTCGAAGGACGGCCTGTTCCCGCCGGCCGCCGTCGAGGCGCAGCACAAGGTGCTGATCGGTTTCGAGCCTGCGGTCAGGGACGCGAAAGATCTGAATCCGGCGGACTCGTATACCAACGAATTCGTGCGCAAAGCGCTGGAAAAATACCGATAGAGGCGACTGGGAAATCAGCACGTGTGCCTTGAACAGTCTTGCCGATCTCATTGATCAGCTAGCCGTTTTTTTGTGGACCGTGACGTTGGGCGCTTCGGTACCGCCCACGAGCCACGGCCCCGAAATTGCAGCCCAGACGTTGCCGTCGCTGTCCATCGTGGCAGCCGTTGGCGTATCCGGGCAGGTCACGAACGAGGCCGCCTTGAAGCCGATCGCACGAAGACCTGATACACCGGACCTAACTATAGACCCGGCTCCACAGGCCGATCCCCCTTGAGCCATCGCTCGTCACGTGATACCGTCAACTTTCCTATCCGTCAAATCCGTTGCTGTCGAAGTACCGAACCGAGTGCGTGCATGAAGCACCCGATAATAATCATAACCATGCTGTTGGCTATTGCGCCCGTCAAAGTGCCGGCGCAAACTGCTCCCGAGACCGGCAAGGAAATTTTCGAACAGATGTGCGCCGGATGCCACGGCACCTACGGCAACGGCCAGGAAGGGACGAAGAGCGGGTTCGTGCCGCGTGTCGGCACGCTCGCCAACAAGGAATACATGGCCTCGGTGCCGGACGACTATCTCAAGATGATCATCAACAAGGGCGGCGCCTACATGGGCAAGATCGCGGCAATGCCCGCCTGGGAGAACAAATTCAACGACGAGCAGGTCGCTGACCTCGTTGCCCATATTCGCACTTTCACGGGATCGGCAGAAAAAAAATAGAGATAAGCAAAGATCCAGCCGGTCGAACGGCCAGGATATGCAGGTACGTCGTAACGCAGTTGAAGTGGTACTCTGACGAAGCAAGTGCAGGGAATTCTAACCAGGAGGAGGAGAGGAAAATGAAAATACTAAAATATGCGGCAATACTCGCATTGGCTGTGGGGGCCGCATCGGGGCCCGCCTTAGCCCAGGATCGGGCAAGGGCGGAACCGGGAGGCCCGGCCGGGAAATGGTCCACGCGCACGCCGGTTACGCCCGACCCGAGCAAGATCAAGGTTCCACCGGGGTACAAGGCCGGAGTGTTCGCCGCCGGCCTCGATACGATCACTTCGATCACGGTCGATAAGAGCGACAACGTCTGGGTCGCCATTTCGGGCAATACTTTCGGCTTTCCGCCGGAAGGCATCGACAAGCCTCACGTGAAGATCTTCAACAAATCCGGCCAACTGATCCGGGACAATGTCGGGCTGGGCATCTTCAAGTCCTTTGCCCTGAACGAAATCGGCTTCTGTGCGGAGAATGGCCGCATTTACGTCGGTGACTACAGCTACGGTGTCTGGGAAATCGACGGCGTGAACGGTACCCCCAAGCTGATCATGAACGAGGTGCCGATCGGTGACCATGCGCTGGGCGCCATCATGTGCCGGGACGGCTGGCTGTATTACGCGGTGGGGGCTCCCAGCAATTCGGGCTACGCCGATCCAGACATTCACGGATGGACCGACGCCGTCGATCCGTACTGGGAAAAGCGCACGACCGCCGGAGTTCCCGCGCTGCCACGCGACCCGCCCTGCCGGGACATTGTCCTGACCGGGCTCAACATCCGCGACAGCCAGGGTAATCTCACCGGCGCGTACCTGCCGAAAGGCACCCCTTCCAAGCCGGTCCAGGTGATCAAGGCGCAGAAGCCCTGTGGTGGTGCAGTTCACCGCACGAGGCTGAAGGCCGACAGCAGCTACACCCGTGACGACTGGGAAGTGTACGCGTACGGCTTCCGCAACATGTCCGGGCTTGCTTTCGGACCCAAGGGGTCGCGGTTCGAAAATGCGCTCGCCGTCAGCGACAACGGCCACAACGACAAGGGCAACCGCCGCGTCGCCAACTCTGGCGAGAATCTCTTTATCGTGACCGAGAAGGGCCAGGACGCGGGCTTCCCCGACAAGCCTGGCTTGAACTTCACGAACATCAAGCGGCACGGGCCTGACGTCTACCGCGGAAACAAGTTTGATCCCACCCGGCCGAACCCGCAGTTGTACATCGGGGACAAGCCATTCGTTCCGACGCTGCCTCCCTATCGTTTCATCGATCATTCGATCGGGCTTCGGGGCACTCCGCTGATCATCGCCAATCCCAACCCCAATGGCTACATCAACCCGGTCATGGAGTGGGACACCAACAACCCGATGGACGGGTTGGCCTGGTCGCCGAAGGCCTTCGGTGCTGGCTCGGACGTTATTTTCACCGCCGTGTTTGGCATCATCGACAACGGTCCGGAAAGCCTGAGACCGATGTGGCCGGCGATCGTGAAGATCGAGTTTCTCAACCCCACCGGCATCAAGTGGTCGATCTTCTCCGAGAACCGCGAACCCGGGCCCAATGCCTACCAGAAACCGGAAAACCGGGGCGGATATGAGCGTACCAATGACGTCGAGTTCAGCATGGATGGCAAGACGATGTACGTTGCGGACTACGGCGAACTCTACGTGAACTACCAGATGGAGTCCCCGTTCTACACGACGCCAAAATCTGCTGTCGTCTGGACCATCACGAAGCAATAAGTCACTTCAGTTGATCCCATCCCGGCGGCCGCGGCCGCCGGTTTTTTTTGAGAAGCCGCTCTCGGTCCAGGCGATGCAAGCGTCTCGGGACGCCTACAGCGAGACCCGTTGCGTAACTACCGACTCGTACAGGTAAGTTTCTCGCGCAATTCCAGAAGAATAGGGTCCGACGCCAGGTTCTCACCGTTGACCGTGACAATAGACGCGAACGTTCCGTCCTCCAGTTCGCGCAAGTCATGCAGCACGATGCGCTTGGACTGGTGAATCATGCTGGCGAGCAAGGCATTGAGGCGGTCGCGCACCGTAGTGCAAATGGCATCGTCGCCCGGCAATTGCGAAACGCCGTCGGGTCGCACGCGATGCAGAGACTCAGCCAGTGGATCCAACGGTTCGATCCAGAACCGGCACCAGCCCGCCGACTCACAGCCGCGAAACTGGGCCTCCACCGCGGAGACGTGCCGTGGGCAACGTGTGGATGGTTCCGCGCCAATCGTCAACGGCGAGGACAACAAGGCGAGCAATGCGGTCGCTGCCGCGAGCCAGTCCGGTGACGCTTTGAGCACCACGAGCATGAACAAAGTTATATCAGGTTTCCCCGCAGCATCAACGCAACTAGCGCATTTCTGGCCGGTAGAATAGCGGCCTTTGACGGCAATTCGCGATTCACGCCTGCGTGTAGACGCAGTCGTTTACCCGCCAGCACCCATGCCCAAGCACAATCCAGACTTCATCCGCATCCGCGGCGCGCGCCAGAACAATCTCAAGAAGCTCGATCTCGATCTGCCGCTGAATGAATTGCTGGTCGTGACCGGCGTGTCCGGGTCCGGCAAGTCGTCGCTGGTGTTCGATACCCTCTACGCCGAGGGCCAGCGCCGCTACGTGGAGACTTTCTCGCCGTACGCACGCCAGTTTCTCGAGCGCATGGACAAGCCGCAGGTGGACCGCATCGAAGGCATTCCACCGGCGATCGCGATCGACCAGACCAATCCGGTGCGCACCTCGCGTTCTACGGTCGGCACCATGACCGAACTCACCGATCACCTGAAACTGCTTTACGCGCGCGCCGCGCAATTGTACTGCCGCGGCTGCGCGCAACCAGTGAGGCGCGATGCCCCGGATACGATCTACGAGGCGCTGCGCCAGCGGGCGGCCGACGCTGGCGATCCCCGTTTGATCATCACCTTCCCGCTCGCTGTACCGAAGAACTTTTCTGAAGTCGAGGTCAAACAGCTTCTCGAGCAGCAGGGCTATACACGCATTCACTCGCAGCGCAAGAATTTCCTGGAGGTAGTGCAGGACCGCTTTCGCATATCCAGTGTCGAGCGGGTGCGGGTGGTGGAGGCGTTGGAAGCGGCGCTCAGGGTGGGGCAAGGCAGGGTCAACGTCTATGCCGTGGCGGAAAGCGAGGTTGGACGTGAAAGCGCGGACCGGTCACCTCTCACTCCTCACCCCTCACCCCTCACGCCTCACGCGCCGTGGCGCTTCTCCACGGCGCTGCACTGCGCCGAATGCGACATTCACTACGCCGATCCGACGCCAAACTTCTTCTCTTTCAATTCGCCGCTCGGTGCGTGCGAAACCTGCCGCGGCTTCGGCAGGGTCATCGGCATCGATTTCGGGCTGATCGTTCCCGACGAAACGAAGACGCTCGGCGGCGGCGCAATCAAGCCCTGGCAGACGCCGAGTTTCCACGAGTGCCAGGACGACATCGAGAAATACGCGAAGAAGCGCGCCATCCCCCTGGATAAGCCGTGGCGCGAACTGAGTGATGCGCACACGCATTGGGTGCTCGAAGGCGAGCCGGAAT
>JBQTIV010000197.1:0-3942 GCA_052387775.1 Betaproteobacteria bacterium
TCCAGCCCGATGCCGAGGTTGAGATGCGCCTTGGCGTAGCCCGGCGCTGCCCGCACCGCTTCGCGGTAGCGCTCGCAGGCTTCCTCCACCCTCCCCGCCTCCTCGGCGCGATTACCCTCGGCAATCAGTCGCTCGGCGTCTTCGATTGTCGTCGGCCCCTGGGGCAAGAACCGGCTGAGAAGATCCCGCAGCACCGTCATTTCCGAATCTTCACTTGCGCACGCCCTCCACGCACCACGCGCGCCACATCCCCCGGTACGCGCCTTCCAGGTCGAGCACGAACCGCTGCTCGTCCATGAGCGGGGAGGCGCGCATCCTCTGGCGTAGCGAGCCGCGCACCTGCGCGAGCGCTTCCGGATCGCGCGCGGCCCTCAGGGCGATCCGCACATAATCCTCGGGCGTCGCGGCGATCCACTCGGCGAGCCCCGCCGTCGCGAGGATGCTCGCGGCACTGCGCGAGGCGGGCCGCGACCCCGGGACGGTCACAACGGGCACCCCCATCCACAGCGCGTCACAAGTCGTCGTGCCTCCGCTGTACGGCGTCGGGTCCAGCGCGATGTCCACGGCGTCGTACCAGCGGAAGTAATCCTGCACTGGAAGGAAGCGAACCGCCGTGATTCGTGGCGCAGCAACCCCGGCATTCGCCAGATCCTCCAGCAACTTCTCCTCGGCACGGCCTCCCGCAACGCCAAGGACGACCAGGCGCGAGTCCGGCAAGCTCATCAGGATCTCGGCCCAGATCCGGCGAGTCGATCGGGAGAGTTTCGCAATCTGGTTGAACGAACCAAAGGTGATATGCCCGTTGCGCACGAACGGGGGTGTTTCCGAGCAGGCGACCGAAATGAAGGGCCGATAGCACCACTGGCTGTGCGGCAACCGCGCCAGCAGTTCGGTGTGCAGGCGGTCGGTGAGGCCCGGTGGGTCGCAATAATTGTCCGTGAGGCGGTACCGTATGCGCCTCAACCCGGTCGTATTGAGGTAGCCGAGCCACGCCGCCTGGACCGGCGCCGGCTGCTGCGCAAAGACACCCAGCCGCGAGATTCCGGAGTGCCCCGCAAGATCCACCAGGACATCGATCCGGTCGCCATGGATCGCTTCCACCAGCTCCGAATCGGAAAGCCTGGCCGCGTCTCGCCACACGTCCGTTCGCGCTGACAATTGGCGCGTGAAGTCGTCGGACTTCTCGCTGGTGGCGAAGCAGTACACTTCGAACCGCGATCGGTCGTGCCGCTCCAACACCGGCAGCATGAACAGGCCGACCGGATGATAGTTGAAATCGCCCGAGACATAGCCCACGCGAAGCCGGCGGTCGGGATCCCTGGTTTCAAGGACCGGCTCGAACCGCGGCGGACATGCGGCTTCGAGCCGTTCGCCGAACGCCCGGTGCCGCTCGAACATGGCGTCATCGGAAATCTCCTCGGCAAAGTTGAGCAGGAAGAGCTCGAATGACTCCAGGTCAAACCTCTCCGGATGGCGTGCGCGGCCGTCCCGGCAGATTTGCAGCATTTCTGCGACCCGTCCCTCCCGATGAAGGATATTCCCGAGCATCCTGTAGGCAAGGAAGAACCTCGAATCGAGCGCGATGACGCGTCGCAACGCGGCTTCCGCGTCGAAATCCCTTTGCATGCCCATCAAGACGATGGCGTAGTTGTAAAGGGCGTCCGTCCAGTCGGGCCGCTGTTTGAGCACTGCCTCCAGTTCCGCCGCCGCTCCGGCGAGATCATGTCGCGCGTCGAGGACGTGGAACAACGCGGCGCGCGCCTCCACGAAGTCGGGTTTGCACTTGAGCGTGGCGCGCAGGTGCTGCTCCGCCTGCCCCCACTCATTGCGCGCGATCAACAGGGTGGCGAGCTCATAGCTGGCATCGGCATTGCCGGGATCGATCACAACCGCGCGTCGGAGCGCGGCTTGCGCCTCGTCCAGCCGGTTCAGCTGCTTGAGCACGCCCGCGTAGCGGTAGAGCGCGCCGAAATCATCCGGCCGCAGCTTCAGCACAACCTCCAGTTCGGCCGCTGCGGGCCCAAGCTTGCCCATCGCCTGCAGAACGCAGGCAAGCACGATGCGCGCCTCCGGGAAATCCACCCGGCTGCGCAAGGCCGCCCCCAGCAGTTGCTCGGCTCGCGCCAGCACGTTGCGCGTATAGAGCAGCTTGCCCAAGTTGTAGTTGGCATAGGCCTCCGCCGGATCGATCCCGAGCGCCGCCTCGTATGCCCCGATCGCGTCCTCGGCCTCGCCCAGCGCCTCCAGCCCGATGCCGAGATTCAAATGCGCCTTCGCATAGCCGGGTGCCGCCCGTACCGCCTCGCGATAACGCTCGCATGCTTCGCGCAGCCGGCCTCCCCCTTCGGCCTGATTGCCCTCGGCGATCAGACGATCGGCAGCGTCATGACCGGATGGCGGGTCGCGGTCGCGCGGCGTGGCCGTTCGCCCTAGGCGCGCCAGGTGATCCCAAAGCTTTTGCACGATGATCCTCGTTGGATGTGGTCCACAACTGCTCCACGGCGTCCCTGGCGCGCGGGTCATGTGCGAAGCATGGGACCTCGCTACACCAAAGTCTCCAGATAGAGCTCCCGCGCCAGCCTTACCCGTTCAAGACTGTGCGCTTCATATCGCCGATAGATGGATCTGACCCCGGCCTCATTCTGGTGGCGTTTCGTCACACTGTCATTGGCCTGCCTGGTGACGCGATACTCCGCGGTCACGCTGCTGATCTGGTGAAAGTCCACGTGGCACGACAAACGCAACAAGAAGTCCCAATCCTCCAGAAACCGAAGGGACTCGTCAAATACGCCGACCGCACTGAAACACTCCCGGCGTACGCCCCACGTATTAATGGGAATGAAATTCGCAACGAGAAGAAGCGGTTGGGAATACCGGATATCCGGAAACAACGGCTTGCGTCCGACTTCCACGCGAATTCCATCGCGAATTGTTTCTTCGACCAGTTCAGCCGCAGAACATGCAAAACCAGCATTTGAGGATCGCAAGCCGGTGACCAGGCTCTCCAGGTGGCCAGGCAAATAAAGATCATCATCGTCCAGGAAAGCCAGGACCTCGCCCTTGGCGACTTTGATGGCCGCGTTACGTGCCGCGGCTGGACCGTGGATCGTCCGCAAGTCGATCAGGCGGTTCTTCGCTTGCATTGCGGAAGGCATGGATTTCAACGCAGGGGAAGCATCCTCGCCGCCGTCGTTGACAACGATCACTTCCCAGTTCTGATAGCCTTGTCGGCACACGGAAATCAAAGCGTCCTGAAGCATCCGTGGACGGTTCTGCGTCGGAATAATAACGCTCACCAGCGGGCGCTCATTCAACGGCGGAAATTTCGATGCAGGAGCGTATTCAGGGCTGCTGTCATCCTGCAATAGGGTGATCAGCTTCGCAAGCAGCATCTTTCGAACTTCTGGGTCATGCGGATTGATTTTCCGCGCATTGAGAAAATGTTCGATCGAATCGCGCAGCCTTGCCTGATGCGCCAGGGACATCGCGAGGTTGTAATGTGCTTCGTGCAGGTCCGGACGCAGTCGAAGGGCATTGCGGTAAGCGCGTTCGGCCTCGACATGACGCCCGGTCAGGCCGTGCGCCCGCCCTAGACTGTTCCAGACCTCGAAGCTGTCGGGATACCGGCTGGATTCCGATTCGAGAATCGTGATGGCGTCATGAGTCTCGCCGCGCGCCAGGTGCAGGGTTGCAAGGCTGCGGTTCACGTCGGCGTTCCGGGGGTCGATCGCAACGGCGCGCCGGAGCGCAGCCTGCGCCTCGTCGAGCCGGCTTAGTTTCCCGAGCACGCTCGCATAATGAAGCAGTGCGCCGATATCATCCGGCCGCAGCCGCATCGCGGTCTCGAGCGCCGCCGCGGCCGCGCCGAGATTCCCCTGCGACTCCAGCACGCGCGAGAGCACGACCTGCGCTTCCGGGAACGCGGGGCGGCTGGTCAACGCC
>JBQTIV010000198.1:0-35801 GCA_052387775.1 Betaproteobacteria bacterium
GCACCAGCGAATCCACCAGCGCCTCGCCCTTGGCGTCGAGCTTGAACTCGAGTGCTTTCAGATAATCCTGCCACTGCTCGAGCGTACGCGGACCGGCAATCACGCTGTCCACAATGGAATTGTTCAGCACCCAATTGACCGCGAAATGGCCCGCGCTCATGCCCTTCTTCTCCGCGAAGGTTTTGATCTTCTGCGCGATCGCCAGCGACTCCTTGCGAAATTCCGTCTCCATCATGCGTTTGTCGTTGCGGCCTGCACGCGTTTCCGCCGGCGGCGCTGCACCCTGACGGTACTTGCCGGTGAGCACGCCGCGCGCCAGCGGACTGTAGGGCACCACGCCAATGCCGTAATAGCGGCATGCCGGCAGGATCTCGACCTCAGGCTGCCGGTTCATCGCGTTGTAGTACGGCTGGCACACCACCGGCTGCGCAACGCTCAGCGACCGGCACAGGTGCATGATCTCGGCGATGCGCCAGCCGCGAAAGTTGGACAGGCCGAAATAGCGGGCCTTGCCGGAACGGATGATGTCGTCCATGGCCCTGAGCGCTTCCTCCAGCGGCGCATCGTCGAAGTCGCGGTGAAAGTAATAGATGTCCACGTAATCGGTGCCCAGCCGTGTCAGGCTGGCGTCGATCGCCTGCAGGATCCACTTGCGGCCGAGTCCAACGCAATTCGGATCATCGCCCATGCGGTTGCCGACTTTGGTGGCGAGTACCCAATGGTCGCGCCTGGCAGCGATCAGCCTGCCGGTAATACGCTCCGATTCGCCCTTGGCATACTGATCGGCGGTGTCGATGAAATTGACTCCGGCGTCGAACGCGGACTCGACGATGCGCGCCGCTTCCCTTTCGTCGGTGCGGTCCCCGAACATCATGGCGCCGAGGCAAAGCGGCGAGACCTTCAGGCCGCTACGGCCGAGCGTGCGATATTCCATTGCAACCTCCAGCGGAACGTTTATGGAGAAACGCGGCGATGATGCCGCAAGCCCAACGCCAGCGCAAACGCGCTTGAGGCGGTCATCGCGACAATGCTATAAGAGTTCTTCGCCACAACGGTAGCTGACTTTCAACCCATCATGCCGGCAACGCTTCCAGCACAAATGCGCGCCATCGAAATCACCGTGGCGGGTGGACCCGAGGTCCTGCGCGTTAGCGAGCGTCCGCTCCCCGTTCCCGCTTCAAATGAAGTGCTGATCGAGGTCGCCGCAGCCGGCGTAAACCGCCCCGACGTCTTGCAACGCAAGGGCGGCTACCCGCCTCCGCCCGGCGCGTCCGACATTCCCGGGCTCGAAGTCGCCGGCACCATCGTCGCCATCGGCGCGGGAGTGAATGAATACAGGCCCGGCGAGCGGGTCTGCGCACTGGTGACCGGCGGGGGCTACGCCGAGTATGTCGCCGCCCCGGCGCCGCAGTGCCTGCCAATCCCGCGTGGACTCACGCTCATCGAAGCCGCAGGGCTTCCTGAGACGTACTTCACCGTGTGGGTCAATGTGTTCGAGCGGGCGGGTCTGAAAGGCGCGGAGACGCTGCTCATACAAGGAGGGTCGAGCGGCATCGGCGTCACCGCAATCCAGATGGCACGGGCGTTCGGCCATCGCGTGTTCGTCACCGCCGGTTCGGCCGACAAGTGCGCCGCCTGCGAGAAACTGGGCGCCAGCCGTGCGATCAACTACCGGACCGAGGATTTTGTCGCGGTGGTGAAGGAGCTGACCAACGGCAAGGGCGTGGACGTGATCCTGGACATGGTTGGCGGCGATTACGTGCCGCGCGAACTGGCCTGCCTCGCCGAGGATGGGCGGCTATCACTGATCGCCTTCCTCGGCGGCACCAAAGCCACGATCGACATGACCGACATATTGCGCCGGCGCCTGCCCATCAGCGGCTCAACGCTGCGCGCGCGCTCAGTTGAAGTCAACGCGGCAATAGCGCGGGCACTGAAGCAGAAAGTCTGGCCACTGATCGAGGCCGGTAAAGTGAGACCGGTGATCTACCGGACCTTCAGGCTGGAGGAAGCCTCGGCGGCGCACGCGCTCATGGAATCAAGCGCGCACATCGGCAAGATCATGCTGGACGTAAAACCTTGAAAGGCGCAAAGAAAAACAGCAGCAGGTCGGAGCCCCTCTTGATCATTCAAACAACCTGCTTCAGACCTTTGACGCCGTCTTCGTTGGGATGCGGTGGCATGCGCCGCAACAGTGACAGATCCCGCTGCTCGGCGACTTCCACGGCGTAGTGTATGTTCCTGGTCATTTTGACCAGATAGGGGTTCTGTCCGCCGAAATGCTTGTCGGCATAGCCGAAGGCGCTGCCGAGATGATCGTTCAGACGCGCCGTCGCCGTCTTGTAGAACTTCGGCGTCCTGGTCACCAGATCTTCCGCCGACTTGAACTTCACGCTGGGGCGTTCGTCTGCGTCATCGCGCGCCGCCAGCCCGCCTTCGACGAATTCCGGATAAAGCCGGTCGCGGCATTTCTCCAAGTAGCAGCGATCCGCCATCTGCGCAATGATATCTGCGGTGCCCAGCATGTTGCCCAGCAGCCGGAATGTCCGATTCGGGACGCGGATTTTCTGGACCGGCCGCTCGTAACCGGTGAAATGAATGATCTCGGAAGCGATCGGCGCGAGTTCCGCCATCCCCAGCCTGCTGATGTACTCTTCCAGGAACTTGGCGCCGCGCGCGACATGCTTGAGTGTGTATTCGGCGCCGTTCCTGTGGCGCATGTCGCTGGCCTTGCGCAGGTAGCCAACATCGTGAAACAACGCGGTAACCACCCCGAAACGAAACAGCCTGGCACCGAGGGCCCCGATGCGAGGATCGCGGTGAGAACGCTCGTATCCGTCCATCAGCCGCGCCATCGCGAGAGTGACTTCAAGGGAGTGTTGCAGATTGTGATAAGCGGTATCGCAAGCCCGGTAACCTGGATACTCGCCTCTGTGCAACCGCGCGAGATCCCTGAACGAACGGTTCACGACGTGGGTGGAAGCGTTCGGGTAGAGCGCCAGGAAGATGCGATTGACTTCGGTATTCACCGACGGCGGATCCGTGGTGTTGACCTGGTTGGTCACATCGTATTCGTTCCGCCGTTCCATTTGGCGCTTGTCCAGCGGGGTCCACCCGCACATTTTGTGCATGGTAACCTCGCCCTCGGGGTCCTATCAAGACGGCCCGGTCAAGGCGCTCTTTGACTTTCCGCGTCGCGGGCTCCGCATCGGGCCGTCCGCGAGCCGTTTCAAGGATCCTGGTTTTGGGTAATCCCCTGAATGTTCATGAGAATGAACCTGGAGCCAGGCATGACATCGAAGAAATCACTGTGTTGCGCGCGTGCACTGGCCGGCCTGCTGCCGCCGGTCAGATTCGCGGCGCGTGCCGCGCGGCGACGGCACGGCGGCGCACGCAGAATTGTTGGCGTCAAGCGCGCCGAGTTCTACTACACTGAGGAACATCAACTCAATCTCAGACGCAACATCGAATGAAGACCGACTTTTCCAAACTGGTCGAAACCGGCGTGAGCGGCGTATATCGCTGCCACTCGGCGTTGGCGGAAGCGGCGCTGGGCGCCGCCGCGCACCGCGGCATGCGCGTGGAAAAGGTAGCGCTTGCGGGGGCGCGCGACAAGAATGCGTTCATGAATGCGGTTGCCAAGGCGCTGCAATTCCCGGATTACGCCGGCCACAACTGGGACGCCTTTTACGATTGCCTGGTGGACCTCGAACACGACAAGGGCGAGGGATTGATGGTACTGCTGCGCGATGCCTCCGCATTTGCCCGCGCCGAAGCCGATGAGTTCGCTGCTGCGGTGGACGCACTGCAGGATGCCGCCGACTTCTGGGAAGACGAGCAGAAAACGCTGCTGGTGGTAGTCGAACTGGAGGCGCCGGTGCTGGCGCCCGAGTTGCCCGAAGTCAGC
This sequence comes from Betaproteobacteria bacterium, assembly GCA_052387775.1. Taxonomy (GTDB): domain Bacteria; phylum Pseudomonadota; class Gammaproteobacteria; order Burkholderiales; family JACQAP01; genus JACQAP01. The sequence continues at coordinate 3,908 of JBQTIV010000198.1, forward strand.
GCTCGATAGGACTGCTTACGCGCGATGCACGCGGCGCGTGCGCTTTTCGGGCACGCGAGGAACCCAGATAACGCGCGAGTTCCTGCAGCGCGCGGCCATACACCTCGCGCTTGAACTCGATCACGCTTTCCAGCGGAATCCAGTACTCGTGCCAGCGCCATGCATCGAACTCCGGATGCTCGGAGTTGCGCAGGCGAACGTCACAATCGCGCCCGATCAAACGCAGCAGGAACCAGATCTGTTTCTGGCCGCGATAGACGCTGCGGCTTTCGCGCCGCGCCCAGGTCTGCGGCACCTCGTAGCGCAGCCAATCGCGGGTGCGGCCGAGGATCTTCACGTGGCAGGGATCGAGGCCGACTTCTTCCTTCAACTCCCGGAACATCGCCTGCTCGGGTGTTTCACCGGGCTTGATGCCGCCCTGCGGAAACTGCCAGGCATGCTCCTTGACCCGCTTGCCCCAGAAGACCTCGTTCTTGAGGTTGCACAGAACAATTCCTACATTCGGGCGATAGCCGTCACGGTCGATCATGTCAGCCACCCCAGTCACACACGGTTGACCGGATTCTTCCACAAATAGAGTAACGAAGGAAGGCGCCGGCGACCGCGCGCTAGAGCGTCAGGCGGCCATCCGTATGGGGGTTAAGTTCGCGTAAACCTTCGACAAACTTCAGGAATTCAAGGCCGTACCGCGACTGAAGATCCCGCGCCCTGAGGCGTAAATCGTCCCAGCGAGGGCGTCCCGGGGAGCGGTCAAAAGCCAGCGCCACGACGTTGCCACGCCTTTCCGCCGGCACGCACGCCACCGCATCGAATACCCGCTCGATGCGCTGCACGTAGGTATCGAAGCGGCTATCCGAACTCCACAGGTTCACCACCAGTAGTCCTCCGTCAGTCAGCGCCGCGCGCGCGTCGGCGTAAAAACCCTCAGAGGTCAGCGCGGGAACCTGTTGGTGAGCGTCGTAGCCATCGACCATCATGACCTCGCAACTGCGCGGATGAGCGCCGACCCATTGGCCACCTTCCGCGAGTTGGACACAAAAACGGCCGTCGTCGGCGGGCACGTGGAAATACTGGCGCGCCGCCGCGATCACCCGCGGCTGCGACTCGACCACGGTGATGTGCGCCGATGGCAGGTGGCGATAGGCGAACTTGGCGAGCGACCCGCCGCCCAGGCCGATCATCAGTATGCGTTGTGGGTGCGGATCGAACAGCAGGAACGCCATCATCGCCCTGGTGTACGAAAGCACCAGCTCGGTGGGGTCGGCCAGCCTCATCGAGCTTTGCACCGTCTGGCTGCCCAGATGCAGCGAACGGATGCCGTCCTTCTCGCTGACTTCGACACTGATTTCCTGATCGGCCGAACGATGGATCTTCCATTTTCCGAACACCGCTGCTCTCCACTTCCGGGTGGCTCTGTACCGTAGAATAGCGACTTTTCGAACGCGGGCAAGACATGCGCACGTCGCAGTTCTTCATATCCACGCTCAAGGAGGCGCCCAGCGAAGCGGAACTCATCAGCCACAAACTGATGATCAGGGCGGGGCTGATCCGCAAACTCGGCAGCGGCCTTTATACCTGGATGCCTCTTGGTCTGCGGGTGCTGCGCAAGGTGGAGAACATCGTGCGCGAGGAGATGGACCGCGCCGGTGCCGTGGAACTGCTGATGCCGGCGATCCAGCCCGCCGAACTGTGGCAGGAGTCCGGCCGCTGGGAACAGTTCGGCCCGCAGATGCTCAAGATCAAGGATCGCCACGAACGCGACTTCTGCTTTGGTCCCACTCACGAGGAAGTTATCACCGACATCGCGCGCAAGGAGATACGCTCCTACCGCCAGTTGCCGCTCAATTTCTACCAGATCCAGACCAAGTTTCGCGATGAAATCCGGCCGCGTTTCGGCGTGATGCGCGCGCGCGAATTCGTGATGAAGGATGCTTATTCCTTTCACGCCGGCGCCGGTGACCTGGAGCGCGAATACCGCAATATGTACGACACTTACTCGCGCATCTTCTCCCGTATGGGGCTGAAGTACCGCGCGGTCGTGGCCGACACTGGTGCCATCGGCGGCACCGGCTCGCACGAATTTCACGTGCTTGCCGACTCCGGCGAGGACGCGATCGCCTACTCGCCGGCCTCGGATTACGCCGCCAACGTCGAACTCGCCGAAGCGGTTGCGCCGCTGACGCCGCGCGGCCCGGCCACGCAGAAAAGCCAGAGGGTTCCCACGCCCGGTAAGACCACCTGCGAGGAAGTCACCGCGATGCTGGAACTACCGCTGTCGCAGTCGGTCAAGGCGCTCGCGGTCATGCATGAAGAGCAGATGTTCATGTTGCTGGTGCGTGGCGACCATCAGCTCAATGAACCGAAGGTGGCGAAGCTTCCCGGCCTGCATCCGTTCCGTTTCGCCACCGAAAAGGAGATTGAAGTGCGCATCGGCTGCCGCCCGGGCTACATCGGACCGGTGGGCCTGCCGAGCGAAATTGCCTTGATTGCCGATCGCTCGGTCGCGGCGATGAACGATTTCGTCTGCGGCGCCAACGAGGCGGGCTATCACTTGACCGGAGTGAATTTTGGCCGCGATCTCGCGGAACCGCTGGTCGCCGACATCCGCAACGTGGTGGCGGGTGACCCCAGCCCCGACGGCAAGGGGCGGCTGGAAATCTGCCGCGGCATCGAAGTCGGACACATTTTCCAATTAGGCAGCAAGTACTCCACGGCGCTGGGCGCTACCTACCTGGACGAATCCGGCAAGGCACAGGTGATGGAAATGGGCTGTTATGGGATCGGCGTGTCACGCATCGTCGCCGCGGCGATCGAGCAGGAGAATGACGAACGCGGCATCATCTGGCCGCGGCCCATGGCGCCGTTCCAGGTGGCCATCGCGCCGATTGGTTACCGGAAGAACGCCGAGGTCAAGAACGTAGCCGATCGCCTGCATGAGCAATTGCAGTCGGCCGGAATCGAGGTACTGCTGGATGACCGCGACGAGCGTCCGGGCGTGATGTTTGCTGATCTGGAACTGATCGGCATTCCCCATCGCATCACCGTCGGCGAGCGCGGTTTGAAGGATGGGAAAGTCGAGTATCAGGCCAGAGGCGAAGCTCTGGCGAGAGCAATCGAGTTGCAATCGGCGCCGAACCTTTTAAAATCGCTGTTATGACGATGACAGGAAGGCCTGCGGGCATGCGCGTCGTGTTGGCGGTGGCATGTCTACTCGCTTCGCCAATCGCCGCGGCGGGTGAGCAGATGTACGAGCCGCTGTCTGCCAGCGTTCAGGCGGCATTGCATCGCTCGGTCGCTGATCAGGCCAGCCCGAGGCTCGCGTTTGCCTCCGAAACGGAAGGCGTGGCATGGATGGCCGATATGTCCAGGCGCCTGGAGACGCATGTCGCCGATGCCGCCGAGCGCGAAAAACTTCTTACCACCGTTCATTACGAAGCCACACGCGCGGGGCTCGACCCACAGCTGGTCCTGGGTGTAATCCAGGTGGAAAGCGGGTTTCGCAAGTACGCCGTTTCCAAGGCCGGCGCGCGCGGCTACATGCAGGTGATGCCATTCTGGAGGACGCTGATCGGCGAATCCGGACAGAACCTCTTCAACCTGCGCACCAACCTGCGCTACGGCTGCACCATCCTGCGCCACTATCTCGAAATCGAGGGCGGCGACATTTTCCGCGCGCTCGGTCGCTATAACGGCTCGCTCGGCAGATCGCGCTACCCGAATGCGGTGTTGCGGGCGTGGACGGGTACCTGGGAGTACAAGGCCGGCGATCGCGTGTTCACCACGCCAACGGCCTACGCAGGCGACAGCCGCTAGCACCTCGTCCTCGCCGCTGTGCTTTCAGCTTTCTAAACCATTTGCCACAGAGGACACAGAGAACACGGAGGAAAATCAAGCAAGGTTGGAATTAATTTCCGGGAACTTGCGAGAATGACCGCGCTTCCAAAAGACCGCTATCGAATTTCCTATTTTTGTTCTTCTCTGTGTTCTCTGTGTCCTCTGTGGCTAAATAGCATTAGCCTTTGCGATCGAGCAGGCGCTCGATTTGCTTGCGGGTGATCTTGCCGACGTGGCGAAGTGCAAGTTTGCCCTGCGGGTCGTAAATGAACGTCGTCGGCAACCCCATGACCTTGCCGACCTGATCGGCCGTCTTCCTGTCGCCGAGCACGATCGGGTAATTGACGAACATGCCCTCGGCGAACTCCAGTACCTGTTTGGCATCCTGGAATTCCATCGCCACGCCGAACACCCGCACGTCCTTGCGCGACTCGGTAATCGCCACCAGATCCGGAATCTCCTCCAGGCACGGCGAACACCAGGTCGCCCAGAAATTCACAATCACCCATTTGCCGCGGTAATCGCCGAGACGATGCACGTTGCCATCCGCGTCCGTCAGCTTGAAGTCCGCAGCCGCGGCCGGTATTACGGCTAACGCGAGCAGCAGTGCGCAAGCCACACCAAACAGGTCCCGCCGCATCATCCTCTCAGGCGATTCTCGCGGCACGCTTTCCGCCACCGCTCACCAGCAATTCTTCCAGACTGAAGTCCAATTCGCCGTCCACGTTGACGGCGATGCCGGACACCAGGCGGCGGATGGCCGAGTCTTCGCTAACCTCGGCGGCTTCGCGTCCGAACACAAACATCTGGAACACTTCGCTGACGCGGATTTCGCCGGCGTCGCGCGCGAGAACCCAGCCGTTACCTTGCAGTTTCGCCACCCAACCCGCGGCCACCAATTTGTCGAGAATGGCTTCGGCGTCCTCCCATGACAGCTTCACCGCTATGCGTAACTGCTGCAGGTTGAGAACACGCCCCTCGACGTAGGCGCGGTGGAGCATCTTGAGAATCTCCACTGCCTCCACGAATTGAGCGCCGGGCGGCTGCTTAAGCAGCACGCCGCCGCTGCGCCAATAGGGCAGCACCGCGGTGATCACCGCCGCGAATACGACCACCACCCAGGACAGGTAAATCCACATCAGGAAAATCGGCAGGCTGGCAAACGTACCGTATACCAGCTTGTAGGTGGCGATTCGGGCGACGAAATGGCCGAAGCCGATTTTCATGGCTTCGAAGGCGAAGGCCGCAATGATCCCGCCGACCGCCGCATCGAGCACTGTGACCTGGCGGTTCGGCACCGTACGGTACAGGAATCCGAAAGCGACCGAGGTGAGCATCAGCGGCACCAGCTTGAGCAGTGCAATCGCCAGCTCGGGCGCCTGCTTTCCCAGCCCCATCGATTGCGTCAGCAACCAGGAGGTCAGCGACAGGCTGCCGCCGACCAGCAGCGGGCCGATGGTGAGCACCGACCAGTAGATCAGCACCCGCTGGATCAGCGGACGCGGGCGCTTCACCCGCCAGATGGTGTTGAAGGCGCGGTCGATCGTCAGCATCAGCATGATCGAAGTCACGCCCAGCAATACGATGCCCAGCGCCGTGAGCCGCGCAGCGTTGTCCGAGAACTGCTGCATGTAAACGGCGATCAGTTTGGACGAGGCCTCCGGTACCAGATTGGTAACAACGAAACTGCGCAGCGTCTCGACGATTTCGTCGAAAACCGGAAATGCCGTCACCACGGTGAGCATGATGGTGATCAGCGGCACCAGCGCCAGCAACGTGGTGAAAGTCAGGCTGCCGCACAACTGGAAGCAGCGTTCCTCCGTGAACCGCCGGTAGACGAGCACGACGAAATTCGCCAGCAGCTTGAACTGGCGGACGATGTCCAGGAGCGATCGGAGCCGGAGTTTCATCGGGGTCGGGTGAGGTTTCGCCGATATAATACGGGCTTCTCCGGCGGGAAAATAGCGATGCAGGACATCCTCGTGCTGTACTACAGCCACACCGGCGCGGTAAAGCAGATGGCGCAATTAATTGCCCGCGGGGTCGAAAAGGTGCCGGGTATGCGGGCGCGACTACGGACCGTGCCCAGAGTCTCGACGGTGGCAGAGGCCAGCGAAGAGGAGATTCCCGATTCCGGCGCCCCTTACGTCGAACTCAGGGACCTGACGGAATGCGCCGGTCTGGCGCTTGGCAGCCCCACGCGTTTCGGCAACATGGCGGCGGCGCTCAAATACTTCCTCGATGGCACCGGTGCGCTCTGGCTCAATGGTGCGATCGCGGGCAAACCTGCCGCGGTTTTCACCTCCACCGCCGCACTGCACGGTGGCCAGGAAGCCACGCTGCTGTCGATGATGCTGCCGCTCATTCATCAGGGCATGCTGATCGTCGGATTGCCCTACACCGAACCCGACCTGATGACCACCCGCAGCGGCGGTACGCCCTACGGCGCCAGTCATCTCGCCGGCGCCAATGCTGACCTGCCGATCAGCGAAGCCGAACGGCGTCTGTGCATCGCACTGGGGTCGAGGCTGGCCCAAGTCGCGCTCAAGCTGTCGAAATGACTCATGGCCCGCAGGCGCGCAGAATGGTGCGCCATTTTCGCAGCGGCGTGCTGGCCACCCAGTCGTTGAAGTTTCCCGGCTATCCGTACGCCTCCGCCCTGCCATTCTGTACCGACCAGCGGGGCCGCATCGTGGTGCTGATCAGCCACCTCGCCGAGCACACCCAGAACGCCGACCACGACCGGCGCGCGAGCTTTCTGGTCGCGCCGTCGGGGGCGCAAGTACAGGAGCAGGCGCGGATCACGTTGATCGGCGATCTGGCGCCGACCGAGGACACCGCCGTGGCGACGCGCTACCTGCGCTACCTTCCCGAAGGCGAGGGCTATCTGAACATCGGCGGCTTCCGCTTCTTCTGCCTCGAGCCGCTGTCCGTGCGCTTTATCGCAGGCTTCGGCAGTATCCATACCATTCCGGGCAAGAACTATCTCGCTGCGTCGCTCGCGATCGCCGAAGCCGAAAGTGAAATACTTGTGCACATGAACGCCGAGCACGCGCAGAACCTGCGCGACTATTGCCGACACGTGCATCAGCGGACCGTGGAGAGCACACAAATGATTGGGATCGACTGCGACGGCTTCGACGTGCTCGCAGATGCGGAAGTGTTACGCTTCGACTTCGACGGTGAAGTAAAGGATGCCGACGCGGCCCGCGGCGAACTGGTGAATCTGGCAAAGGCGAGCCGCGTTTGAGGCGACTGATGCAGGTCGTGTCCAGCGCTGCACTGGTGGCGCTGATCTTCCTGTGCCTCGCCTGGGAACTGTGGTTGGCACCGCTGCGCGCGGGCGGTTCGTCGCTGGCATTCAAGGCGCTTCCACTGCTGTTGCCGCTGTTCGGCGTGCTGCGGGGGAAGCGCTACACCTATCAGTGGTCATCGATGCTGATCCTCGCCTACTTCTCCGAGGGTGTGGTGCGCGCCTGGAGCGAGCACGGCGCCGGCCCGGCGCTGGCGCTTGCCGAGATCGCGCTGTCGCTCGCCTTCTTCACCGCCGCAATCTGCTACGCCCGCATCACTCGCTCGCAGCTTCGATGAAACCCTTTCACCGCGAAGACGCAAAGAACGCAAAGAAAAGCTGATAAATAGACGGGGAAGACCTGCATCGTGCGTAACCCGCGTTCGTCGTGAATACTGGCTATCCAGGTATCGAATGTTATGAATCGTTCTTTCTCGTTGTCCGGGTTTCCTTTGCGTTCTTTGCGTCTTTGCGGTGAAGATTCATTTTTTCGAACGAGAATCTGGTGACAACCTACCGCGGAAGATTTGCGCCGACGCCCTCGGGACCGCTGCACTTCGGTTCGATGGTGGCGGCGGTTGGCAGTTTCCTTGACGCACGCTCGCGCAGCGGCATCTGGCTCGTGCGCATTGACGACCTTGATCCGCCGCGCACCGTCCCCGGAACCGCCGAGGCGATCCTGCGCTGCCTGGATGCATTCAGCATGTACTGGGATGGCGCGGTGGTGTACCAGAGCACGCGTAATGACGCCTACCACGCGGCGTTGCATCAGTTGCGGCAATCGAACCGCACCTATCCCTGTGCCTGCAGCCGCACGGAGATCAACGATACAGGACTGGCCGGCGTGGAGGGCACGGTCTATCCCGGTACCTGTCGCAATGGTCTGGCGGCGGGGCGTGAGGCGCGCGCACTGCGGGTACGCACCGAAGGGGCGGTGGTTGAATTCGACGATGGATTGCAAGGGCACACGCGTCAGGCCCTGCAGACCGAAATCGGCGATTTCGTGGTTTACCGCGCTGACCATGTGTTTGCCTACCACCTCGCCTGCGCCGTGGACGATGCCGAGCAAGGTATCACCGACGTCGTGCGCGGCGCCGATCTCATTGCCTCTACGCCGCGGCAAATCCATCTGCAGAAATTGCTCCGGCTGCCGACCCCGGCGTACCTGCACTTGCCGTTGGCGGTGAATGGCGTGGGAGAAAAACTTTCGAAACAGACCCGGGCGCCTGCGGTGGACCCGTCCCATCCGACTGCCACCCTCGAGCGCGTGCTGCGATTCCTGGGTCACACGCCGCCCGCGGGACTGGCCGCCGCGGGCATTGCGGAACTGTGGCAATGGGCCGTCAGGAACTGGCAGCGCGAAGGCCTGCCGCGCGTCGCATCGATCACTGTTCCCGACGGTTAATGTAAACAACGCGCACAAATCACAGCGAAGGCGCAAAGAACGCAAAGAAAACTACGAATCTTGAACCACGGGAACACGGGGATTTTGTCAGGTTGTTTTTCCCAGTGTGCCCTGTGGTCAATGCTGTTTTTTGAAGTTCTTTGCGCTCTTTGCGTCGAACCCGTGGTCGCCGGCTGAGGGCCGGCTATGGCGAGATTGGCACATTTCTTTGTCTTTTCTCCCGTTTCCCGATTAACCTGACCATTGCGGCCCCGGCTGGTTGCGCGGTCGGGCTCAAACTCGGACTCTCTGACTATCGAGGGCAAAAAGCCCGCCATGTCCAACAAGACCTTCACGCTGCCGGACGACTTGTACGCATATATGTTCGCGCAGTCGGTGCGCGAGCCCGACATCCTGCGTCGACTGCGAGAGGAAACCGCCAAGGACAAGATGGCACTCATGCAGATCGCTCCCGAGCAGGGGCAATTCATGCAGCTCCTGGTCCGGCTGATGGGCGCCAAGCGATACCTCGAGGTCGGAGTTTTCACCGGCTACAGCAGCCTGGCGGTCGCGCTCGCCCTGCCGGCCGATGGCCATATCGTGGCTTGCGACGTTTCCGAAAACTGGACCAACATTGCCCGGAGGTACTGGACCGAGGCGGGCGTCACCGAAAAGATCGATCTCAGGCTGGCTCCGGCGCTGCAGACCCTGGACGGCCTGATTGCCGAAGGAGCGGCGGGCAGTTTCGATTTCGCCTTCATAGACGCCGACAAAACCGGCTATATGGCCTATTACGAGCGGGCGCTTACTTTGATCCGCGTCGGCGGGCTGATTGCGGTGGATAACACCCTTTGGGGAGGCAAGGTCGCAGACCCAAAGGCCCGCGATGAGGACACGCAAACCATTCGCGACTTCAATCGACACCTCCGGGGCGACCGGCGAGTGCACCTGTGCCTGCTCCCAATCGGCGACGGTCTCAGTCTTGCACTCAAGCTCTAACGTCGATTTAATCTCTTTTTTCAAATAGTTACGTCAAAACCACACACTTTCCTCACCGTTGAATTGTGCGGTGCAGAAGTCTTTTTTCCGGTTTTCCTGTGACTCCCTTGATATCAATGAATTCCGTGCCAATTTTTGCGTTTAGTGCACCGCACCATATAGACTATCAACCACTACCGAAGTCAGGAGCCCCGGACTTACGGGGCTTTTTTATGGTGGGTCTTGTTTCGTCCCGGCCGCCAGATCACGAAGCGTCTCCGGCAGGCGGTAATCGGGGTAACGCTTCGTGAATTCCGCCAGTTGCTCGCGCGCCTGTGCGGTCTTGCCGTTGCGCAGCAGTTCCTCGATTTTCTTCAGCCATTCCTCGGGCGCGTCGGCTGGCGTTGCGGAGGATGGCGCCGCCTCCTTGCGCAGTGCCGCGGTGGCGCGCTTTTCCTGCGCTGAATCCGCCAACGCGCTCTTCTGCTCCGCAACCGATTCCGACGGCGCGGCAGCTTCGAACTGCTGTAACGCCGGCGCAGCAGCCGGCGCCGCGACCAAAGGCGCCGCGGCGGCCGGATCGGCTTGCACAGCAGCCGAATTCCGCAAGGTATCCGCCTCACGGTCGCTGCGCGCAGTGCGCTCGCGCGAGGGCCGCGATTCGCGATCGATGCCGGCGCGCGGCGCGGACCGCGCCTCCGATTCCTGTTTCATAGCCTGCGCGGGCGCAGCCTTCCCGGCCTCAGACGCTGCAAGGCGGGCCGATGTATCCGCTGGGGGCAATGAATCTTCGATATCGCTGGTCATCAAAGCCAGGCTCACGCCGATCACCAACACGGCCGCAATCGACGCAGGCAGGTGCCAGTTGCGCGCGAACCGGGAGCGCCCGACCTCGCGCCGCGCGGCCGCGAGGATCGCGGAGTCCAGATGCGCGGGCGGCTCTTCGGTCGAACCGGCGCGGTAGTGCGCCGACAAGCGCGAACGCTGCTCTTCCAGTTCCCGCTCCTCAGGCGACATCGGCTTCATGGCTTATTCCAGATCCATTCAATTCCTGGCGCAGCTTGGCGAGCGCGTACCTCAGGCGGCTCTTGACCGTTTCCCGGCCGACCCCAGTGACGTCGGCGATTTCCTGCAGCGTCAGCCCGCCCTCCTCTTGCAGCAGAAAAGCTTCGCGCTGCTCGTCCGGAAGGAGCGCCAGCACGCGTAGAAGCAGCCTCGCAGTCTGCCGCCGCGCCACAGCGCGCTCCGGCTGTTCTTGCTGCGGGCCTGCCACCTGCATCGCCTCTTGCGCGTCGTCATCCAGCGAAATCAACTGCAGCGGCGGCTTGCGGCGGAAATGGTCGATCACGCAATTGTGCGCCACGCGATACAAAAACGTGGCGAAGCGAGCTTCAACCCGGTAGCGGGCACGCGACGAAATGATCTTGGTCCACACTTCCTGGAATACTTCCTCAGCGGCGGCACGAAAGCCGACCTGGCGCAACACGTAACGAAACACGCCGCCGCGATGGCGCGCGTACAGATCCTCGAACGCGTGCACGTCGCCGTCGCGATAGCGCAACATCAGGTCTTCGTCGGAAGCCGGCTGGTCCATTCCGGCATGAAGTGTAATCAACCTCAGCACCACGCGCGACTCCGCGGCGGCAGTCAACCCCGTCCCGGCGGATCGGCGACGAACCCGCCCGGAAACGGCGAGGGCCAACGCGGCGACTGCGGAATCACCCCGCGCGCCACCAGGTTCGCGTAGGTGTCGTAATGAATGACGACCCATTCGTTGGGCGTGTCCGATTCGCGCTCGAACGCGACATAGCGCGCCGACGAAGCCTCGCTGCGGCCATGGCCGGTGCCGATGCTTTTCTCCGCCCCACGGGGTGCGGCCGACCGCCCGGCACCATCCGCTGCCGCCCCCGGTTCGCCGCGGTCTTGCGGCTGCTCCAGTTCGAGCACGGGTTCGGGCTTGCGCTTGAACAGCGCCACGCCGATCACGCCGACGTTGTCCGGGCGCACGGTGCGCGCCGCGTAGGAATCCCCTGGATCGGTGAAGTAGAACGCCGCCACTTTTTCCAGGCTTTTGCGCCAACCCTTGATCGTCAGCGTGCGGCCGCGCTCGATCACGTAGCCGCTCTGCGATGCGGCCGCAGTCTCGCCGGTGACGACGTTGACCCCGTCCACAGACACGACCGCGAGCAGGTCAGCGCCAGCGCGATTACGAACGCTAAGCTGGTATTCGTTGCCGGGTCTGCCGGCGACGAACCAACGGCCGCCGCTCTCGTAGACCGGCAGGGTGCTGCCGCTGGCGCGGTCGTAGATCTGCACATCGGCGAGGCTACCCGCCGCCAGAGCCGGAGCGACGGTCAGGAAAAAACAGAAAAACAGCAGAAAGCGCCGCATGGTGATCTCCTTTCAAGAGGGACACCGGCTATAAACGGACGCTTGAATGAAATGGGGTTAAGTGTGAAACAGGCTAGAGGCCAGAGGCAAGAGGGGAAAAAAGCGTGTATGCAGGGGTATTCGCCTCTCGCCTCTCGCCTATTTCCTCGTCTCGAAGGCGAAGCCGAGCGCGTTGACACCCTTCTGCAGGAACGCCAACGCCTCGCTCGCGAGTCTTGCTTCTCCTTTCACCCCGAGTTCGATGCGGCGGCCCCCCGGAGTGAAGCTGGGCAGGCTGAAAAGTTTCGCGCCGGGATAGCGGGCGATGCAGGCATTCATAAGGTCGATGAGCTGACTTTCCCCGGCGTCCTTCACCACGATCGCCACGTCCACCGGCGGTTGCTGGTTGTGGAGGTGGGGGTACTCTTGATCCATCACCCACTCCATCATCGGCCACGCCATTTCCGGGAAACCGGGAAGAAAATGGTGTCGCGCATAACTGAAACCCGGAACACGGTTGTAGGGGTTTGGAACGATGCGGCTGCCGACGGGGAACACGCCCATCTCGATGCGCTTGGGATAGGCCTCGGCGCCGAAGCGGGCTTCGATTTCGAGTTTGGCATCCGGGTGTAGCGCGAGTTCGACGCCCGCGGCCTTGGCCGCGCACTGGCGCGTGTGATCGTCGGGCGTGGCGCCTATGCCGCCGAAGCAGAACACGATATCGTCGCGCGCCAGGGTGCTGGACAGCACCGCGGTAATCACCGCCGGCTCGTCCGGCAAATACATGCTCCATCCCAAAGCCAGGCCGCGCGCCTTCAAAATCTCGATGATCTTCGGAAAATGCTTGTCCTGGCGTTTGCCCGATAGAATTTCATCACCGATGATCAAGGCGCCGAACATGAGACTCACCCGTGATGGGTAACGAGCGGCCGGAAAGCGCCGCAATCAGTTGAAAATGTAGCGCAAACCGACTTCGAAATCCCGGCCTTGAGTCACCGTCAACGCCACGATGACACCACCAGTTCAGCGATTCGCAATCAGCCGCAGGAATCCGCGGAATTGGCCGGCCTGCACTGCACGCGGCTGCGCTCCGGGTTGGACACGCAGTGATAGATCAAACCCCGGCACTTTGCGCACCATGCGGTGGTGGTGCCCTCCCGTGAGTACCGGCTGTCGATCACGTCCAGTTCGGTCACGCCGCAGCCGGTAGCTTCTGCAGTGAGCCCGGCTTGGGTTTTGCAGCCGGCCACGCCAGCCAGAGCAATGACCAGCAGCACTCGCTTTAACATGCAATCAAGAAGCCGGATGTGAGGGCGCGAAAACCGGAGCGGCACGCTCGGGGCAACGGCATCCGACTCAGTGTTGAATATAGCTTTCGAGCTGCTTGATCACGAACTCCTGTTCGGAGAGCATTTCCTTGACCACGTCGCCGATGGAAATCACGCCGATCACTTTTTTGTGCTCGAGCACTGGCAGATGGCGTATGCGCTTGTCGGTCATCAACGCCATACAATCCTCTACGGATTGCTCTGGGCGCACGCACACCACTGCATCGGTCATGATCTCGCGCACCGGCGTGTCCTTCGACGACTTGCCATGCAACACCACCTTGCGGGCGTAATCGCGTTCGGAAAAGATTCCCGCCAGCCGTTCGCCGTCGAGCACCAGCACCGCGCCGATCTCCTTTTCCGCCATCAGCCTGAGCACGTCCAGCACTGTGGTATCGGGCGATACCGAAACGAGGCGATGGCGTTTCGATTCCAGGAGTTGTTGAACGGTCTTCATGTTCTCCTCCGCGCTCAGGCAGGTAATTTTCGGCCCAGTTTAGACCAGAAGCCGCACTTGTCAACGCCGGGCACGCATGCTTCGCGCTCAGGCCGCCTGACCCGGCCGCCTCTTGACCCACATGACAGGCTGGGCCCTGACCGGGCGCGCCGGCGCGCCATGTTGGACCAGCGTGAGGTCGAGCGCCGTGCCCGCGTCGTCGGCCAGTGCCGCTACGCGCGCCGCTCGTGTCGCCTCGGCACGTGCCGCAGCCGACGGAAAATATGCCGCGGCGGCCAGATGGTCGAGAACGTGCAACAGGTTCTCCTTGCCGCGTTCGTTGGTGGTGCCATAGCCCTTGATGAGGCGGCCGCAAAGCGCTATTTCGTGACCAAGCTGCCAATGATTGCGCGTACCCTGTTCCACGCCCGCCAGCCAGCGTTCGATCAAGGACTGCTCGACAGCAAAACGGCTGCCGCGCCTGCGTAAACCCTTGAGGCTGGCCAGAGTGCGCAGTACCAGGAAACCGGACAGCGTGTGCGTGGCTAGCTTGAGTGCAAACGCGAGCGCAGACTTGCCCGCCTGCTGGCGACGCCGGTCCCAGCGGATCAGTGCGGCAGCGAGCGCGGCCGGCAACAGTGCGGCGAATTCCGGCACCCCCGGTTTGAAATGGTCATAGATGCGGAGCACTTCATCGGGCGCGGCCTTGACCTCGATGCGCACCCGCTCGTATCTGCTGGCGCGGCACTTCAGATCAGCCACGCGCACAATGTCGTCGAAGGCCATCCATAACGCCAGGTAACGTGCCGTTTCGCGGGTAGTTGCAAAATTACCCACGCCGCCGCTATCGACCGCCCGTTCCGCAGCCAGGATGCGGGATAACCGCCGCACGTACAGTTGCGCGTAGTCCCGATCCTGATACTCCAGTAAGCGCGCGTAGCCGGCACCCAGCATCTCATGTGTCTGCGCTGGAAACTCGCGGGAGAGTTCTGCGGGCATATCGGCTATAGCCCGCGGCTTCGAGGCAACCGGTGTCGGTGCCGCCGGCCCCTGGGTCACGATTTCGCAGGCACGCGCGAAGCCGCGTACGCTCGCGTCCACGCCTTTGCCGGATTCTCTTATTGTTTGCTCGAAGGCCTCGCGCGCAAATGGTAATGCGCCGCTACCTGCAATGGCGCCGAACAACACCGCGCTCAACACGGTGCCTGTCTCCTGCGCCACGGCCGTCATGTCGAAAATGCGGGCGTCGCGGCTGTAATGCTTCACCGCACTCAGTAATTCCCCCGAGGACGCGCGTCCGTCGGCGAGATGAAGTTTCTCGGCCGTGGTCAGGGTGCGGGCGCTGGAGGTGACGACCAGCGTACGATCGGCGGACGTCATGCCGTTACCAATGTGGCGCACCGTCTCCAAAAGTTCCGAGGACACCAGCACGTCGAGCGCGCCCGGCACCGGATAGAGGCTGAACACCGGCTTGCGACCGTGCAGCTGCGCGATCGGCACGGGGAACACTTCGAAATAATAAGTAGTCGAGCCGGTGCGCTGGGCCACACCCGGAATCGAAGTGCTCTGTGCGCTGTAGCCGCATTTTCTGGCGGTCTCCACCAGCCATTCGGCCAGCACGCCGCCGCCCTCGCCGCCGAGCGCGCAGATCAGCAAAGTCAGCGGACGCTGGGCAGCGGGGTTCATGCGCTCTGCAGCGAGCGGATGATGGCGCCGCGCAGCCCGTCGATGATGCGTTCGTGCAACCTCGGATTGCGTATCACCTCGGCGCGGTAGAACGACGGGCACAGCGTCGCCGCGTGCGCGTTCTCGCCGCACAGACCGCATCCGACGCAGCCGTCGATAACCGTGGCCACCGGATCGACCCTGAGCGGATCGGGGCTGTCCTTCAGGGTTAGCGTCGGGCAGCCCGAAAGGCGAATGCAGGCGTGGTCACCCGAGCACACGTCGTCGTCTACGCCATACTTCACCCGCACCACGCGTTTTCCCGCCTTGAGCAGGCCGGCGATCCAGGGTCTGATGCGGCGTTGCCTTTCGAGCTGGCATTCGCCCTCGGCGATGATGACCTTGAGCCCGCTGAAATCGGTGGTGAAAGCTTCGTCGAGGGTCTTGCGCATCCTGTCAACATGGTAAGTGTGCACGGTGCGCATCCATTTCACACCGATGCCGGACAGCGTCCTCTCGATGGTGAGATTGCGATGCACCAGGCTCTGTTTCTTGTCCTCGGCTGCGACTTTCACGTCCTCGTCGGGCGTCGAGATCAACTCCTGCGTGCCGGTGGCCGCGGTGTAGCCGTTCTTGAATATCAGCAACACCGCATCGTCGCCGTTGAACAATGCCGATTGCACACCGGTGAGCAGTCCGTTGTGCCAGAACCCGCCGTCGCCCATGATCGACAGCACCCTGCGCTTCATCATCGGCGAGACGCCGGCGCGGCTCGCCAGGCTCATGCCGTAACCGAGGATCGAGTGGCCGAAGGAAAAAGGTTCGAAGGTGGAAAACGAATGGCAGCCGATGTCCGCGGCAATATGCGTAGCGCCGACGTCGCGCTGCGACAGCTTGAGCGCAGCGAATACGGGTCGTTCCGGGCAGCCGACGCAGAACTGCGGCGGCCGCGCCGGCAGAGGCGTCGAAAAATGTTGCGTTACCTCCTGGCGGCGCTGCGCGTTGCCTTGCAGCCAGCGCTTTGCGCCCTCGGCAACGCCGGTGGGCAAATAGCGGTCGGCAAATTTCTCCAGCCCGCCGGCCATAACCTCCACCGTGTACTCGCCCGCCGCTACCAGCATGTCCTTGCCATGGATCGGCGTGTTCACGTCGAGCCGGCGTAGCGTAGCCAGGATTTCCTGTTCGATGTATTCCGGCTGGCCTTCCTCGAAGATCAGCACCGCACGCTTGCCGAGGCAGAATTTCGATATCTCCTGCGGCACCAGCGGGAACGTCACGTTGAGCGCCAAGATCGGTATCTCGGATTCGCCGAAGGCATCGGCCATTCCAAATTGCTGCAGTGTGCGGATAAGCGAGTTATACAACCCGCCCTGCACGATCAGTCCGACATCGTCGCGCCTGCCGGCAAAAAGTTCGTTCAATCCGTGAGCTGCGATGTAGCGGCGGGCCGCCGGAATGCGCTCCTCGCCCTTGAGCTTCTCGTGGCGGAAGGTCACCGGCGGATGCGCCAGCCGGGTGTAATCGAATTTCGCCGGTTCTTCCATCAGATGCCGGGTCGAAACCGCGGGCGCCACATTGTCCTTGCAGACGAAATTGCCACGCACATGACAGGCGCGGATGCGCAACTCCAGCAGCGCCGGCATGTTCGATGCCTCGGAGAGCTGCATGCCGTCCTCCACCATCCGCACCATATTCGAAAGTTCCGGCCGCGGATCCAGCATCAGCATCGAGGATTTGAGCGCGTAGGCATGGGTGCGCTCCTGGATCACACTGGCGCCCTCGCCGTAGTCTTCACCGACAATGATCAGCGCCCCGCCGACCACTCCCGGCGAGGAAAGATTCGATAACGCATCCGCAGCAACGTTGGTGCCCACGATGGACTTCCAGGTCACCGCACCGCGCAACGGATAGTGAATCGACGCACCGAGCATGGCGGCAGCAGAGGCCTCGTTGGAACAGGCTTCGACGTGCACGCCAAGCTCGCCCATATAATCCTGAGCCTGGACCATTACGTCGATCAGGTGGGAGACCGGCGCACCCTGATAGCCGCCGACGTAAGCCACGCCCGATTGCAGTAATGCCTTGGTGATCGCGAGAATGCCTTCGCCGTGGAAAACCTGTCCGTTTCCCAGACGCAGCAGTTCGATCTCGCTCTTGAAGGACTTCTCCATAACGCCTTCCGGGTCCGTAGCGCCTCGTTTAATCCGCCTCTGGAGATGCTATCAGCGCTCGTTATATTGCGCTCCAGTATTTCTCGATGCGCCTGAAGGAAACAGGATAGGGCGTTTTCAACTGCTGCGCCCACAGCGATACCCGCAGCTCCTCGAGCATCCAGCGCATTTCCTCCACCTTGGGATCGCGCAATCCGCGGGAACGGTCGGCGGCGATCCGCGCCTGATAAGCCTGCCAGTAGCGCGCAAGCTGCTGCTGCCAGTGACCGTCGCGCTCCGGGTTGGAGGCAATCTTGTCGAGCCGCACCGCAATCGCCCGTAGATAACGCGGGTAATGCTTGAGCCTTTCGAATGGCACCGTGGAGAGGAATCCGGGTCCGAGCAGCTCGCGCAACTGGCTGCGGACGTCCGCGACCGCGCGCGGCCATGCCGCGTGCTGCGGCTGGTCAAGCTTGGAGCGCAGCGCCTGGTGCTCGGCCAGGATCTCGGCGGCAATGCGGCAAATCTCCTGCGCCACGTCCATCAGCCGGGTCTTGCCTTTGGCCACGCGAGTTTCGAAGCTTTTGCGATTGCGTACCGGCTCGTCCTCGACGAAGAAGGCCCGATCGCAAATTGCGGTCATCAACTCTTCGCGCAGGCGCTCGGCCACTTCGCTCTTGTCATGCCGGCCGCCCTTGTCCTGCTTGCCGCCGTCGCGCTCGCCCAGCAGCGCGTAGCGCAACTGCAATTCGGTGAACCCCGGAAGGTTGCGCGCCAGGAACTTCATCTGCTCCGGCAGCGCCAGTTGGAATAGCCGGCGCAGACCCTTGCGGGTCGCCGCCTCGGCCTCCGCCTCAGTGTCCAGAAGCGTCAGCGCCACCGACCTGCCCTCGTCGACGATGGCCGGATAGCCGACCAGCTTGCGCCCGCCGCGATCCACTTCGACCTGCTCGGGCACTTCGTCGAAGTCCCAGGACGTCAGCCCCCTGCACTCGAATCCGGCGCTTGCTGCCGCGCTGAAGGTGCGCCGCGCCTTGACGCCGAGCTGGCCGCGCAACTGCGGCAAATCGCGCCCGGACGCGATCTCCCTGCCGTTTTCGTCCACGATGCTGAAATTCATCAGCAGGTGCAGCGGCAGGTCGGCCACATCCCACGCCTCGGCCGTCACCTCCACCCCGGTCTTCTTGAATAACGCCTGCGACAGCGCTTCCACGAGTGCCCCGCTGTGGGGCTCGAGAATCTCCATGCACTCGGTGACGACCTGAGGCACCGGAACGAAGTGCCTGCGCATTCCTTTGGGGAGACCCTTGATCAGGTACGTGATCTTGTCGCGTAACAACCCCGGCACCAGCCATTCACAGCGGCGCTCGTCGAGCTGGTTGAGCAGGTGCAGCGGCACGATCATGGTCACGCCGTCGAGCACGTGGCCGGGCTCGAATCGGTAGGCAAGATCGAAGGTCTGCATCCCCACCGCCAGCGCATCCGGGAAAAGTTCCTCGGTCACCTGCTCCGCGGAATGGCGCATGAGATAGTCGCGGGTCAGCAACAACAGCTTGGGGTTGTCGCGCTCGGCATCCCTGCGCCATTTTTCGAAATCCACCGCGCTGTAAATCCCTGGCGGAATCCGTTCGGCATAGAAAGCGAAAATCGCCTCATCGTCCACCAGGACGTCATGGCGGCGCGACTTGTGCTCGAGTTCCTGCACTTCTTCGATCAGCCGGCGGTTGTGGTCCAGGAATGGCGCGTTTCCAGCATAGTGACCTGCGACCAGAGCGCCGCGGATGAACAGTTCCCACGCTTCCTTCGGATTAACGGGGCCGTATTGCACCCGCCGTTTGGGAACGACCACTAGGCCGTACACCGTCACCTGCTCGTAGGCGACCACACTGCCCGAGTCCTTCGACCAGTGCGGCTCGCGATAGCTGCGTCGGGCCAGGTGCTGGCCCAGCTTTTCGATCCACTCCGGCTCGATTGCCGCGACGCAACGGGCGAACAGGCGCGTGGTCTCGGTGAGTTCCGCCGCCATCACCCATTTCGGTCCCTTCTTCCTGAGCGCAGACGCTGGGCTGAGCACGAACTTGATTTGGCGCGCGCCGAGGTAAATTCCCGCCTCCTCCGATTTGAATCCGACGTTGCCCAGCAGTCCGGCCAGCAGCGCGCGGTGGATCTCCTCGTAGCGCGCCGCCTTTTCGTTCAGCCGCCAGCCCATCTCCGCCACCAGCGCATGCAGCTGGCCGTGCAGCTCGCGCCATTCGCGCAGCCGCAGATATGACAAAAAACGCTCGTGGCACTCGCGCACGAGCAAGCGGTTCGACTTCTTGTGCTTGAGCGCCTCCTCGAACCATTTCCAGATTTCCAGATAGGCCAGGAAATCGGAACGCTCGTCGAGAAATTCCGCGTGCGCCTGCGTCACGGCCTCCTGCTTGTCCATAGGCCGCTCGCGCGGATCCTGCACCGAAAGCGCCGCGGCGATGATCAGCACCTCATCCAGGCAGCCTTCCTGTTTAGCCGCGACCAGCATACGTCCCACCCGCGGATCGATCGGCAGCTTCGCCAGCTGGCTGCCGACCGGCGTGAGCCTGCGCGCCTCGTCCACCGCGCCGAGTTCCGCCAGCAGCTGATAGCCGTCGGCGATCATCCTCGGGGCCGGCGCATCAACAAACGGAAAGTCCTCGATCTCGCCGAGTTTAAGCGCGCCCATGCGCAGGATCACCGAGGCAAGCGAGGAACGCAGGATCTCGGGGTCGCCATACTCGGCGCGCGCCTTGAAGTCCTCCTCGCTGTAGAGCCGAACGCAGACGCCGTTCATCACCCGTCCGCAGCGCCCCGCGCGCTGATTAGCCGACGCCTGCGAGATTTTCTCGACTTGCAGCAGTTCCACTTTGTTGCGATAACTGTAGCGGTTGATGCGGGCGAGCCCCGAGTCGATCACAAAGCGGATGCCGGGAACGGTGAGCGAGGTCTCCGCCACGTTGGTGGCAAGAACGATGCGGCGCATGCCGCCCCCGGGCACAAAGATGCGCTCCTGCTCCTGTGCGGACAGCCGCGCGAACAACGGCAGGATCTCCGCGCCTTGCGGATGATGCTTGCGCAGGGCCTCCGCAGATTCGCGGATTTCGCGCTCTCCCGGCAGGAATACCAGCACATCGCCGCCGCTCGCGCGGGCGGTCGCCTCGTCCACCGCTTCGACGATCGCCTGCGGCAGGTCGATTTCATGCTCGTCCTCGTCGTCCTCGTCGAACGGGCGGTACCACACGTCCACTGGGTAAAGCCGTCCCGAGACCTCGATCACCGGCGCATCGTCGAAGTGCCGGGAGAAACGTTCGGCATCGATGGTCGCGGAAGTGATGATCAGTTTCAGTTCGGGCCGACGTGGCAGAAGTTGCTTTACATAACCAAGCAGAAAATCGATGTTCAGGCTGCGTTCGTGCGCCTCGTCGATGATCAGCGTGTCGTACTGTGTCAGCCAACGCTCGCCCTGGGTTTCCGCGAGCAGGATGCCGTCGGTCATCACCTTCACGAAGTTTTCGCTGCTGGACTTGTCGGTGAAGCGCACCTGGTAGCCGACCACGTCACCGGGCGTGGTCCGCAATTCGGCGGCGATCCGGGAGGCCACCGAGCGTGCGGCGATCCGCCGCGGCTGGGTGTGGCCGATCAGGCCCTGCACGCCGCGCCCGAGTTCGAGGCAGATCTTGGGAATTTGGGTGGTCTTGCCGGAACCGGTCTCGCCGCAGACGATCACAACCTGGTGCGCGCGAATCACCTCGGCGATGTCGGCGCGCTTCGCGCTGATCGGCAATTCTTCCGGGAACGTAACCCGCGGCAGCCTTGCCCGGCGTTGCGCCACCAGTTCGATCGAGCGCTGCGCGTCGGCAGTGAGCTTGTCGCGCTCGGTGGCCACGTCCCTGCCGCCGCGGGCCGACGCCTCGAGCTGCTTTAGACGCGCGTGGAGAGGGCCGCGCGCGCGCAGCATGCCGCAATCGATGGCTTCGCGCAGCTCGCGCCAACCAGCGCTCGCAGTAACGGATTTTGGGACGGCGGGAACGGAGCCCATCGGCAGAACTCGGCGGCGATGTGGTGGACGGCAGAGGCCGCAATTCTAGACGGCAGGCACCCGTGGGCAGAGCACAATGCAGCCATTCTCAGCCAGCCGATGGCCGGCCCGATCACTGCATGCGTCCATTCATGTCCTCGATCACCTGCAGGATCGCGGCCGAATCCCAGCGCGTGCCGGCGCGCGCCATGAACGCGTTGAACGCCTGCGCGGCCGAACTTTCGCCGCAATGAATCCTTTGCCAATGAAAGAACTTAACCAGAACCTGCCCTCCTTGCTCTTGCCTTTCCTCTGCGTCCTCCGCGTCCACTGCGGTTAGCGGTTGGAACTAGATCAAACCGTGGAAAGGCGAATGCCGCTCGCACCATGCAGCGGTGGCGAGCAGATAGTTCTCTTCCTCGGCCGCGCCGACGATCTGCAGACCCAGCGGCATGCCGTTCGGTCCCTTGCCGGTGGGAATGGTGATCGCCGGAACGCCGGTCAGCGTCCAGATGGTGCAAAAGCGAGGATCGCCGGTATTGGTGAGCGTGGCCGGTGCCTCACCCGCCGCCGGCGGGGTGATGATCGCAGCGTAGCCGCGGTCGAAAAAAAGCGCCAGGCTCTGCTGCAGTTGCGCGCGCACCTTCAACGCGTCGCGGTAATCGGGCTCACGCATGCCCTCGCCTTCGTCGAGCGCCGCGTTGAGATAGTCAGAGAACTTGTCGCGATACGCCGAACGCGCCTTCTTCGCCGCGCGCGCAGCCTCGAACAGCATGATGGTGCGATGGACTTTGTGCGCGCCGTCGAACTCGCCCGGGATTTCCAGCACGTCCACCGATGCACCGGCCTCGCGCAGCCGCGCGACGTCGATTTCGAATTGCCCGCGCTGTTCGGGCGACGCCAGGTGCCAAACCGGCGAGCGCACCGCGGCCATGCGTGGAACCGTTCTCAGCGGTTTGACCGCCGGCGTGATCGCGCTACGGTGCCCCGTAAGGCAGGAAGCCAGGAACGCGGCATCGGCGACATTGCGCGCGAACACCCCGGGCTGATCCAGTGTAGGCGAGAAGGGCATGATGCCGCGCGCCGACATCTGCCCGGAGCTGGGCTTGTAGCCGACAATGCCGCAGAATGCCGCCGGACGGATTACCGAGCCATTGGTCTGGGTGCCGAGGGCGCCTGCTACGAATCCCGCCGCAACCGCAGCGGCCGAGCCGCTGGAGGAACCGCCGGGCGTATGCGCGTTCTTCCAAGGGTTGCGGGTCTTGGCCGGAACCATGAACGCTGCTTCGGTGGTGACCGTTTTGCCGAGCATGATCGCGCCGGCCGCTTCGAGGCGCTTTACCACGTCTGCGCTTTCGTCCGGAACATAACCGGCGTAAGCGCGGCAGCCCATCTCGGTAGGGATCCCGGCGGTATAGAAGTTGTCCTTCACTGCGATGGCAATGCCGTGCAGCGGATGCGCCACGCGCATCGCACCGTCAGCCCGGTCGGCCTTCTCCGCCAAAGTCACGGCGCGGTCCAGGCTCAGCCATTGCCATGCCTGGACGTTCTTCTCCAAAGCCACGATCCGCGCCAGCAGGCTCTTGATGTAAGCGGTGCTGGTGATCCTGCCAGAACGGATGCGTTCCGCGGCTTCGCGCAGGCTGAGTTCGTATAGGTCCGTCATGTGTTCGATTTTTCACCGCAAAGACGCAAAGAACGCAAAGATGATCAAGAAAAGCATGAATGGGGTAAAGAACGTAAGGTTCGAATTTTTCGTTGATGAATCGTGCGCACGTGTCGATGTCCGCTTCTGCGCCGATCAGGTTTTCGCCCAGTCAAGTTTTTCTTTGCGTTTCCTTTGCGCCTTTGCGTCTTTGCGGTGAAAAGGTTTACGCCTTGATGTACTTGCGGTAGTCCGGATTGAGCAGGTTGGGCGGCACGCCGCCGGTGAGCGCTGCGACGCAGTTCTGGGCGGCGAGCATTGCCATGGCCTGCCGAGTCGGTTCGGTGGCGCTGGCAATGTGCGGCGTGAGCACGACATTGGTCAGGTCAAACAGCGGCGGATTGACCGCTGGTTCGTTCTCGTAGACATCCAGGCCTGCGGACCAGATACGCCCTGTTTTCAGCGCATCAGCCAGCGCGGTATCGTCGACGATTCCGCCGCGCGCAATGTTGATCAGCACCGCAGAGGTTTTCATCTTTGCGAGCTCGGCCTTGCCGATGTAGTGGTGCGTCTCAGGAGTGAAAGGCAGAATCAGGATGACGATATCTGACTGCCGCAGCAGATCATCTTTGCTGGCGTAAGTGGCCTGGAGCGCCTCCTCGATCTTGCGGTCGGCCCGGCTAACGTCCGTGTAGAGCAACTTGGTGTCGAATCCGCGCAAGCGTCTGGCAATCGCCTGGCCGATCCTGCCGAAACCGCATACCCCGACCGTGGCATGGTGCAAATCGTGTCCGAGCAGCTGCTTGAGGTGCGAGCCCTTCCACAGTTTCGCGCGCACCATCCGTTCACCTTCGCTCAGCCGGCGCACCGTCGCAAGTGTCAGGCAAAGCGCCATGTCGGCGACACTGTCGGTAAGCACACCCGGCGTATTGGTGGCTATCACCCCGTGCCGCGTGCAGGCGTCCAGGTCGATGTGATTGAAGCCCACGCTCACGCTGCACACTGCTTTCAAGCCCGGGCAGCGCGACAAAAACTCTTCGTCGATGCGATCCGAGGTGGTGATGACCGCGGCATCCATGCCCTGGAGCCGCTCGATGATCGCATCCCGGCTGTAGTCCACCTTCGCCTGGTTTGAGGTCACATCGAAGCTCCTGCCGAGGAACTCGATGGTCTCGTCGAACACCTCCCGGGTAACCAGAATCCTGGGTTTCATCACTCTCCCCTGTTGTTTTTCATGCTGATGTTTCCGATTTTACTGGTAAAGCACACGGGGCAGCCACATTCCGATCTGCGGAAACGCGTACAGCAGCACCATTGCCACGACTTGGATGACCATGAACGGCATCATGCCGTGAAAGATCTGGCCCAACGTCACGTGCGGCGGCGCCACGCCTTTCAGATAGAAGGCCGCCATGGCCACCGGCGGCGACAGGAACGCGGCCTGCAGGTTCAGTGCCACCAACAGTCCGAAAAACAGCGGGTCGATGCCGAAGTGTCCCAGCAAAGGCAGGAATATCGGCACGAAGATGACGATGATCTCGGTCCATTCCAGCGGCCAGCCCAGCAGGAAGATCACCAGTTGCGACAGGATCAGGAACTCGATCGGCGACAGCGCCAGCGCGGTAACCCAGCTCTCCAGAAGGCCCTGCCCGCCCAGCAGTGCGAAAGTGGACGAAAACAGCTGTGAGCCCACGAACAGCCAGCACACCATGGCCGTGGTGCGAGCGGTCAGATACACCGACTCCCTGAGGCGCGCCCAGTCCAGCCTCCCGTAGGCCGCCGCCAAAATAATGGCTCCCAACGCGCCGACGGCCGCCGCCTCGGTTGGAGTCGCGATCCCGCCGACGATGCTGCCGAGAACGGTCATGATCAACGCCGCTAGCGGTAGGAAAGAGCCGGCCAGCATCTTCAGCCGCTCAAGTATCGGGACATCGCGAGCTTGCATGGGAAGTCGCGGCGCCAGCGCCGGGTTCAGCTTCGCGCGGCCGACCACGTAGAGAATGTAGAGCAGCGCGAGCAACAGCCCGGGGAACAGCGCACCGGCATACAGCTGAACCACCGAGACTTGTGCGGTGGCACCGTAAAGGATCAACATGACGCTCGGGGGAATGAGGATTCCGAGACAGCCTCCAGCGGTGATCACACCAGCGGAGAGCCTGACGTCGTAGCCCGCTCGCAACATCGGAGGGAGCGCCAACAGCCCCATGAGCGTAACCGTTGCGCCGATAATTCCCGTGGCAGTGGCGAAGATGGTGCACGTCACAACAGTGGCCACTGCCAGGCTGCCCGGCAGCCCACCGAGGACGAGCTGGAGGCTGCGGAACAGCCGATCGATGATGTTGGTGCGCTCGATGACGTAGCCCATGAACACGAAAAGCGGCACCGACATGACCACATCGTTTGTCATCACTCCGAAAGTGCGCAACACCATCTGGTCGAAAATCGGGCTGGAAAAAAAGGTTTGCCCGGGGCGGTAAAACGCAATGAAGCCAAACACCATGCCCAACCCCATCAACGTAAAGGCAGTGGGAAAGCCCAGCAGGATCGCTACCACGATCAATCCCAACATGAGCAGTCCGAGGTGCGGGCGGGTGATCTGCTCGGGGACGAGCAGAAGAAGCAGGATGGCGACGATGCTGAGGAGGAGAAACGCCAGCCCGAAGCGAACCGCCCTCATCTGCGGTCCTTCTGATGTTCGGCGGCAAGCCCCGCCTTGATCTCCTCGACGTCGATTTCCTCCACGTCCTGCAACCGCTGCGGCCAGTTACCGTTCTTGAGACAGACCAAGCAACGCGCGATCTCCGCCACACCCTGCAGCAGCAACAGTGCGCCCGCGAACGGGATCACCAGCTTGAGCGGATAAATCGGTATGTTGCTGCTGGAGATCTGCGACTTCTCGGAAAATCCCCAGGACTCCCAGAAGAAACCGACGCCGAACCAGGCGAGTGCCGCGATGCCCGGAACGAAGAACAGCAGATAAAGGCCAAGGTCCAGACCGGCCTGCAGCCGTGCAGGCAGAAAGCGATACAGCACATCGCCGCGCACGTGGCCGTTGCGGGAAAGGGTGTAGGCGCCCGCCATCATGAACAGCGCGCCGTAGAGCATGAGGCTCACGTCCGCGCCCCACTGGGTGGGAGCGTTGAACAAGTAGCGCGCCGCCACGTCGAAACAGACCACCGCGGTCAGCCCGACGATGCACCAGGCAAACGCCTTTCCCGCCCAGGCACTGATCCGGTCGATCGTTAGGAGATAGAGGTTCATCAGTGGTTGCACCCTTACTATGTGCTGCCATCCCTTCCCTCTCCGCGCTCCGTGGGAAGGAGGAATTTTTTCTACCTCTCCGCCTTCAGGGGGAGAGGGATGGGGTGAGGTGGTCAGCCCTTGCCGAAGAAATGCCGGTAGGCGAGATCGGCGGGGACATCGAATTTGATCTGGTAGCCCACCACACGCCGCATGAACTGCTTCTGCGAATCGAGCACCTTGCCAAAAAAAGGATTCTCCTGGCTCTTCTGGGCTATCACCTTGTCCCAAGACTCGAGCTGGGCCTGCAGAATATCGCGCGGCGTCTCGATGAATTTGATCGCCCGTTTGTCGCGTAGGTCGACGTAAGCCCGCGAGTAAACGTCCAGGATCTTCCAGGTCATCTCCGCGCTCGCAACCTTGGGCGCGTAGCGCAGCACCGTCTTGTACTGCTCCGGCAGGCCGTCGAATACTTTCCTGTTGATCAGCACCTCGAAGCACTCGGCAGGCTGATGGTAACTCTGCACCATGCAGATCTTGGCCACGTCGGGCAAGCCCAGGCCGGCGTCTACCGCCGGGTTGTTGAACTCGGCGGCATCGATTACTCCGCGGTCGAGCGCCGGCACAATATCACCGCCCGGCATGGACACCACCGAGGCGCCCATGTTGGCAAATACGTCGATGGACAAACCCACGGTGCGGTATTTCAGCCCCTTGAAGTCCGCCGCGCTCTTCACTTCCTTACGGAACCAGCCGAGCGGCTGGACGCCCATCGGTCCGAGCAGGAAAGGCACTAATTCGAGCTTGAGAACTTCGCGATACAACTCCTCGTATAGGGCCTTGCCCCCGCCGTGCTCGTACCAGGACAGAAAAGTGTTAGCGTCATGGCCCAGCGCCGGGCCGGTACCGAATAGCGATAGCGCCGAGTTCTTGTTGTACCAGAATGCCGGCACCGCGTAACAGGCGTCCAATGTTCCTTTGTGCACGGCGTCGGCCATATCGAAGGCCTTTACCACTGCACCCGCCGGCAGTACGTCGAATTTCAATCCCCCACCCGAGAGATCGGATACGATCCGCGCGTAGTCCTTCACCAGTTCGAAAAAGAAATCCCCGGAAGGATTGGCCGCTTGCATGCGCAGCGTCACCGAGGGGTCGGCGGCGGCCGGCGCGCTAACAGCGGTCGATGAAGGTGGTTCGGAGCCCTTGCAGCCGGGAAGCGCGGCGAGCGCGGCGGCACCGCCCACGACTGCAGCGCTGCTTAGAAATCGGCGCCGAGAACCCGCTACGGCACCGGCAGGTTTGATGGTGCGTTTGGTATTTGCCATCGGAGTCTCCTCTGCTTTTTTTGAATTGACGAATTCGCACTCTGCGCTCTGCATGCGGCGCGAACACGCAGAGCGTCGGACGCGAACATTACCGCTGCCGCGGGCACCCCGAAAGCATTGCCGCGACACGCAGAGGCGAGTGTAGCGGCTGCGTGTACATGCGTCGATGCCGATTCAGTTGTGGCCGATCGCGGCGTTGCGGATGACCCTTGACCCTCGTGCACTTGTCGAGGAATTTGCCGGTGACCGGAACTTACATGTTCATCCGTACTTTGTCACCGGAATCTGCCGCAACATCAGGCAGCACGACGAATTTCAGGTCATCCAGGGGACCCGGGAGGGAGCGCGAAAATCGGCCATTCCGGCCCGCAATCTGCAATACGCGCGCCCAGGGGGCAACACAATCGCTCGCCCGGGCACCCACCCCTGAAGATGTGGAAACCCGTGAGTCGCGAGATGCACCGGGTTGCCAACCGATCACAGCCAGGAGAACAGCGAAGGATGTACGCCACCGTGACATGCCAGCCGTGCCGCAGCCACGAGCCGACCGATCTCGCCTCGGGGAACGAGTTCGAAAGCGCTTCACGCACCGAGGAGCCAAACCAGATCATTGACCCGCCAAAACCGACCGTATAGGCGAGCATCCCCCAGTCGTAGCCGCCCTGTTTGAGAGCCAGCGCGGTAAGCGGAATATTGTCGAACACCGCCGAGACGAATCCAAGACCGAATGCAGTCTGCCAGGAGGCGGTGGGAAGCTGCTCGACCGGCATCATCGAGGCCGTGAGTACCAGCGACAACAGAAAGATACTGCCTTTCAGTGCGCCCGGTACCAGAGACCATGCGGGTCGCCGCAACGGCGCCGCACACAGCAGCGCCACCCAGACCGAGGCACCTATGAATGGAAAGCGATCGGCAAGGTGCGGGATGCCGACATTGACTGCGACGTTGGTGCCAATGGCGGCAATCAGAATGAACAGCACGATGCCGATCCTGATCCAGTCCATGCGAATGCCGGCGGGCGCATCGCGCTGGATCGGCGCATAGCGCTGTTGCTGGCGCGCGGCCGCCACCCCGAAAAAAATAACCGCAGCGATGGCCGCGACGTAGGCATGGAGCACCTCGATCGGGCTCACCCCGGCTATCCACATCATGGTGGTGGTGGTGTCCCCGACCACACTGCCCGAGCCGCCGGCATTGGACGCCGCGACAATGGCGGCGAGATAGCCAAGGTGCACATTGCCGCGGAACACCGTCGAGGCCATAGTGCCGCCGATCACCGCCGCGGCAATGTTGTCGAGAAAGCTCGACAGCACGAAAACGATCAGCAACAGGAAGAACCCGCCTTTCCAGTCGTCAGGCAGGAAATTTGGCAGCAACTCGGGCGCGCGGCTGTCGTGGAAGTGCTGCGCCAGCAGCGCGAACCCGACCAGCAACCCCAGCAGATTACCGAGGATCACCCACTCGTGGCCGAGATGCGTTACCAGCCCGGCGATTCCCGGCCCCGTCTTGAATCCCGTGAACACAAGCTTGTACAACGTGACCGAGGCGAGTCCGGTCAGGGCAACGTTCAGGGTATGTCTGTGGAATAAGGCCACGCCCACCAGGGTGAGCGCGAACAGGACGAAATCGAGCGGAATATCCGGTATCGACCCGCTCATGCCGAGACAATCACGACGTGAACCCTGAACGGCCCGTGCGCACCCATTACCAGCGTCATCTCGATATCGGCGGTGCGCGACGGTCCGGAGATGAAGTTCACCTGCCTGGGCGGGTTGACTTGTTCCCTGCGTAAAAGATCCCAACCGTCTTCCATCGCGCGCACGATCCGCGATGCCGGAACGATGGCGATGTGATTGTCCGGAAGCAGGCTGGTGGTGGCATGGGCGTCACGGCCCGACAGCAGCATCAGCGTGCCGTTTTCCGCCAATGCGCAGTAGGTCCCGGTGATGCCGACCTTGTCGTCGCCGTTGGCGGGACGCGCTTCGATTCTCAGGCCCGCCCCCGGCCAGTCCAGGTTCGCGAACTCCGGCCAGCACGCCCCGCGCAGCGGCAGTTTATTCTCCGCCAGGTACTTCGCCACGGACAGTGGCACGTCCGCCACCGAGTCGACTTCAGCAACGCTGGACATCATGGCGACGCAGCGTTCCCTGAAGCGCGGCAGCAACTCCCAGCCCATGTCGGGAAGCGGGCCTCGCGGATGCGCGCGCAATCTGGACAGCGCGGCTTCTCGTTCCCGCGCACTCAGTGCCCCGGTCCGGCCATTGGCTGCGCGGATGCGCTCCAGGATGTTTTCTCTCGCGCTCATCGTATTTCGCGTCAGCGAGCCTTTTTTTGTTCCGTTAGCAATTCGCGGAAAGTCCTGCCTTTCGGTGCGGGCAGATCGCGGCCTTTAGTCCACTCCGCTCCTGCGGCCGGCAGTCTGTGCAGCATTCCGGATTTCCCGCCCATCATCCTGCCCATGCGTGCCGCAATTCTCGTCGCCAATGCATACATCGCGGGACGGGTCGCCGCCCAAGCCCACAGCTTCAGTCCCAGGCGCTCGGACCACGGCCGCAGATGGCGCTCGCATTGCTTCTCACGCAGCTTGCGCATCAGATCCGGCAGCGGGATCTTGACCGGGCATACCACGCCGCACTGGTTGCACAGTGTGGCCGCGTTCGGCAAGTCGAGCGCGTTCTCGATGCCGACGTAGGCCGGCGTCAGGATCGAGCCGATCGGCCCCGGGTAAACCCAGCCGTAGGCATGGCCACCGATGTTCTGATACACCGGGCAGTGATTCATGCAGGCGCCGCAGCGGATGCAGCGCAGCGCATCGCGGATTTCGGAGCCGAGTATGCTGGTTCGTCCGGCGTCGACGATGATGACGTGAAATTCGCCAGGTCCGTCCTTGTCGCCCGGGCGCTTCGGCCCGGTGGTGTACGAAAGGTAATTGCTGATCGACTGTCCGGTTGCAGAGCGGGTCAGCAGGCGCAGCATCAGCGACACGTCCTCCAGCGTGGCGATGATTTTCTCGATCCCCGCGATCGCCACATGAACCCGAGGCATGGTGGTGGTCATGCGCCCATTGCCCTCGTTGGTGACGATCATGGTGGAGCCGGTCTCGGCCACCAGGAAGTTGGCACCGGTAATGCCCATGTCCGCGTCGAGGAAGTGCGGGCGCAGGATCTCTCGAGCTTCGTGGGTCAGCGCGGCTATATCGGTAAGCCGCGGGCGTTTGTGCTTTTCGGCGAACAGGTCGGCGATGTCGTCCTTGGACTTGTGCACCGCCGGCGCGATGATGTGCGACGGCGTTTCGCCGAATTGCTGGATGATGTATTCGCCGAGGTCGGTCTCGCGCACATCCAGGCCGGCCGCCTCGAGGGCATGGTTGAGATCGGTTTCCTCGCCGAGCATCGACTTGGACTTGATGACTTTGCGCACACTGTGCTTGCGCGCGATCTCGATCACCACCCGGTTGACGTCTTCCGGCGTCTCGGCCCAGTGGACAATAGTGCCCGCGGCTTCTGCATTTTTCGCCCATTCCTCCAGCAGCGCATCCAGGTTCCGCAGACCGAAATCGCGGATGCGCACCGCCGCTTCGCGGATTTCCTCGAAGTTGTCGAGTTCAAGAATGGATTGCGCGCGCGCGACCACCAGCTTGCCCTTGGCGCTCTTCAGTGCTTTTTGCACTTTCGGGTCGGCAAGCTTTTGACTGGCAGCTTGCTTGAACAGTTGGGATGTGACCTGCACCTATTCTCCTTCGGATGGTGACAAGTGACGCGTGACGAATGATGACACCGGACCGCCGCTCGCGTCAGGCGTCAATCGCGCTATCTGTCATTCCGGCCAGAATTTCGGCAACGTGCAGGACTTTCGTTTTGTTGTCGCCACGCCGCCGCAGCCGGCCTTCAATATTCAGCATGCAGCCGAGATCGCCCAGTACCAGGGCGTCGGCGCCGCTGGATTGCACATCTTCGCACTTGAGGTCGGCGATGCGTGTGGAGATTTCGCCATACTTCACCGCGAATGTGCCGCCGAACCCGCAACACTGCTCGGGTTGCTGCATTTCCCTGATGGTCAGACCGCGCACTTTCGACAAAAGCGTGCGCGGCTGGGATTTCACGCCCATTTCCCGCAGGCCGGAGCAGGAATCGTGATAGGTGATGGTGCCGTCAAAACTGCCCGGAACCCGGTCCAGCCTGACGACATTCACAAGAAAATCGGTGAGTTCGTAG
>JBQTIV010000199.1:0-1846 GCA_052387775.1 Betaproteobacteria bacterium
GCTAGTACCTATTGCGCTGTGCATCCCGGGCATTGAAGGCCTCGGCCCAGGCGGCGGTTGCCGCGATGACCTCCTTGCGAACCGCGTCACCATCCGCGCGCGCCACGCAGCCCGTCGTCAAACGAAACGTGGCGGCAATCAGACGGAGCATCGTCAAAGCCGCGACGAATATTCTATGCACGGCGCTGCCTGGCGGCTGCGGCAGGACCTTGTTGAAACTCCCTGAAGATGGCATAGCTGGTCTTCCTTTGCGTACCTTTACGGTCTTCGTTCAATGCTGCTGAGGGCCCGCGGAGCGGGCCTTTCAGTGAGCCTTCTCCCAATTGGGACCAGCACCGACATCCACAACCAGCGGCACGTCCAGCCTCGCCACGCTGCCCATCAGCTCCGGCAGTTCCTTTTTCACGGTATCGAGTTCGCCCTCCGGCACTTCGAGCACCAGTTCATCGTGTACCTGCATGATCAGGCGGCTCTTCAATTGCGACGTCGCGATCCAGTCGTGCACACTGATCATCGCCAGTTTGATCAGGTCCGCCGCGGTGCCTTGCATCGGTGCATTGATCGCCGCGCGTTCGGCGCCCTGGCGGCGTGCGCCATTGCTGCTCTTGATCTCCGGCAGGTAGAGCCTGCGGCCGAACACGGTCTCGACATAACCGAGTTCGCGTGCCCTCTCGCGGGTGCGCTCCATGTATTCCTTCACGCCCGGGTAGCGCTGAAAGTAGCGCTCCATGTACTGCTGCGCGGCGCTGCGTTCGATGCCCAGTTGCGAGGCCAGCCCGAAGGCGGACATGCCGTAGATCAGCCCGAAGTTGATCACCTTGGCGTAGCGGCGTTGTTCGCTGGTCACCGGCGCCGAGTCGACAGCGAATATTTCCGACGCGGTATGGCGGTGCACGTCTTCGCCGGCGGCGAAGGCCTGGAGCAGGCTCTTGTCCTGTGACAGGTGCGCCATGATGCGCAGCTCGATCTGCGAATAATCCGCCGACACGATCGTCGATCCGGGTGCTGCGATGAAGGCTTCACGGATGCGACGGCCCTCCGCGGTGCGCACCGGAATGTTCTGCAAGTTTGGATCGTTGCTCGCCAGCCGCCCGGTCACCGCCACTGCTTGCGCGTAGTTGGTATGCACGCGCCCCGTAGCCGGGTTCACCATCCTTGGCAACTTGTCCGTATAAGTAGACTTGAGTTTGGCCAGCCCACGGTACTCGAGGATCAACTTCGGCAGCGGATGGTCAAGCGCGAGTTCCTGCAAGACATCCTCGTCGGTGGAGGGCTGGCCGCCCGGCGTTTTCTTTTTTACCGGCAGTCCCTTGCGCTCGAACAGGATCTCCTGGAGCTGCCTGGGCGAATTGAGGTTGAAGGGTTGTCCAGCTTCCAGGTGTACCTTGTTCTCCAGTTCGATCATCTTCTCGCCGAGTTCGCGGCTCTGCTGTTCCAGCAGCGCGGAGTCGAGCAGCACGCCCTGGCGTTCCATTGCGAACAGAACTTCCATTACCGGCATTTCGATGTTACGGTAGACGCGATCCAGTTTCTCGTCACGCTCGATCTGCGGATACAGCGCCAGGTGCAGTTGCAAAGTCACGTCCGCGTCTTCGCCCGAGTATTCGGTGGCGCGCTCCACGCCGACTTGCTCGAAGGCAATGCGGCTCGCGCCCTTGCCGGTCACTTCGTCGTAGCTGATGGTCTTGATGCCCAAGTGCCTGGCCGCGAGGCTATCCATGTCGTGCGCCTGGTGGCTTTCCAGCACGTAGGACTGCAACAACGTGTCGTGCTCGATGCCGGACAGCAATACGCCGTGATTGGCGAGCACGTGCTTGTCGTACTTGAGGTTCTGACCGACCTTTCG
>JBQTIV010000200.1:0-9021 GCA_052387775.1 Betaproteobacteria bacterium
TCGCGAAGTTCCGTCCCGCCCGGCTGGTCCTGCTGGAATGGTCCGAGTTTGCCTTGTACCAGGCTGAGCAGGAGTTTCGGCGCGAATTGCCGGGCCTGACGATCGCGTGCGTGGTCGGGGACGTCAAGGACCGGGAGCGGATTCGCCATCTGCTATCGAAATACCGGCCGCATGTCATCTTTCATGCGGCTGCGTACAAGCATGTGCCGTTGATGGAGGAAGAAAACGCCTGGGAGGCGGTGCGCAACAATGTCCACGGCACCTGTGTGCTGGCCTCTGAGGCCGCGGCGCAGCGTGTCGGCAAGTTCGTGCTGATCTCGACCGACAAGGCGGTGAATCCGGTGAACGTGATGGGGGCGAGCACGCGGCTTGCCGAGATGGTATGCCAGGCTTTGCAGCGGCCCGAGGGCACGCGTTTCGTGATGGTCCGCTTCGGCAACGTGCTGGGCAGCGCCGGCAGCGTGATCCCGAAGTTCCGCGAGCAGATCGCCGCCGGCGGTCCGGTAACGGTCACGCATCCGGAAATCACGCGTTACTTCATGTCCATTCCCGAGGCCGCCCAGCTGGTGCTTCAGGCCGGGGCCATGGGCAGCGGCGGGGAGATTTTCGTGCTCGACATGGGCGAGCCGGTGCGCATCGTCGATCTGGCGCGCGACATGATTCGCCTGTCCGGACTGGATGAGAATGACGTCAAAATCGTTATCACCGGGCTGCGTCCCGGGGAGAAACTCTTCGAAGAGGCGCTTGCGGATGGCGAACACACGCTCGCCACGCCCCATCCGAAACTACGCATCGCGCGGGCGCGCAGCGTCGAGCCGGGGTGGCTGAAGATGCTGCTCGACTGGCTCGAAGCCGGCTTGCCGCGCGAAGACGGCGAGGTGCGCGCCGAACTGAAGCGCTGGGTTCCTGAATACTCGGCTTCATCGGGCGGGGATCCAGTGCGGCCTTCCGGGCGGATCCAGAGAGAAGGCTCTTTGCCGTGAGCAGGCTGTTGCTGGTCAGCGGTGACGATCGGACGTTTCGCCGCCTCGCACCGGGCGCTGGCTGGGCTTTCTCCCCTTCCTAATGGACGAAAGTAACTCCGCTCCGGGATCACCATCCGGTCGTGGAAAAACATTTGATGAATGCTGTCTACATGCGTAGTGGCGCGTACTTCGTTGTCCCCCGGATATGGGCGTGCTGAATCTGCGGGCCTTCAACGATCGCGCCCTGATGGCGGCGGGCTGGCTGATCGCCTTGATCGGTTTTTCGCTGCCGATTTCCACGGCGATGGACAACGTGCTTCTGGCGCTGATGTCGATCGCATTTGCACTCAGCGGGCGCTTCCGGGAAAAGCTGCAATCGGTACGAAATCCTGCAGTGATCGCCCTTGCCGGATTCTTCGCCCTCCTGTGCCTCGGCACACTTTACGGAAACGCGCCTTCCGCCGATCGCTTGAAGTACCTTCTAAAGTACTCGGACCTGCTGCCTGCGGCAAAGTGGCTGCGCGGCAAGACGGAAAATGCGACGGTGTTCAGACTGCAGATCACGCCGGGATCGTCCGCCACCGGCCCCACGAAGGGAAGTGTGTGCAGATTGTAAATTCAAGTGACAATTTGCATGGATAATTTATTATTGAGACCATGATTCCCCGCGATGCTCATCGGGCTCTCGTTTACCTGGCCGGGTTCTATCCGGTAGTGACCATGACCGGACCGCGTCAGTCGGGGAAAACGACACTCGCGCGTGCCGCATTTCCCCACAAGCGGTACGTTTCGCTGGAGGATCCAGACACGCGGGATTTCGCGCTCGGGGATCCCCGGGGGTTTCTCGCCCAGTTTCCCGGGGGGGCTGTACTGGATGAGGCTCAGCGCTGCCCTGCGTTGTTTTCCTATCTGCAAGGGATTGTGGACGCCGACCGGAGGCCAGGCCGATTCGTGCTGACAGGTTCTCAACAATTCGGCCTGCTCTCCGGTGTCAGCCAATCGCTGGCGGGCCGCGCAGGTCTTCTGCAGTTGCTGCCCTTCTCCCTTGCGGAGATTTCCGTTTCGGCGCCTCCGGCGTCCATGGAGGATGTGCTTTTCGCCGGGCTGTATCCACCGGTTCGCGACCGTAACCCGCCGCCGCATGTGTGGTACGCAGACTACACGGCCACCTACATTGAGCGCGATGTTCGCCAGATGGTGAACGTGCGGGATCTTTCAGCCTTCCGGCGCTTCCTGCGGATGTGCGCGACGCGGACCGGCCAGACCCTGAATCTATCGGCGCTCGCCGCCGACTGCGGCATTACGCACAATACCGCTGCCGCGTGGCTTTCGGTGCTCGAGGCCAGTTACCTGGTGTTCCGCCTGCCCCCGCACTTCCGCAATTTCGGCAAGCGGCTCGTGAAAACGCCCAAACTTTATTTTCTCGATCCTGGTCTCGCCGCGTGGCTTGCCGGTGTGCGTTCAGCGACAGAATTGCGCCACGGGCCGATGCGCGGCCCCCTGTTCGAGACTTGGGTCGTGGCGGAAGTCGTAAAGCGAATCAACCACCGCCTGTTGCCTCTGCAGACTTTCTACTGGCGCGACAGCGCGGGGCAGGAGATCGACGTGCTGGTCGAGCGCGAGAATCGCCTGCTGTTCCTGGAGTGCAAGGCAGGCACGACAACCGCCGCCGACTGGTTTTCGCCGATCGAACGCCATCTGGACTTGTCAGGGGCGGAAACGGGTCTGCTGGTATTCGGTGGCGAGGGCACCTATCGACGCGGTCGCGTCGAGGTGTTCGGTTGGCGGGCAATCGAGCAGGCGTTGGACCGGCTGCTCGGCGAGGGGGGCGTAAGGTAAACGCCTGCCGGCCTGGTCTACGGTGGCGAGGAAAGTTACGTCCGCTCGGGGATCACCATCCGGTCGTGGGAAAACATTTGATGCACGCCGTCTACATGCGTAGTAATGCCTGCTTCGTTGTCCCCTGGATATGGGCGTGCTGAATCTGCGCGCGTTCAACGATCGTGCCTTGATGGCGGCAGGCTGGCTGATCGCCTTGATCGGCTTTTCGCTGCCGATATCCACCGCGATGGACAACGTGCTGCTGGTGCTGATGTTGATCGCATTTGCACTCAGCGGGCGCTTCCGGGAAAAACTGCAATCGCTATCGCGCAATCCCGCTGTGATTGCCCTGGCCGGGTTCTTCGCGCTTCTGTGCCTCGGCACACTTTACGGAAACGCGCCTTCCGCCGATCGCTTGAAGTACCTTCTAAAGTACTCGGACCTGCTGCTAGTCGTTCTGATGGTCCCGCTGTTCGCAGACGAACGCGCCCGCCGCCATGCGCTGACGGCATTCGCAGCCGCGATGATTTTGACGCTGCTCCTGTCGCTGCTCCTGTCCGCGGACCTGCTGCCTGCGGCGAAGTGGCTGCGCGGCAAGGCGGAAAATGCGACGGTGTTCAAATTCCAGATCACGCAAAACTTGCTGATGGCATTCGCGGCCTATTTCTTCGCATCTGTCGCGGCTGCAGAAGCCGTCAAGTGGCGGCGTCTGGCCTGGTACGGTGTGGCGCTATTGGCTTTTGTCGACGTCCTGTTCCTGGTCCGGGGACGCACCGGGCAGGTCGCGCTGCTGGTGCTGACCATATATTTCTTCGTCCGTCACCTGAGCTGGCGGGGACTCGTCATCGGCATACTGGCAACTTTACTGGCGGTTGTCGCCGCCTGGTATTTTTCGCCCTTGTTCCGCGATCGCCTCACGCTGACGACGGTGGAGTACGAGCGGTCCAGGGTCGAGGCTGCAGCTGACGAGTCGTCCTCGGTCGGGTTGCGCTTGGAGTGGTATCGGAACACCCTCAGGTTGATCGCGCAGCACCCCGTCTTCGGCGCCGGTACCGGCGGGTTTCCACATGCCTATGCCGCTTTCGTGACCGACCCGCAAGCGGTGAAGCCAGCGCACCCCCATAATCAGTTTCTGCTCACCGCAGCGGAGAGCGGAGCGATCGGGCTGGGTGCGCTGCTGGCGGTGTTCGTCTGGCTGGGAAAATCGACCCGCCGCATTGCCGATCCCTTGCGCCGTGAACTGGCCCGCGGGCTGTTGATGATGTTCGTGATCGGCTGCCTGTTCAATTCACTCTTGATCGATCACACGGAGGCCCTGTTTTTCGTCTGGATGACGGCACTCGCTTTTGGCGGCGTCGAACCACGGCCGCAACTGAACCCGGTGCTGCGCATACAGGTACAGGGGACCGATTAAGTCGCTTACTTCGTTGGCCCTGCGGTATCGGCGGCCTGGTCATTAACCGTGCCCCGACAAGCTGCACCGCGGCAGATCAAATAGAGCACGTTGCCGCCGAGGCGGTATTGTTCCGCGACTCGTCCCAGAGCTTCATCCGGCGTGTAGGCGATTACGAACCCGGCTTCCCATTGCGCCGGTGGGAACGCCAGCGGCGGCTGCGTCAGGCGCAAGACGTCCAGGTTGGCGGCAACGCTCAGGCCGCTGGCGCTTACGTTGGTGGTATACAGCGCATGCCCCCGGGTGCGCTCGAGTATCGCTTTCGCCGCCAATGCATAATTCTCACCGCGGTAGGTCTTCTGGTAATAGGGAAAGACCGCCAGCACCAGGGTCAGCTTGATGGCGAGGAGCGCGCCACACCAGCGGATGGTCACGGCCTGCGCCCCCAGCCCGGCGCTCCAGATCACACGCGCAAAGACCAGCGCGGCGAGAGGAAAGAGGGGAACGAGATAGCGGGTATGGCTTTGCGGTGCGAGCCAGTACGGCAGATAGTTGAGCGCGGTGATGGCTGCCGCAATCATGAGCGCAGGACGCGCGGGATCGCTTTCCCAGGGGCGCTTGCGCCCGTAGTAAAGGGCCAGCAGCGCCGCCGGAGCCGCCTTGAGCGCCGTTTCCAGGGGATAGACGACCAATTTCGCGAGGTAATCGAGCATGCCGGTAAAGCCGAGCTTGCCCACAATCTCCCGGAACATGCGTGGACCCTGGCCCTCGTTGGCGGGAACGACGCCCACCCACACCGCGACCGCCGCGATTCCGGCCGCATGGATTGCAAGTGACGCCGGCCCGAGCAGGAAGCGCCGAGCCTCTTTGCCAATGAGCAGAACAAAAACGGCGATCCCGTAAAACACGAAAGCCGTGAACGCTTTCGCCAGGAACCCCAGGACGAGGGCAGCGACTGCCAGGGCGAGCAGTGCCGCTCGGCGCTCGCGACACGCGACCCATAGGCAGGCCACTGCCGAAAAGACAAATAAGCCAAACAGAGGATCGACATAGGCCAGCCAGCCGCGATAGAGCGTCACGTCAGCCAGCATCAGGTAGACGACTGCCGTCCATGCCGCGAATCGCCGGTCTTCGAACACGCGCAGCGCAAGCCAGGCGAGCACCAGTCCGGTCGAAACCGTCGCCCCGATGGCCACCGTCCGCGCCACCTCGAGCATCCACTCCCAGCCGACGACCCGGCAGACGGCGATGATGATCCAGTTGAACAGCGGGTTGTGCTGGTGATTCAGGCCCACCAGAAACTGCTGTACCCACTCGCCGCGGAACCACATTTCCAGCGACGACTTGGGAAAGATCGCCTCCTCGCCGACATAGTGGAATCCGATCGCCGGGATGAACGCGGCGGCAGCGGCGGCGTACCAGAGCCACAGCTTGCGCGTGGAAATTGCTGCGGGCGACGCTTCAGCAGTCATATGCAGGGCCAGGGCTGCTTCTGTTCACGATTCACCATTCAACATTCACGATTCACTATTCACCGTTCTTAGTGCAGCGCATGACGAGGATGGTGTAGGGCACGCGCAGGGTGTCGTGCAGTATCGTGCTTTCGATTTGCGTAAAGTGGCTGCGCGCGAGCGCTTCGTAGCCTTCTCGCGAGCGCACAGCCCGGCCGCGGTCGCGCGCGATGAGCCAGCGCGCGAACCAGGGCTGATTCTCCACGTAGACATTGTCGTAGGTGAGGAGCCAGCCTCCTGCTCGCAGCGCGTGATGGGCGACCTCGAACAGGTGCCCCGCCTCGCTGTCATCCAGGTGATGGACGATTCCGTTGGCGAGCACGATGTCGTAGGCGCTTGCAGCCTTGAGAGTCGCAGCCTCGACTTTCTGGCAGACAAACTTGCCGCGCGGACCCCAGCGCCGGCGCGCCGCGTCGATGTAGGCCGGGTTCATGTCGAAGCCGGCAAATTCGCCGATCGACTCGGGCAGATAGGCCAGAATGTCCGCCGGGCCGCAGCCGATATCGAGGATGCGGCAGCCGGGATACGGCCTGACGAAATCGCGCACATAGCGGCTGCGGCTACCGCTGCGCAACAGCAGATTCTGCACGGCGTCATAAACCCCTGCCCGGTTCAGAATACGGTGCAGCCCGCTGTCGTGGTGGCTGGGATTGGTCTTTTCCAACTCGGCTACCTTCTGAAGAAAACTTCGATCGCACTGATGATTTGCATGAGTTCTTCTTCACCAAGATCGAAGTAGAGCGGCAGTCTCAGCAGCCGCTCGCTGACGTCGTCGGTGACTGCCATCGAACCGCTGGCGCGGCCGAATTTGCGGCCGGCGGGCGAGGAGTGCAGCGGAACATAGTGGAACACGGCGTGGATACCGTTTGCCTTCAGGTGCCTTATCAGCGCGGCACGCGTGGCGGCTTCGCGCAACAGGACGTAGAACATGTGGCCATTGCCGGCGCTGCCCAACGGCACCGGTCCTGGCAGTTCGATCAGCCCTTGCTGCTCCAGCCTCGACAGTCCGTCCCGATACAGGTTGCAGAGACGGCGGCGGCGCGCGGTGATCTCATCCGCGTGCTCGAGCTGCGCATGCAGGAAAGCGCCCACCAGTTCGCTGGGCAGATAGGAGGAGCCGATGTCCACCCAGGTGTACTTGTCGACTTCGCCGCGGAAGAACTTCGAGCGGTTGGTGCCTTTTTCGCGGATGATTTCCGCGCGTTCGATGAAGCGGCGGTCGTTTAGCAGCAGGGCGCCGCCTTCGCCGCTGATGACGTTCTTGGTTTCGTGAAAGGACAGGCAACCCATATGGCCGATGGCGCCGGGCCGTTTGCCGTGGTAGTCGGAGAGCAGGGCTTGTGCCGCGTCCTCAACGACTACCAGCTCGCGCGCTGCGGCGATCGCCATGATCTCATCCATCGCGCAGGCAACACCGGCGTAATGCACCGGCACCACGGCACGCGTTCGCGGGGTGAGTGCCGCTTCGAGCAGGCGCTCGTCGAGATTGAGGGTGTCGCGGCGCACGTCGACGAACACCGGAACCGCGCCGCGCAGCACGAAGGCATTGGCGGTCGAGACGAAGGTAAACGACGGCATGAGGATTTCGTCGCCCGGCCGCAGATCGCACAGGATTGCCGCCATCTCCAGCGCCGCGGTGCAAGAGTGCGTCAGCAAGGCCCTGGCACAGCCGAGCCGGCTTTCCAGCCACAGATGGCAACGCTTCGTGTAGGAGCCATCGCCCGACAGGTGCCCCTCGGCCACCGCGCGGCCGATGTTGTCCAGTTCCGAGCCGATGGTAAAGGGTTTATTGAAGGGGATTTTCATTTCACGCCGGTGAATCGTCAATCGGGAATAGGAAATCGCAAGGGCAAAGCGACTCTGAC
This sequence comes from Betaproteobacteria bacterium, assembly GCA_052387775.1. GTDB lineage: Bacteria > Pseudomonadota > Gammaproteobacteria > Burkholderiales > JACQAP01 > JACQAP01. The sequence goes on from JBQTIV010000200.1 coordinate 7,556, forward strand.
GCGAGCCCATCGTTGGTGATCTGTCGTTTGTCGACCTTTGCTCCCCATTTGCGATTCCCCATTCCCCAGCCTTTTCCCATTCACGATTTACGATTCACGATTCACCATTCACTTAATCACTCAATCACTCAATCACTGAATCCCCATCGCTCATTACCCATTGCCGCCCTTACGGTGCGCCACTACCAACAGTGAACCGCCCGCAGGCAGGTTTAGTCCGGTCTTGAGCAAGCCGCGCTCGAGGTCGAGCACTTTCTCCAGCACGATATTGGGCCACGATTTCAGCCGCAGTTCCGCCAGCGGGTCGTAGTCGTCGCGCCGGTTGTGCCCGGCGAGGCGCGAAATCATCATCAGCGGCAGCAGCAACGACACGAATGAGGTCAGCCGCCGGATCTCGAAGCCGGCAGCGGTGATTTTCCGGCGCAGTTCGCGCGCACGATAACGGCGGACGTGATGCGCGCGCCGGTCGTATTCGCTCCACAGGAACGGATGCTGCGGCACCGTCAGCAGCATGCCGCCGCCGGGTACCGTAGCGCGGTGCATCTCCTGCAATACGGCGTCGTCGTCTTCGATGTGCTCGATCACGTCGAAGGCGCCGACGACGTCAAACTCCTTGTCGAACGGCAGGCGACGCGCGTCAAGCTGCAGCAGTTCGGCAGCAGGCACGCGCAGCGCCGCGTGCCGCAGGGCATTGCCGTGGATCTCGCTCGCGCACAGCCGCATCTGCGGCAGCGCCTGCGCCACGCCGGAGAGAACGAAGCCGGTGCCGCAACCGACTTCGAGCAGGCTGCGCGCGCCGCTGAAATAATGCTGCAGAGCCCAGACGATCAGGCGGTTGCGCGCGCGGAACCAGAAGTTGCGCGCTTCCAGGTTCGCCAGTTCGGCGAAAAATGCCGGCTCGAAGCCGTCGCTGCTGACCGCCAGTTCGGGTGCGAACGACGCAAAGCCGGCCACGCACATCGGCGTGTAGCCGCACGCAGGGCAACGCCAGTCGCCGCCGCCGAACGGTCTCTGGCAGCGCAGACAAAGCCTCAACCCTGGCTCCCTACGATGATGCCGAGGATGATCAAAGCGAGGCCGATGACCTTGGGCATGGTCACCGGCTCGTGGAACAGGAGCACCGAAGCGACGGGAACCAGGACGAAGACGGCGCTCATAAAGGGATACGCGTGCGAGAGGTCCAGCTTAGTCATGGCCGCCATCCAGGTCACCGAAGCCAGCAACGCCGCGACCAGCGCGCTTGCCACCCAGGGATCCAGCAGCAGGTTCAGCAGAAACCAGATCTTGTCGGCGCTGGCCTCGGGAAGCGCGCCGGCCTGCAGCACCCGGTACTTGATGACGATCTGGCCGTAAACGGTCAGCAGAATCGTACAGGCGATGTAGACGTAGCTCACTGGATCACGCAATGGTAGACGTCCAGCGGCTTGCGGAAGCGGAAGCCGAGCGTGCCGTAAAGATTGAGGGCC
>JBQTIV010000201.1:0-1846 GCA_052387775.1 Betaproteobacteria bacterium
AGTGGTTGTCAGAGGTTGTTCTCCGTGTCCTCCGTGTCCCCCGGGGTTCGCTCTGACGTTTTGGAAACAATTCTAGGGGTGAAGCGCGAGGAGCGTGCCGCTGCCACGCGGAATCGGCCGCTTGCGGCAGTGCGTGCTGCCGCGGAGCGCGCCGGCAAGCCCCGCGATTTTCTCGGCGCGCTGCGGGCAAAGATCGAGAGCGGGCGGGCCGCGGTGATTGCCGAAGTCAAGAAGGCAAGTCCGAGCAAGGGAGTGCTGAGGCCCGAGTTCGATCCGCTGGCGATCGCGAAATCCTATGCGAGGCACGGGGCAGCCTGCCTGTCTGTGCTCACCGACATGCAGTTCTTCATGGGCAGTGCCGAGCATCTGATGCAGGCGCGCGCTGCCAGCGGCCTGCCGGTCTTGCGCAAGGACTTCGTGCTCGAGCCCTACCAGGTGTACGAAGCGCGGGCGATGGGGGCGGATTGCATTCTGCTTATCGTGGCGGCGCTCGATGATACGGCCATGCGGGATCTGGAACAGGCGGCAGCGGAACTCGATTTGGCGGTGCTGGTCGAGGTCCACGATGGCGCGGAACTGGATCGCGCCTTACGCCTCACGACCCCGTTGATGGGCGTCAACAACCGCGATCTGCGCACTTTCGAAACGCGGCTGGAGACCACGCTGTCGCTGCTCGAGCGGATCCCCGCCGACCGGCTGGTGATTACCGAGAGCGGGATTGTGGCGCCGGCGGATGTGAAGCGCATGCGCGCCGCCGGCGTCAATGCGTTCCTGGTCGGCGAGGCGTTCATGCGCGCGCCGGATCCGGGTGCGGAGCTGGCAAGACTATTTGACTGAATGACGCACTCACGAAAAGTACGCAACGCTAAACGCGGAGGACGCAGAGGACGCAGAGGAAAAACAAAAACGAGGAAAAGCAAACTGGCGTTAAAGGCGAGGTGATTGTTCGCGAATCTGTGTCGCCAACCTTCACAACGATGGGTCATCAGTCATTGATAGGTCTTAACCCCGTATATTGTTCTTCCTCTTGCCCTTCCTCTGCGTCCTCCGCGTTGAGAGTTGGGTTTTTTTCCGGCCATGGATCCATCTACCAGAAAACAGGTGAGCTGTTCGCTATAACTCACTGTTATGGCTATAAAAGCCATTTTCGGATCGATTGGCTATTTTGTGCACTGCGGTGTTGTAAATGTGCAACAGTTGGACCGGAAAGTGGCGTCTTTTATAGAGAAAAGACTTGCTCCCGGCTGTTGCACTTTGGCAGAATCGCGGCAACTTCTTCTTCTTTCCCGGGAGAGGTTGAAACGTGCGGGGGGCAATCGTGCTTCCGCCAGGAGAGGCGAGTTAACGCGCCTCACCGGCTCAAGATAAACCAAGAAAAGGAGATCGCATGAAGAAGAGTCTTATTGCAGCAGCGGTGGCGGGGCTGTTCGCCGCGCCGGCCGCGATGGCCGAAGTGACCATCAGCGGCGCCATCAACCTCGGTATCGAATTTGCCGATTCGAGTGACGTCGTTGGGACGCCAGGCCTCAGCAAGGATTTTCTGAACGCCAACTATTCCAACATCAACATCGGCTCTACGGATGACATTGGCAACGGCAACAAGATTATTTTCAATTATCAACTGGTGGTCGATCCCGCCACATTCGGCAACCCCGTCAACCGCAACAGCTATCTCGGTATTGCCGGTTCTTGGGGTGCGTTCAAGATGGGCGCGAATGAAAACGTCTATGAGCGGCACATGTACCAGGCCGATCCATTGGACGGCGCGGTCGGACCGGGCGGCAATCTGATGATCCTCGGCACACCGGGCGCGGGTACCGCGTTCGAAGTCGGTCAAGGGGGCTGC
>JBQTIV010000202.1:0-21529 GCA_052387775.1 Betaproteobacteria bacterium
TTGTGGTGTTGGGGTTCGGGTGGGGGGGTGTGGTGTTTGGGGCGAGGGGTGAGGGGTGAGGGGTGACTAGAAAAGTCTAACCGTGCTTCGAGAGAAATCCGAGCAGTGCCTTGTTGAATAGCCCGGGCTGTTCGAGATTCGACAGATGTGAGGCCGACGGGATGATCACCAGTTCCGAGCCGGGGATTGCATCGTGGATGGCATGCGACATTGCCACCGGCGTGCCAACGTCCTGTTCGCCGACGATGATCTGCGCGGGGCAGGAGATTGCGCCAAGCCGGCTGGTCAGGTCGATCTTGCGAATGGCGTGGCAGCAACCGATGTAACCCGCTGGCCTGGTCGCGCGAATCATCTGTCCGACCTGCTTCATCATCGCCTTGTTGTTCTTGTAAAAGGCCTCCGTGAACCAGCGCTGCAGCGTCGGTTCAACCAGCGGCTCCATTCCCCGTTCTGCGGCAGTCTTGATGCGCTCTTCCCACACCGGAGCCGCTTCGGCTGGAATCCTGCTCGAGGTATCGCACAGCACCAGGCTGCGAAACCGTCCAGGATGCGCAAGCGCGAAAGTCATGCCGATCATTCCGCCCATCGAAAGCCCGACAAAATTCGCTTCCTCGATGCCAAGGCCGTCGAGGATGCCGAGCAGGTCTTCGGAAAGCATGTCCAGGGAGTAGGCCGCCTGCGGGGCATCGCTGCCCCCGTGTCCGCGGGTGTCAAAACGCAATACGCGATAGTGCCGTTTCAACGCAGCCGCCTGTTCGTCCCACATCGCGCAATTGCACGCGAGCGAGTGGCTGAGAACGACCCACGGGCCCTTGCCTTCGACGGTGTAATTGATGCCGATGCCGTTGCTGCTGACTTTCATGTCTCCTCCCTTATTCCGGCTGCAGTATAGGTCGGCCAAAGCGACCACTCAACGACGCGCCAGCGCGGCAGCGGTAGATTCGTCGTAACATGCCCATCGTCGGCAAGGCAATCACCAAGACTGGACGAAGGGGGAGGAATCTTGAGACTCGTTCAATTCAAAGACGGCCCGGAGGCCCGCAGGGTCGCTGTAGTGTCGGAGGACGGTAAGACGCTGCGCGTACTGGCCGGTGTGACACGCACATACGACCTGGCACTTGCGGCCGCGCGCAGTAATACCACACTCGAAGCCGAAGCCAGGGACAGGATCGGAGCGCAAACGGCAGACTACGATGAAGTGGTCAATGACCACCGCCTGCTGCCGCCGCTCGACCATCCCGACCCCTACCACTGCATGATTTCCGGTACCGGGCTGTCGCATCTGGGCAGCGCGGCCGCGCGCGACTCCATGCATGTCAAGCTCAAGCAGGCGGAAACGGAGATGACCGACTCGATGAAGATGTTCAAGTGGGGGGTGGACGGCGGCAAACCGCCGCCCGGAAAGATCGGCATTGCTCCAGAGTGGTTCTTCAAGGGCGATGGCCGTTGCGTGGTCGCGCCGGAAGAAGCCCTCGAGCTGCCGTCGTATGCGCTCGACGGCGGCGAAGAGGTGGAAGTCGTCGGCTTGTACATCGTCGGTGACAAGGGTGTTGTCCTACGGGTCGGATTTGCGCTCGGCAACGAATACGCGGATCACGTTATGGAGCGCCAGAACTATCTCTATCTCGCGCACTCGAAACTGCGCCAGTGCAGCTACGGGCCGGAGCTGCTCCTCGGCGAGTTACCGACGTCCGTCTCCGGCCGTGCGCGGCTGATGCGCAACGGCCGGGACATATGGGCCGAGGACTGGCTCTCGGGCGAAGACAACATGTGCCACTCGATCGCCAACCTCGAGCACCACCATTTCAAGTATCGGGACTTCCGCGGTCCGGGCGACGTGCACGTACACTTCTTCGGCGCCGCCACCGGCAGTTTTACCAAGAAAATCGAAACCAAAGTCGGTGATGTGTTCGAGATCAGTTCGCCGCAGTTCGGCAGGCCGCTACGCAACCCACTCGGGCCGGCACAGCAAGCCGGCAAACCGATTTCCGTTCGCCCGTTGTGAGCGACCTGCATGTGGTCTTCGGAACCGGGCCGCTGGGCTTGGCGGTGATGCGGGAACTGCGCCGCTGCCGCCGGCGCGTGCGCATGATCAACCGCTCGGGCCGAGTGAAGTTCACGAAAGACCCGACGACCGAAGTCGGCGGCGCAAACGCCGCCGACCCGGCGCAGGCTCGCGAAGTTTGCGAAGGCGCGGCTGTCGTCTATCACTGTGTGGGACTGCCCTACCCCCGCTGGCCGGAATTTCCGGCGATCGCCGCCGGGATCGTCGAGGGTGCGGCATTCGCCGGCGCCAAGCTGGTGTACGGCGATAATCTCTACCTGTACGGCCCGGTCGACGGCGCAATCACCGAGGAGCGGCCGATTGCGGCCACCACGAAGAAAGGGCGCATCCGCGCGGCGATATCGCGTTCGTTGCTCGATGCGCACCGGGCTGGCAAGCTAAGGGTGGCGATCGGGCGCGCGTCGGATTTTTTCGGGTCCTTCGCTACCGACGCGGCAATGATGGGCAGCCGGGTCTTCGGACGCGCGTTGGCCGGCAAGTCAGCCCAGGTGGTTGGCGATCCGGACCGGTTGCACACCTACACCTTCATCGATGACTTCGGCAAGGCGCTGGCGGTGTTGGGAGAGCAGGACGAAGCCCTGGGAAAAGCCTGGCATGTGCCGAGCGCGCCGGCGATGACGACACGCCATTTCGTCGAAATCGTCTACTTTGCATTGGGCAAGCCGGCGAAACTGAGCAGCGCGTCACGTCTTGCGATTCGACTGGCTGGATTGTTCGACGCGAACATGAAGGAACTCTCCGAAATGCTCTACCAGTTCGAGCGGGACTTCGTAATGGACTCGAGCCGCTTCGAGAAGTCCTTCGGCATGTCGGCCACGCCGCCAGGTGAGGCGATCCGGCAAACGCTGGATTGGTATCGCGCCAGAAACCCGGGTTAAGCCGGACAAATAAACGGGAACGGGCCGCAACGCGGCCCGTTCTGCATTTTTTTCGCCCTTACCGACTTACTTTTTCGTCTTGTCGCCCTCGATCAGCGCGTATGCCGAGTGACAACACGCTCGCCAAGCGAGCTTGTTGCGGCGGAGACTAACATTCATGTTACGTCGGAGCCAATGTGGATTGATTCAAAGTTTTAGTTCCGGCCGCTGCGCTTAACCGGACCACATTTTTGGTCCGGTTAGCCTGCACTGAAATTTCGAGTCCGGAGGCTCAGCTCGTCGTCGCAGGCTTGGCCTTGTCCTTTTCGATCAGCGCGTATGCCGAGTGACGACACGCTCGCCAAGCGAGCTTGTTGCGGCGGAGACTAACCTTTAGGTTACGTCGGAGCCAATGTGGATGGACTCGAAATTTTAGTTCCGGCGTAACGCGCTATGCGCATTAGCCTCCACTGAAACTTCGAATCAATCCCATCAAGTCTTGGATGTGACCCTTATCTTATCCTTCTCGATCAACGCATATGCAGAGTGATTATGGATTGATTCGAAGTTTTCACTCTCCACCACGAACGCATCGATGCGCTTGTCGTCATTCAGGGCGCTCGCGACATCGCGCACCATGTCTTCGACGAACTTCGGATTGTCGTAAGCGCGCTCGGTAACGTACTTTTCGTCCGGCCGTTTGAGCAGGCCGTAGAGTTCGCAGGACGCCTGATCCTCGGCGATACGGACCAGGTCCTCGATCCAGACGTGCGTATTGGTGCGCGCGCTGATAGTGACGTGCGAGCGCTGATTGTGCGCGCCGTATTCGGAGATCTTCTTCGAGCACGGGCACAGGCTGGTAACCGGAATCACCACTTTCATGGTGAAAACGTACTGGTCCCTGAACACCTCGCCGGCGAAGGTCACCTCGTAGTCCATCAGGCTCTTCACGCCGGAAACTGGCGCCGCCTTGTTGATGAAATACGGAAAGGTCATTTCGATGTGGCCGAACTCAGCCTCCAGCCGCTTGATCATGTCGCGCAGCATCCCCTCGAAGGATTCCACCGAGATCTCACGTTCGTGCGAGTTCAGGATCTCGACGAAGCGCGACATGTGAGTGCCCTTGAAGTTATGCGGGAGCCCTACGTACATGTTGAAGGTGGCGATGGTGTGCTGCACGCCGTCACTGCGGTCCGCCACCCGCACCGGATGGCGGATGGCCTTGATTCCGACCTTGTCGACGGCGAGCCGGCGGGTATCGGCCGAACTTTGTACATCGGGAATCGAGAAGCCTTCTGGGGAATTCATCGCGTGGCTCAGGGTTGGATTACCAGTGGCTGATTATAGACGACGGCAATAGTTGAGTAAACTACTCGGCTAATTTTGCCGCTATTGAAGCGTGGATGCCCTCTGCGTCCAGAGCGCATTCCCTGAGCAATCGCGCCGGGTCGCCCTGATCGACGAAGCGATCAGGTAACCCAAGTTGCAGAACCTTCTTCTGAATACCTTCTTTTTCAAGGAGTTCCAGGACTGCACTGCCGGCTCCACCGAGAATGGTGTTCTCCTCCGCGGTAACCAGCCATTCGTGAGAGCTCGCCAGCTCTCCGACCAGTTTTTCGTCCAATGGCTTCACGAAGCGCATGTCGGCGACCGTGGCATCGAGCCTCTCGGCAGCGTCCAGGCAAGGTTTGAGTAGCGCGCCAAAAGACAGGATCGCCACCCGTCGACCGCGGCGGCGTACCTCGCCCCTGCCGATCGGCAGTGCGGTCAGCTCGTTCCGGGCCGGTACGCCCGGCCCGCTGCCGCGCGGGTAGCGCACAGCCACCGGGCCGTCGATCTTGTAGCCCGTGTAGAGCATCTGGCGGCATTCGTTCTCATCGCTCGGGGCCATCACCACCATGTTAGGCAGGCAGCGCAGGTAGCTGAGGTCGAAGCTGCCAGCGTGAGTGGGTCCATCGGCGCCGACCAGTCCGGCGCGGTCGATTCCGAAGAGCACCGGCAGGTTCTGGATACAGATGTCGTGTATCAACTGATCGTAGGCGCGTTGCAGAAAGGTCGAATAGATCGCCACCACGGGCTTCAGCCCCTCGCAAGCCAATCCGGCGGCAAACGTGAGCGCGTGCTGCTCGGCGATACCGACATCGAAATAGCGGTCTGGATACTCTTGGGAAAAACGCACCAACCCTGAGCCTTCGCGCATGGCCGGGGTAATTCCGATCAGGCGCGAATCCAGCGCCGCCATGTCGCAGAGCCAGTCGCCGAAAATCTGGGTGTAGGTTGGCTTTGCTCCAGACTTGGGCGTAATTCCCGCGACCGGGTCGAATTTGGCAACGCCGTGGTACAGGATCGGATCCTTTTCCGCCGGCTCGTAGCCTTTGCCTTTGCGGGTGACGACATGCAGGAATTGCGGTCCCTCGAGTTTTTTCAGGTTGCTCAGGGTCGACACCAACACGTCGAGATTGTGGCCGTCTATCGGGCCGATGTAGTTGAAGCCGAACTCCTCGAACAGCGTGCCGGGCGTGACCATGCCCTTCACGTGTTCTTCGGCGCGTTTGACAAGTTCCAGCATTGGCGGCACCACGCCGAGCACTTTCTCGCCGGTTTTCCGTGCCGCGGAGTAAAAGCGTCCGGACATCAGTTTCGCCAGGTAATTGTTCAGCGCGCCCACGTTCTCCGAGATCGACATGTCGTTGTCGTTGAGAACGACCAGAAGATTGGCGTCCATCGCCCCCGCGTTGTTCAGCGCCTCGAATGCCATGCCGGCGGTCATGGCGCCATCGCCGATGATCGCCACCACCCGCCGGTCCTCGCCCTTCATGCGCGCCGCTACCGCCATTCCGAGCGCGGCACTGATCGAGGTGCTGGAATGTGCGGTTCCGAAGGTATCGTATTCGCTTTCGATGCGGCGCGGAAAGCCGGCTACGCCGCCGTACTGCCGTAGTGTGGACATCCGCTCCCGCCGCCCGGTGAGAATTTTATGCGCGTAGGTCTGGTGGCCGACATCCCACACCAGCCGGTCATGGGGCGTGTTGAATACGTAATGCAGCGCCACCGTGAGCTCGACGGTGCCAAGATTGGATGACAGGTGGCCGCCGGTGGCTGCCACCGAACGAATCAGATAGTCGCGCAGTTCCGCGGCGAGTTCTTCGAGCTGCTTGCGTTCGAGCGCGCGCAGGTCCGACGGGCTGCTGATCTTTTCGAGGAGTTCGTCCATGCCTATGCGCGAATTCAGAACCGCCGCGACACGATGAAATCGGCGACTTGGCGAAGTCGTCCGCCGTCTTGAGGAAGCGCATCGAGCGCGCGCAATGCGTCCTCACGCAAATCCGCGGCGAACTTGCGCGCCGCGTCGAGACCGAGCGCGCTGACGTAAGTCGGTTTGTTGTTCTTCGAATCCTTGCCAGCGGTTTTGCCCAGCGTCGCGGTGCTCGAGCGGGCATCCAGCACGTCGTCAACCACCTGGAAGGCTAGCCCTATGAACTTGCCAAAACGATCCAGTTCGTTGAACTGCGCAGCCGACAACGCATCCCCGCAACGCGCACCCAGCGCCACAGAAGCCCGGATCAGCGCGCCGGTTTTGTGAACGTGCATGAATTCCAGTTCGGTCACCGCGAGTACCTTGCCGGTGGCCTCGAAATCGATCGCCTGCCCACCCGCCATACCGCGCGAACCGCAGGCGCGCGCTAGAAGTTCTATCATCTCCACCTGCCGCAGCGCGTCGTCGGCGATTGATTGCTCGGAAATGACTTGAAAGGCCAGGCTCTGCAAACTGTCGCCAACCAGCAGCGCGGTGCCCTCGTCGAATTCCAGATGTACCGTGGGCTTGCCTCGGCGCAGCACGTCGTCGTCCATGCACGGGAGATCATCGTGCACCAGCGAATACGCATGGATCATTTCCACGGCGGCGGCCGCTCGGTCCACTCGCGCGAGCTCCGCGCCGGACAGTTCGCCGGCTCCGTAAGCAAGCAGCGGCCTGACGCGTTTGCCTCCACCCAGCACGGCGTAGCGCATCGCGGCGTGCAGGCGCGCCGGCGCAAGCTCCGGCGCCGGTAACAGGGCATTCAGGGTTTTTTCGACGCGGTCCTGACGGTCCAGCATCCACCCCTGAAAATCACTCGTCGCCGTCGTCACCGGAAAAATTCTGCAGGGCGCCGGCCTCGAGGACCTTGACCTGTTGTTGGGCTTGTTGCAGCTGAGCGTGGCAATACTGCAGGAGCTCCGCGCCGCGCTTGTAGGACGCCAGCGACTTCTCGAGCGGAAGCTGTCCGGCCTCCATGGCCGCGACGATACTCTCGATCTCGGCGAGCGCCTGCTCGAATGATTGCGGCTTCTGCGATCTGGGTCTGGTCACGGAGAAAAGAGGATCGGGGGAAGGCAAGATCGTCAAAATAGCCTATCCTCGGAACCCGGGTCAACGAATGGGGTCGGATGGGGTTAAATCAACGAGTCATGAATGGCTCAAAGGCGTTGCGCCGTGTGGGGTTTTAAGGGACAATATTTCGTGGAATTCCGCCCAAACTGCGCGTCAGGCCGGGGGCGGTTTTTTTATTGCTGCTTTTCCCCCGCCGGTGGCACCTGCTTATGACAGACCTGGCTAATGTTTCCGCTTTGACCCGCACCCCGGTTCAGCTGCCGGTCGAGTGGTATTTCGATGCGCGCATCGCCGGAATCGAACAGAAGGTACTGTTCGAGCAGGGCCCGGGTTACGTCGGCCACGAATTGATGGTCCCCGCGGTCGGTGACTATCGCAGCCTCGAGTGGATCGGGCACGCCAAGGCGCTGGTCCGTAACCAGAATGGGGTGGAATTGCTGTCCAACGTCTGTCGTCACCGGCAGGCCATCATCCTCAAGGGACACGGTCGCACGAACAACATCGTCTGCCCGCTGCACCGCTGGACCTACGACCTGTCGGGCCGTCTGCTCGGCGCCCCGCATTTTCCCGGCAACCCCTGTCTGGACCTGGGAAAAACGCCTCTTACCCATTGGAACGGGCTGCTGTTCGCCGGGCCGCGCAATCCCAACCTGGATTTGTCGAAACTGGGCGAGCTCGCTTACCTGGATTTCTCCGGCTACATGCTCGACCGGGTGATGCTCGAGGAGTACCCGGTCAACTGGAAGACATTCATCGAGGTTTACCTCGAGGATTATCACGTCGAGCCTTTCCATCCCGGGCTGGGCCAGTTCGTCGATGCCGAAGATCTGAAGTGGGAATTCGGCGAGTGGTACAGCGAGCAGACCGTGGGCATCAATCAGGCGCTGGGGAAGCCGGGCACGGTTGCATACAAGAAATGGCACGAGGCCGTGCTTCGTTACAACAATGGGGAGATGCCCAAGCAGGGCGCGATCTGGCTGACGTACTATCCGAACATCATGGTGGAGTGGTATCCCAACGTGCTGGTGGTCAGCACCATCCTGCCGCGCGGGCCTGAACACTGCAGCAACGTGGTGGAGTTCTACTACCCTGAGGACATTGTTCTGTTCGAACGCGAGTTTGTCGAAGCGGAACAACAGGCCTACATCGAGACCGCCAGGGAAGACCAGGAAATCTGTGTGCGTATGACCGAAGGCCGCCGCGCCCTCTACCAGCAGGGCCGCAATGAATTCGGTCCGTACCAGTCGCCGATGGAAGACGGCATGATCCACTTCCACGAATTCCTGCGCAAGCGTATCGAGCCGCACCTGTAAGCTCGCGCGAGGTCCGCGAAACGCGCAAGTGTACGATGCGGGCCTCATTGCCTTCACCTTACGACTTGCGCCCTGCCATGAATTACACGACGCTCATCTCCGTCGCCGATCTGGCAAATCATCTTGGCGGCGAGGAACTGGTGATCTTCGACTGCCGCCACGAATTGACCAACCCTGCATTCGGACAGAAGGCGTATGCCGCATCGCACGTCCCCGGCGCCCGATTCGCGCATGCGGACAGGGATCTCGCAGGGCCGCTCACGGGCAAGAACGGCCGCCATCCTCTGCCTGACCCGAACGCGTTCATCGCCTGGCTCGGCCGTATGGGTGTTACCAACAGCAGCCAGGTCGTCGGCTACGATGATGCCGGCGGCAGCTATGCCTCACGCCTGTGGTGGATGCTGCGCTGGGTCGGACATCGGAAGGTGGCCGTAGTCGACGGCGGTTGGCAGGCGTGGATCGCTGCGGACCATCCTGTGACCCAGGAACGGCCCACGCCGATGCCGGCAAAATTCAGCGGTACCCCTGACTGCTCCTGGGTGGACGCTGCGACCGTCGCCAAGCACCTCCATTCGAGGGAAATGGTCCTGATCGACGCACGGAGCAAAGACCGTTTCCATGGCCGCAACGAGACCATAGATCCGGTCGCCGGCCACATTCCGGGCGCGCTCAACCGCTTCTTCAAAGACAACCTGAACGCGCAGGGCTTCTTCAAGTCACCTGCAGAACTGCGCGCCGATTTCCAGTCGCTGGTCGGCACCGCGTCGGCGCAACAAGTGGTGCACCAGTGCGGCTCGGGCGTATCCGCCTGCCACAATCTGCTGGCGATGGAATTCGCCGGCATCAAGGGCAGCCGTCTGTATCCCGGATCGTGGAGCGAGTGGATCGCCGACCCGTCGCGGCCCGTGGCGACGGGGAGTGCTTAGTGTTGTATGCAAGCGTTGCTTGCCGACTTCATCCTGATCGTCCACTTGCTGTTCGTCGGGTTTGTCGTCGGAGGCCTGGCGTTCATCTGGGTCGGTGCCTGGCACGGCTGGCAGGCGGCACGCAACTTCAAGTTTCGCATTGCACACCTGGCCGCCATCGTTTTTGTCGCGGCCCAAACGCTGCTTGGTTTCGCCTGCCCGCTAACTGTGTGGGAGGACGAACTGCGCGGCAGTCGCACTGGGATCGGTTTCCTGGAAAGATGGCTTCACGCCGTCCTGTACTACGACTTGCCGAAATGGGTTTTCGGTTTAGTTTATCTGCTGTGCGCGCTGATCGTAGCGCTGACCTACCTCGCGGTGCCGCCAGCGCGGACGCATAACCGGCGGTAGAATGCCGCTGGTATCCACACGGAGAAATCTCATGCGCCAGGGATATGGATTCGTTAAGCGGCTGTCCCTACCCGCTGCCGTTATCTGTACGGCCGCTCTGCTTGTCGGGTGCGAGAACATGCCGCAGATCGGCTCCAGCGGCAAAGTCGTCGTCAAGGATAAAGACACGACCGTAGCAGTGGTGTTCAGCGACAGGGATCGGCAACTGATCGAGGAATACTACTCGGGCAAATCCAAGAAGAAAAAGAAGACGCCACCCGGACTGGCAAAGAAGGACAAGCCGCCGCCGGGACTGGAAAAGCAGTTGAAGAAGAACGGCGAGCTGCCTCCTGGATTGCAGGGGCGCGAGCTCCCGGGCGATCTGGAATCCAAGCTGTCGAAACTTCCGGCGGGTTACGTGCGCGTGGTCTTCGGCGCCGACATCGTTCTGGAGAACACCAAGACGCGGGTGATCGTCGATATCATGAAGGACGTCGCCCTCGACTGATCGCCACCGGACGCGAAAAGAAATCGGGCGGTCACGACCGCCCGTCTGTGCCGCTGAAACGTGCGGGTGCTCTCAACCCAGCATGTCGGACCAGATATTCCTGCCCCAGGCTTCCGCGTACTGGCCTTCCTGTTCGCTCGCCGCCGCAGACACACCGCTGCCTCCAGGGACGATTTCCATGGTTTTCTTCTCCGGCACATAGGCATGCACGGAAGCCACGTGGATGACTTCCTTGTCGCTCACAAAGCTGTAGCAGGTGTTGCTGACCAGCGGCTGAGTATTGACCGCTTGACCGTGCATCAGCGCCACCACTGCGGCGGCGCAGACCTTCGCGTGCTGGTTCGCCATGTGCCCGGATTTGGGCATTTGCGGTGCTGCCATGATGGCATCGCCGAGAACGTGCACGTTCTTGACGGCCGATGACTCATAGGTCAGGAAATCCACGCCGCACCACCTGTTGTTCGCGGTGATCAAACCGGCATCCAGGGCAATCTTTGCCGCGCGCTGCGGCGGGACCACGTTCAACACATCGGCCTTGACGTCTTCAAATGTAAGTTTCGCCGTCAGCGTGGCCGCATCAACCGCCGTGAGTTCGCTGTTCGGGCGGTACTCGATGATCCCGGCGTAACGCTCGCTCCAAGCCTTCATAAACAGCCCCTTCTTCGACACCACGTCCTCGTTGGCGTCGAGAATGAGGACCTTGGATTTGGGTTTGCTGGTCTTGAAGTACCACGCCACCTGGCAGGCGCGTTCGTACGGTCCCGGCGGGCAGCGGTATGGGGCTTTGGGAATCGTAATCGCGTACACGCCGCCGTCAGCCATGGCCTCCAGCAGCTTGCGCAGCGTCACCGTCTGCGGCCCGGCCTTCCAGGCATGCAACGCTCGCTCCTGTGCCTGCAGCGAATCCATGCCGGGCACCTCGCTGTACAGAATGTCCACACCCGGCGCCACGATCAGGCGATCGTACTTGAGCGAACCACCCGTCCCCAATCGCACTTCCTGCGCGACCGGATCGATCGCCGTTGCCTCGTCGCGGATGCGCTTCACGCCATACTTGGCCTGAAGCTTGCCGTAATCGCGCGTGAGATCCTTCAACTGGATGACGCCGGCAAGCACCCGGTTCGAAAGCGGGCAGGAAACGAACTCCGCGTCCCGCTCGACCAGAGTGACCTCGATATCCGGCCCCCACATTCGCACATACTTGGCGGCGGTGGCGCCGGCATAGCCGCCTCCGATTACCACCACTTTGCCCACGGTTCTGGATGCCGTCGCGGTGGCGCAGCCAAGGCTCCCGGATAACGCAGCCGAGGCCGACAACCACTTTATGAAATCGCGACGTGTCAGAGCCATTTTCCCTCTCCTCGGTTCCCGGGCGTCACTTCAGTGGTTGCGCAGCGAAGTACTCCGCGATTCGCTCGATCTGTTCGTCGGAATAGCCCTTGGCGTGCTGATGCATGACGGTTGCCGGCCGCGATCCGGCCTTGAACTCCTTCATCGCATTGACGATGTAGACCTTGTCCAAACCTGCCAGTAGTGGAATGCCGCCCTCACTACGGCCGTCGGTGCCATGACAGCCGGTGCAGGTTGCCGCCCAATTACGCCCGTTGATATTGTCTGCCGCGAACGCCGGAACGCCCGCCGCGGCGAACAGCAGCGCCGCGAATGCGATGCCTGCCCTGATCATTACTGTTCTCCAGCTGGTAACGCGTGACGAAAAACGCCGTGTGCGCTTCACTCGCAGACAGGTTACCCGCGGCCGAAAAGCGGCGCAACCCCGTGGGTACACCCAAGAGCGGCCCAGCGGCCGAAAAAAAAGCCAGACCTCGTCGGTCCGGCTCGGTTTGCAGCATTGCGTGCGTTCAGGCGAGGCTTTCTTCCCTGGCTTCGTCGAAAAGCAACCTGGTCTTGCCTTCGCTATCCACGTCAATGGTAACCTTGCCGCCGCTCGCGAGGCGTCCGAACAGAAGCTCGTCCGCCAGCGCAGTGCGTATCGTGTCCTGAATCAGCCTCGACATGGGCCGCGCGCCCATCATTGGATCGAAACCGTTCTTGGCGAGATAGGCCTTGAGCGCATCGGTGAAAGCCACTTCGACTTTCCTCTCGTGCAATTGCTCTTCGAGCTGCATGAGAAATTTGTCCACCACCTTAATGATGATGTCGTGGGACAACGCCGAGAAGGAAATGGCGGCATCCAGGCGGTTACGGAATTCCGGCGTGAACATGCGCTTGATCTCCGCAATCTCATCGCCGGCAGCGATCTGCTGCGTGAATCCCATCGACGTTTTCGACAGCTCCGAGGCGCCGGCGTTGGTGGTCATGACGATCACGGTATTGCGAAAATCCGCCTTGCGCCCGTTGTTGTCGGTGAGCGTGCCGTGGTCCATCACCTGCAGCAGGATGTTGAAAATGTCCGGATGCGCCTTTTCGATCTCGTCGAGCAGCAGCACCGAATACGGATGCTTGGTGATCGCCTCGGTGAGCAGCCCGCCCTGGTCGAAACCCACGTAACCGGGCGGCGCGCCGATCAGTCGCGAAACCGCATGCCGCTCCATGTACTCGGACATGTCGAAGCGGATCAGTTCCACCCCCATGGTATAGGCGAGCTGGCGAGCCACTTCGGTCTTGCCCACCCCGGTAGGGCCGCTGAACAGGAAGCAGCCAATCGGCTTCTGCGGATTGCCCAGCCCGCTTCTCGACATCTTGATCGAGGCCGCCAGCGCATCGATCGCCTTGTCCTGGCCGAATACCACCGCTTTCAGGTCACGGTCGAGGTTTTGCAACTTGCTGCGATCGGTGGAAGAAACACTCTGCGCGGGAACGCGCGCGATCTTGGCGATGATCTCCTCGATCTCGTGCTTGCTGATGACCCTCTTCTGCTTGGACTTCGGCAGGATGCGTTGCGCCGCGCCGGCCTCGTCGATCACGTCGATGGCCTTGTCGGGCAAATGACGGTCGTTGATGAAGCGCGCCGACAGTTCCGCCGCCGAGGTCAGCGCCGAGGCGGTGTATTTGACGCCGTGGTGCGCCTCGAAACGCGTTTTCAGCCCGCGCAGGATTTCGACGGTCTCCGCGACCGAGGGTTCGGTCACGTCGATCTTCTGGAAGCGCCGGGACAGCGCGTGGTCCTTCTGGAAAATCCCGCGGAATTCCGTGTACGTGGTGGCACCGATGCACTTCAGGCTCCCGGAGGCCAGCGCCGGCTTGAGCAGGTTGGAGGCATCCAGTGTCCCGCCGGAAGCCGCGCCGGCCCCGATCAGCGTGTGGATCTCGTCGATGAACAGGATTGCGTTAGGATTGTCGGTGAGTTGCTTGAGCACCGCCTTGAGCCTTTGCTCGAAGTCGCCGCGGTACTTGGTGCCGGCAAGCAGCGCGCCCATGTCGAGCGCGTAGACCTGGCAGCGCGACAGGATTTCGGGCACGCTGCCTTCGATGATGCGGCGCGCCAATCCCTCGGCGATCGCGGTCTTTCCCACCCCGGCCTCGCCCACCAGCAACGGATTGTTCTTGCGCCGGCGGCACAGTGTCTGGATCACGCGCTCGAGTTCACGTTCCCGGCCGATCAGCGGATCGATCTTGCCGGAGATGGCGAGCGCGTTCAGGTTCATGGTGTAGCTCTCGAGCGCGCCCCCTGAAGACTGCTCCTGTTCGGAATCCGCCTCCGCCTCCGGCTGTTGTTTGGCGGGCGCCGCCTGCGGCACCTTGGTAATGCCATGGGAGATGAAGTTCACCACGTCCAGGCGCGTTACCCCCTTCTGGTGCAAGAAGTACACCGCGTGCGAGTCTTTCTCGCCAAAGATCGCCACCAGAACGTTGGCCCCGGTCACCTCTTTTTTGCCTGATGACTGCACGTGCAGGATCGCGCGCTGGATCACGCGCTGGAATCCGAGCGTAGGTTGAGTGTCAACTTCCTCTCCGCTCACCACCGGGGTATGTTCGTTGATGAATTCGTTCAGCAGCTTTCTGAGCTCCTCGACGCTGGCAGCGCAGGCGCGCAGGACTTCCGCGGCGGAAGGGTTGTCCAGCATGGCGAGCAGCAGGTGCTCCACGGTGATGAATTCGTGGCGCTTCTGCCGTGCTTCCATGAACGCCATGTGCAGACTG
Source organism: Betaproteobacteria bacterium (assembly GCA_052387775.1). Taxonomy (GTDB): domain Bacteria; phylum Pseudomonadota; class Gammaproteobacteria; order Burkholderiales; family JACQAP01; genus JACQAP01. Next base: position 14,512 of record JBQTIV010000202.1, read on the forward strand.
ACTTCTAACTCCTGCGCAATCATGTTTCCTCCATCACGCACTGAAGCGGATGCTGATGCTGCCTCGAAAAAGCGGTAACCTGGTCGACCTTTGAAGCGGCCACATCCTTAGGATACACCCCGCACACGCCCATGCCCTCCCTGTGTACTTTGAGCATGATTTGGGTCGCCTGTTCTCGCGTCATCGAAAAAAACGTCTGCAGAACCGAGACCACGAAATCCATGGGCGTGTAGTCGTCGTTCAACAGCAGAACTTTGAACATTGGCGGGGGCTTGACCTTGCTCTTCTCGGCCTCCAGAAGCGTGCTATCGCGGGTTCCCGTTGCCATAGGCTGCCGTCTTGCTTCCAGTGCCCTCACCAAAACCTAATTTTGCTGATAACCGCGGAAATTACAAGCACAGAATCCGGACCTGACCGGAGATTAGGCAAAATCCCCAAAACCGCGTTGCAACAAACGCTTGCAACGGTTTTGGCGTACTTGACTTCCGAAAATAAATGACCTAAAAAGTGTATAGGTGTTTGGCTTCAAGGCTACTGCAGTACCGGTTCTGCCGATAACGCGGACTTGAAACTCAAACGATCGGCGGGCTTCCAGCCCGCGCTTTTCTTCAGGGGAAGGGGAGTATGGCAACTGGTACTGTAAAGTGGTTCAACGATGCAAAGGGCTATGGTTTCATCACACCCGACGACGGCAGCGAAGATCTGTTTGCCCATTTTTCGGCAATTCAGATGAACGGCTTCAAGACGCTCAAAGAGGGCCAGAAGGTGAGTTTCGAAGTCACCCAAGGACCAAAGGGGAAGCAGGCTTCCAATATCCAAGCCGCCTAAGGACTGCCGGGCGGCGCAAACGACTCCGCCAGCAGTTTCAGAACATTCGAAGCCCGCGACCACGTCGCGGGCTTTTTGTTTTTGCGGGTTGCTCAATTCTTCATGCGCTCGATCATGGCGCTGCCAAATCCGGAGCAGGACACTTGCGTGGCTCCGGTCATCAGGCGCGCGAAGTCATAGGTTACGACTTTGTCGCGGATAGCCGCGCCCATGGAATTGACGATGAGATCGGCCGCCTCAACCCAACCGATGTGACGCAGCATCATCTCCGCCGAGAGAATCAGCGACCCGGGATTGACGTAATCCTTGCCGGCGTACTTCGGTGCTGTGCCGTGGGTCGCCTCGAACATCGCCACCGAGTCGCTGGTATTGGCGCCGGGGGCAATGCCGATGCCGCCCACCTGGGCTGCCAGGGCGTCGGAGATGTAGTCACCGTTCAGGTTGAGCGTCGCAATGACGTCGTACTCGTCCGGGCGCAGCAGGATTTGCTGCAGGAAAGCGTCGGCGATGGCATCTTTCACCACCACCCCGTTTGGCAGCTTCATCCACGGCCCGCCGTCAAGCAGCACCGCCCCAAACTCGCGCTTGGCAAGCGCGTAACCCCAGTCCCGAAAAGCGCCTTCGGTGAACTTCATGATGTTGCCCTTGTGCACCAGGGTGACCGACCTGCGCCGGTTCGCGACTGCGTACTGGAGAGCCTTGCGAACCAGTCGCTCGGTGCCTTCACGCGAGACCGGCTTGATGCCGATTCCGGAGGTTTGGGGAAAACGGATCTTCGTCACTCCCATATCCTTGATCAGGAAATCGATCACCTTGCGGGAACCTTCGGATTCCGCGGCCCACTCTATACCCGCATAAATGTCCTCGGAGTTCTCCCGGAAGATCACCATGTCGGTCTTTTCCGGCTGTTTCAGTGGACTAGGCACGCCTTTGAAGTAGCGCACGGGACGCAGACACACGTACAGGTCCAGTTCCTGGCGCAACGCCACGTTGATCGAGCGGATGCCGCCACCCACCGGCGTGGTAAGCGGACCCTTGATCGATACCACAAACTGCCTGCTCGCCTGCAGCGTTTCTTCCGGCAGCCAGACGTTTTCGCCGTAGACGTTGCACGATTTCTCGCCGGCATACATTTCCATCCACACGATCTTGCGCTTGCCCTCATAGGCCGCCTGGACCGCCGAATCCACGACCCTGCGCATGACTGGAGTGATGTCCACACCGGTACCGTCACCCTCGATGAAGGGAATGATCGGATTGGCGGGAACATCCAGCGTGTAATCCTTGTTTACGGTGATCTTCTGTCCCGCAGAAGGAACCTTGATGTGCTGGTACATGAAATCGGCCTCGATTCGGCGTGTGGATGGATGTGATTGAATTGCAAGCGCTAATGCGCAGCGCCCGAAGACGCCAATTGTAAAGCAAGGACCGCGCACGGCCCACAGGAACCCACTCTGCGCGCGCCTGAGCCGCTGCCGGCGGTTTCTCCGGCGATGCGGAAAATGAGTCACGCACTTGCCATCTGCACGCGCCACCAAGGCGATTCGCCTGGTTCCGCGCCGCCGCGGCGTGGCAAGCGGTGCTTGCCCCCTCAGTCCTTCACTTCTATCATCTGGCGAAATTATTTTTCAAATTGCAAAAATTCGAACCGACCGGAAACCCGCCATGACTCAGCCGAACATCCCCGCCGGCATGCAAGTGCAAGGACGTATCACGCCCGAATACGCGCAGATTCTCACAGCGGACGCGCTCGCCTTTCTCGCCAAACTGCATCGGAACTTCAATACTCGCCGCCTCGAGCTCCTCGCGCGGCGCGCGCGGCGCCAGAAGGAACTCGACGCCGGCAGGTTGCCCGATTTCCTGCCCGAAACAAGGTATGTGCGCGAGGCCGACTGGCAGGTCGCAGCGGTACCGCAGGATCTCCAGGATCGGCGCGTCGAAATTACCGGTCCGACCGACCGCAAGATGGTAATCAACGCGCTCAATTCCGGTGCCAACGTATTCATGGCCGACTTCGAAGATTCTTCGACGCCGACCTGGGACAATCAGTTGCAGGGCCAGATAAACGTGCGCGACGCGGTCAACAACAACATTTCGTTTACCAGTCCCGAAGGCAAGCAATACCGGCTCGCCGGCAAGACCGCCACTTTGCTGGTGCGCCCGCGCGGCTGGCACCTCAGCGAGAAGCATGTGTTCGTCGACGGCCAGCCGATGTCGGGATCACTATTCGACTTCGGACTGTACTTTTTCCAAAACGCCAGGACGCGCATCAGGCAGGGTGCGGGCGTGTACCTTTACCTGCCCAAAATGGAATCGCACCTGGAGGCAAGACTGTGGAACGACGCTTTCGTCCTGGCGCAGAAGGAACTCGGCGTTGCACAAGGCACGGTCAAGGCTACGGTGTTGATCGAAACCATTCTTGCGACTTTCGAGATGGAGGAGATCCTCTACGAGTTACGCGAGCACTCGGCGGGACTCAATTGCGGCCGCTGGGACTACATCTTCAGCTGCATCAAGAAATTCCGCAGCCACAAGGACTTCATCCTCGCCGACCGGCATCTGGTAACCATGGTGAGCCCGTTCATGCGCTCCTATTCCCTGCTGCTGATCAAGACCTGCCACAAGCGCGGCGCCTTCGCGATGGGCGGGATGGCTGCGCAAATTCCGATCAAGAACGATCCCGCCGCAAACGAGGCGGCGCTGGCGAAAGTACGCGCCGACAAGGATCGCGAAGCCAACGACGGCCACGATGGAACCTGGGTTGCGCACCCCGGGCTGGTGGCGATCGCCAAGGAAGCCTTCGACAAAGCCATGAAGACCCCGAACCAGATCCACAAGAAGCGCGACGACGTCAACGTCAGCGCCAAAGACCTGCTCGATTTCCAGCCCAAGGGGCCGGTCACCGAAGACGGCTTGCGCACCAACATCAATATCGGCATCCAGTACCTGGGCGCCTGGCTTGCCGGCACCGGCTGTGTGCCGATATTCAACCTGATGGAGGACGCCGCGACTGCGGAAATTTCGCGGGCGCAGATCTGGCACTGGATCCGCAGTCCCCTCGGAATCCTGGACGACGGCCGCAAAGTCACCAAGGAGTTATTCCGTGAACTGGTACCGCAGGAGCTGCAGAAAGTGCGGCAGTTGCTCGGCGACAAGGGTTACGCAGCCGGGAAATATCCGGAGGGCGCAAAGATGTTCGAGGAGCTGACGCTCGCCGAGGACTTCGTCGAGTTCCTCACTTTGCCGGCGTACGACTACCTCATCGCGCACGAACAACGCTGAAATCCACGAATGAGTGAATGGGCCGACATCCTGAAGTTGACCGTCACGCTACTGGCCATCGTCGATCCGATTGCCAGCATACCGGTGTTCCTGACCACCACCGATGGCGAGCCAAACGTGCATCGGGCACGCATTGCCCGCGTGGTGGCGATCACGGTGTTCTGCGTCCTCGGCGTCGCCGCTCTGGTGGGCGCGGAAATTCTGCATTTCTTCGGGATCAGCATCCCCTCTTTCCTGATCGGCGGCGGAATCGTGCTGATGATGATGGCGATTTCGATGTTGCAGGCCAAGGAAAGCCGGATCCGGCAGACGCCGGACGAAGCCGAGGAGGCGGCGGAAAATCACGCGGTCGCCGTGGTGCCGCTGGGCATCCCGCTGCTCGCCGGCCCCGGGGCAATCAGCACGATGATCATCGCGACCCACCAATCGCCGAGCTTCAGTCATCACCTCATGCTGCTGATCCCGGCGCTGATCATCGCCGTGGCCGTATGGGCAACGCTCATCGCCGCCGCCCGGATTTCAAAACGCCTCGGCAAGACCGGCATGAACATCATCACCCGCGTAATGGGCCTGATCATCGCGGCGATTGCGGTCGAATACGTGTACCGCGGGCTCATCGAACTGTTCCCGAAACTGATCTGAATGACTGCAAAGCTGTCGAAGCCGAAGGTGACCGTCGCCGCGATCGTCGAACGCGACGGAAGATTCCTCCTGGTCGAGGAGCACACCGACGACGGTCTGATGCTCAATCAGCCCGCTGGTCATCTCGAGGCAAACGAGTCTCTGGTCGACGGCACGGCTCGCGAAACTCTGGAGGAAACTGCCTACGAGTTCACACCTGAGTTCCTGGTCGGCGTGTATCACTGGCGGCATCCCGACCGCAATGTCAGTTACCTGCGCTTCGCCTTTGCGGGGCGGTTGGGCACGCACCACCCCGAGCGCGCCCTGGATACGGGAATCGTGCGGGCGTTATGGCTGACGGCGGCGGAAGTCCGCGCCAGCCGCAGCCGCCATCGCAGCCCGCTGGTGGTTCGCTGCATGGAAGACTACCAGCGCGGCGCGCGCACCCCTCTCGATCTGCTGGTGCATCTTGACTGAGCGGAACCGGCGAATGCCAAAGAAGCGTGTGGTGGTAGGCATGTCGGGCGGAGTGGACTCGTCGGTCGCCGCCTGGCTGCTCAAGGAACAGGGCTTCGAAGTCGTCGGCCTGTTCATGAAAAACTGGGAGGACGACGATGACGACGAATTCTGCAACTCGCGCCAGGACCTGATCGATGCGGTGTCGGTAGCCGATCTGATCGGCATCGACATCGAGTCCGTGAATTTCTCCGCCGAGTACAAGGACCGGGTCTTCAGCAAATTCCTCGCGGAGTACCAGGCGGGGCGCACGCCCAATCCGGACGTGCTCTGCAACGCCGAAATCAAGTTTAAGGCCTTCCTTGACCACGCGCTCCAGCTCGGCGCCGAACGCATCGCCACCGGCCACTACGCGCAGCTGCGACAGATCGACGGCCTGTTTCAACTGCTCAAGGCCGAAGACGGCACCAAGGACCAGAGCTACTTCCTTTACCGCCTCGATCAGGTGCAGCTTGCGAAGACGCTGTTTCCACTGGGTGCGATGTACAAGCGCGACGTGCGTGAATTGGCGAGAAGCCTCAAGCTGCCGAATCACGACAAAAGGGATTCGACCGGCATCTGTTTCATCGGCGAGAGGCCGTTCCGCGAGTTTCTCAGCCGCTACCTGCCGACCCAACCCGGCGACATCGTGACCCCGGAGGGCAAGACCGTCGGCAGGCATATCGGCCTCATGTACTACACCATCGGCCAGCGCCAGGGACTGGGGATCGGCGGGCGCAAGGATGGCGCAGGCGAACCCTGGTACGTTGCCGCAAAGGAAGTGACGGCAAACAAACTGGTCGTAGTGCAGGGTCACGATCACGCGGCACTGCTGGCAGAGGCCCTGAGGGCGATGGACCTGAACTGGATAAGTGGCGCCCAACCGCACTGTCACTGGGTTTACGGCGCAAAAACGCGCTACCGGCAGAAGGACGCGCCATGCGAGCTTGAGCGCGTCGACCGCACGCAATGCGATATCAAGTTCGCTGAACCCCAGTGGGCAGTCACGCCGGGCCAGTCTGTGGTGGTTTACGAATCGAAGGTCTGCCTCGGCGGTGGAATCATCGAAGGCGCGATTGGTGCAGGCAAGTGAAAGAGTTCCACACGTCGCGCCCGGTCCGCGGTTTCATCGGCTCTCGATAAGCTGGTGGACGTTCCGCCGCAGGAATGGAATCACTTCGGCGGCGAACCAGGGGTTGCGCTTGAACCACAGTTGGTTTCGCGGGCTAGGGTGAGGCAGTGGAATGCAGTTCGGCAGGTACTCGCGCCAGGCGCGCACCGTGTCGGTCAGCGTGGACTTGCGCCGGTCACCGAGGTAAACCGCTTGCGCGTAACTGCCAATCAACAGTGCCAAGCGCAGCTTCGGCAGATGTGCCAACAGTTGCGGATGCCAGAGCGGCGCGCACTCCGGCCGCGGCGGCAAGTCCCCGCCAGGACCGGTCCCGGGGTAACAAAACCCGGCCGGAATGATGGCGATGTGAGTTTGATCGTAGAAGCGTTCACGCTCCAGTTGCAGCCAATCGCGCAAGCGGTCTCCCGAAGGATCGTTCCATGGAATCCCCGTTTCGTGCACGCGGCGACCTGGCGCCTGGCCGACGATCAGCAATTGCGCGCTAATCGCTGCGCGCAGAATCGGCCGCGGGCCGAACGGCAAGTGCGCTTCGCACACACGACAGGCGCGCACCTTCTTCAGTAAAGCTGCGAATTCACGCCCGCCGCGTTGACCGGGAGCCGCTTTTGTGGACGCCTTGCGGGTCACTGAAAGACCCCGGCTACGACGCTCATCGTGTTA